>CAZFKN010000026.1:0-18961 GCA_964519805.1 uncultured Gemmatimonadaceae bacterium
GGAGCTACTAAATCTCACCGGAGATCTCGATCGGTTGTTTCGCTAGTCTGCGCGACTAACTATCCACGGTCCGCTTGTTGCTCGTGTCCGTGCGGAACACCGCCGCCCTACGGATTGATCCCACCCCGCAAAGCGCCCATCGTCCCATAGGAGTCAGGTAGCGGTGAATGGCGGTTTAGTGTCCCCGAATCGGAAATGACAGTTTGTCCCATTTCCGGAACGTGTCTCTCCATAGTGTCGCAATAAGCGACCGCGTGTCGGCGGTTCGACTCCGCCGCTAGCCACTCGCATCTCCCAACCCTGACCGGACTACTCCCCTGCCACCAGCCGCTCGAAGCGCGGGTTGCCCCGGAGCGGGGCCCAGGTCGGATCGGCGCGGAGCCGGGCGCTGGAGAGTGGTGACGGCACCGCGAGCAAGGCCTCCAACTGGTTCAGCGCGGCGCTCGTGTCCCCGATCATGTTGTAGACCTCCGCCAACGCCGCCGGGTCTGGGCCGCTTTGGCGGCAGTTCGGATCGTGCCCCTCTGCGCCCTGGGCTGGCCGTGGACTTGGGCGGCGGAAGCCAGTTGGACACTGGCAGATGGCGACGCGGCAGCTAGGCTTAGCGCGTGCCCCTCCTGCATGGTCCGGCGATCCGGGTGACATACGCCGTACAGGCGCGACCGACCGACATCGAGGCGCGCGCCGAGGCGCTGGTCCTCGAGCAGACGGTCGAGCTGCCACGGAGCGCGCTCAGCAATGCCAAGGCCGCCGAGCGAGTGCTTGGCCAGGTGGAGCGGATCGAACCGCTAGCCACCGGGGGCTATCGCGTGGAGATCGCGTATCCGCTCGAGACCGCGGCGCTCGACCCCGCGCAGCTCCTCAACGTCGTCTTCGGCAACTCGTCCCTTCAGCCCGACCTTGTGCTCGAGGACCTCGAGCTCCCCGACCAGGCATTCGACTATCTCCCGGGCCCCCGCGTCGGTGCTGGGGGGTGGCGTCAGCTAACCGGGGTCGCCGGTCGGCCGATCCTGGCCACCGCGCTCAAACCGATGGGCCTCGGGCCCGACGAGCTCGCCGCGCTGTGCCGCACCTTCGCGCGGGCCGGGCTCGATCTCGTGAAGGACGACCACGGCCTCGCGGATCACCCTTTCTGCCCGTTCGAGCGGCGGGTCCAGGCGTGTCTCGGCGCGATCGGGACAGCGGCTCGCGAGACCGGACGGCAGGCACTCTACGTGCCGAATCTGGTGGGAACACCAGCCCGCATCCTCGAGCAGCTCGCTTTGGCCCGTGCCGCCGGCGTCCGCGCAGTGATGATCTCCCCGATGCTCGTGGGACTCCCCTTCCTGCACCAGCTTGCGGCGGAAACCCACGGGCTTGCGATTCTCGCCCACCCGTCTTTCGCCGGCACGCACCGGGTCTCGGAAGTTGTGCTGCTCGGCAAGCTCTTTCGCTGGTTCGGCGCCGATGCCGTGATCTTCCCCCACGCGGGCGGGCGGTTCAGCTACAGCCCTGAGACGTGCCGCCGTCTCGCGGCCGCGATTCGGGAGCCCCATCCGCGAATCCGGTCGGCGCTTCCCGTGCCGGCTGGCGGGATCCGACTGGACCGGGTCCCGGAACTGCTCAACCTTTACGGTACCGAGTGCATCCTGCTTATCGGGAGCAGCCTCTACGAGGCGGGGAGCCAGCTCTTCGAGCGGACGCGTGCCCTGGTGGATCGGGTCGTGAGGGCGGCGGCGGAGGAACCGAAAAGATGAGAACCCACATCCGACAGACCGAGTCGTTCCGCTGGGACGGCATCCCCGTGCTGGCCTACAAACCCGAGGGGACGCACTTCCGGGACATCACCCGCCAAGTGCTCTTCGAGGCCGAGGGGCTCGGCTGCGAGCTCCGCTACTTCGAGATCGCGGCCGGGGGCTGGTCGTCGCTCGAGCGACACCGTCACGTGCACGCCGTCATAGTGGTTCGGGGCGAGGGGCAGGCGCTCGTGGGCGACCGCATCCTCGAGCTTGGCCCCAACGACTTGGTGCAAGTGCCGCCGAGCACGTGGCACCAGTTCCGCGCGACCAGCGGTGGCCCGCTGGGGTTTCTCTGTCTGGTGGAGTGCAGCCGGGACGCGCCCGAGCGGCCAGACGCGGGGGTGCTCAGCGTCCTCCGCTCGGATCCGGCGATCGCGGCGTTCGTGCGCGTGTGACGAGGCGCCCAGCGCGTGAGGCTATGGGGTGACGACCACAGAGCCCACGAAGCTCCGATACATCGGTATCGAGGGCGGATGGATCGCACAGTGGTAGCCAAACATGCCGGCCGTCATGAAGGTGTAGCTGAACGTCCCCCCGGCCGACCCCCCACCGCCACCGTACCCACCACCGCCACCCGGGGCGGCCAGCGTCGCGCTGGTCCAGACGCCGTTGTCACTCACCGTCGTATGGGGCGATGGACCGTTGTTGGTCCACGTTACCGTGGTACCGACCTTGACCGTTAGGGTCGCCGGTGAGAAGGTGAAATCCTGGATGGTAACGTCGGCGGAGGCGCCCCCGCCCCCGCCAGCGGGGCCGGTTAGGTTCGAACCAGTGCCGCTGCTGCTGCAAGCGAGCATGAGCGCCACGCCGCCGATGCAGACGAAACGCGCGAACTGCATAGTCCCCTCCCCAGGGCCAAAGACGATTGCTTATCTCGCACCGCCGCGTTTCTCCGCCAGCGGCCGGTCGTTCACAACTCGCCCTGTACATCAATCGACGGTGGCATCACGAACCACCGCACACCGGCCGGATCGGTCACGAAATCCGTTCGCGATTGGTGCGGCAACTCGAGGGCGTCCTTGTGGCTGGTCGCCGGGCCGGCTCCGCTTGTCCCTGACAGCCGGTCGCGATCAGCAGACCCATAGAATTCGGATATGCGGGCATTTCGCCCGCAGCTGATGTGCAGGGCGTTAGGCGCCACACATGACGACTCATCAGAGCCGGGTTGACAACGGTGGAGGTGCCCCGCATGGCAGTCTTCATGGGGCGGTTCGGTGCTCATCCGCGCGTGAGGCCAGAATGGATCGCGCAACGCACTGGGTTGCGCGGCGTCTATCCATCCGGCAGGGACCCGGGTGGATGACGCTGGCCCTCCTCGCTGTGTTCTCGACTGGGATGGCTCAGCAGCGCGAACGCCGGGTCGAACCCGCCGCAGTGCCCGTGCGCTACGCCGAGGGCACGGTACACGGCTTCCTCGAGTTGCGGACGGCGACCGGCGTGATCCTCGCGCACGGGGACCTCCTCCAGGTCGCCCGTGATCGGGAGATCGAAAGCCGGATGGTGTTTCATTTTCCCGATACGTCTGTCTTCGAGGAGGCAGTCACGTTCACCCAGCATGACGTCTTTACCATGCAGCACTACCACCTCGTCCAAAGCGGGCCCGCGTTCGCCGACGATCTCGAGGTGGCCCTGGCGCGCTCGGGGCAATACGTCGTCAGGACGAAGTCGCACAAGGACGGTGGCGAGAAACAGTTCACCGGGAAGCTTGACCTGCCGCCCGACGTCTACAACGGGATGGTCATCACGATCGCGAAGAACCTGAGCACACGCGACACGCAGACGGTCCACATCGTGGCCTTTACCCCCGAGCCCCGTCTCATCGGGCTCGAGATTGCACCCTCCAACTCCCAACGAGTACTGCTCGGACAGCACGCGGAAACAGCGGTCCACTTCAAGCTCAAACCGAAGCTGGGCGCCTTGCTCAAGATCTTCGCGACACTGTTGGGCAAAGCACCACCGGACAGTGATGCCTGGATCGTCACCGATGACGTGCCCGCATTTGTGCGATTCGAGGGGCCCCTCTACTCCGGTCCCGTGTGGCGCCTGGATCTGACGAGCCCAAGCTGGCCCCCCTGAGCACGGGCCGTCCCGCGCCTGTGCCGCTGTCAGCGGTTTCCATCGAAGAGACTTGTGACGGGCGGTTCTATTCCGCCCCTAGCCATTCCCGTTCTCCAACCCTGACTCCTTCCCTCGCTACGCCCCGTCGACGGACGGGGCGTTCTTCTGCGGGCGTCGATCCCGATTGGCCGGGGATCCATTGCCACCTAGCCAGAGCTACACGCCGAAGAACCGAATCTTGACGCCGCTTTGACAGGCAAGCAGCTATCAATGTGTCGGCTTCGAAGGTGGGACGGTGATACTGACGACGCGCCGTGACGACCGCTGGCTCTTCCTGGTCACGCTAGGTGTCACTACCCTGGCCGGCGTCGTGCGCGTGGCGTTCGTCCTGCTCGTCCTCGAATCCGCCCGGGCGCCGCCGCTCGGGCATCAGGCAGGGTTTCTCACGAACGACAGCCCCGGCTATATGGCGCCGGCCCAGGAGCTGCTGCGCGGGAACGTGCGCGGGATCGGCACTTTGGAACGCCCGCCCGGCTATCCCCTGTTTCTTGTGCTCTCGGCCGCGCGGCCCGCTGGTGCTCTGCTCGCCCAAGCTCTCCTCGGCGCACTGGTCGCTGGGGCGACTCTCCTGCTCACCCACGCGCTCACCCGCAGTCTCTGGCTGAGCGCCGGGGCGGGTCTCGTGGCAGCCGTCTCGCCAACGGGCATTGGCGTCACCGGGCTGATCATGGCCGACCTCGTGCTGGCCGCCGTGTTCGGCACGGGCCTCCTCTTGCTCGTGCGAGGGGCCAAGACCCACGACCCGCGGTGGCTGCTCAGCGCGGGCGCGCTGTTCGCGCTTGGCATCCTCGTGAAGCCGATCCTGCTTCCGTGGGCTCCGTTCGGCGTGTTGGCGGGGTGGTTGCTGGCACGCGCCCCGCCCCATGCTTGGTCGCTCCGGTCGCTCCTCGCGTTCGTCACGATTCAGTGGATTCCGGCAGGACTCTGGGCCGCCTGCAACTATGCGCGGGACGGCGTCGCCACGGTCTCGTCGGTCGGCACGATCACCGCCCGGGTGTATTTGGCGGCCCAGACCGACGCATGGGCTCAGGCACGCGGCCGACCGGATGACGCGCTCCTGCGGCGCATCATGCACACGGCTGAGGCACGCCTCGATTCGCTGCCGACGGCGGCCGAGCAACTGCGGTGGGCTCTTACGACTACGAGCACGATCCTCTGGGCGCATCCGCGCCAGGCCGTCCACGCCTACCTGGACAACGTCGATGCGAGCACGGGTGGCGGTTGGGATTACTTCGACCGGCAACTCACGGCGCACCCGTGGCTGACCGCCGTGGGCGAGCACGCCGCGCGGATCGAGGCCGCGGTGCGGAGCCGCATCCGGTGGCTCCTGCTGACCGCCCTCATGCTGGCATTCGTCGCCCTCCTCTTTCCCGGCGGGCGCAAGCCCGCGGCCTTCGACCTCTGCGCGCTGGCAATCCCCGTGCTGTACTTCGTGGGTTTCAGCGGGGTCACGTTCTGGACTGGGCCTCGGATCGTCTATCCGGCGGCGATCGCCGCGATTGCCATGTCAGCAGTGACGCTGCAAGTCGTGGTGAGGGGTCTCGCCGAACGAACCGCAGGGTAGGGGTACGGCGTAAACTCGCCGTCCGCCACAGGGCCAACGGGCTTCACGGGCTGGCACCCAGTTTCGCCAGCTCTGCCCGTGCCCGCTCCGCGTCGCCGCGCAACGCGGGCTCCGGATCTGATCGCAACGCGAGGTAATGCTGCCAGGCCCGGACGGCGCCGGGACGATCGCCCGTGAGGGCGGCCAGGCGGGCTTCCTGACGCAGATGATTGGACAAGTACTCGGTTCGATGGTAGGCGTACGCCCGTCTCCGGACCGCCTCGAGCGCGGCCCGCGGGTTGCCCACCCGCTCATAGAGGCGGGCGACGATCAGGTTCGCGAAGTCCTCGAACCCGACCGGCGTGATCCCCACCGTGGCCCGGATGAACCCCGGACTGAGCGTGAACGCGATGGCAGGGCCGTTCCGTAGCCCGCCGGGCCCCGCGCGCATGATCGAGTCCAGGTGCTCCAGCATGGCAGCTGCGTCAGACCGGTGCGTGGCCGCGGCCAGCATGGCGTCCAGGATCGCGGCGCACACCGAGTTGATGGCCAGCGATGCCGGGAGATCAGCAGGTGGCGCGGCGCCGCGAAGCCGCGCGATCGTCCGGCTCGCGGTGCCGGCGTCGCCGTGCTCCAGCCGCCAGAGTTCCCCTACACAGAGATCGCTGTAGTGGCTCGCCCGCTCGGCAGCCTCGCCTGCCGGCGCTCGGGCGGCCGCGGCAATCAGCTCGCGCGCGGCCCGTGCCCCGCTCACGCTGTCACCGTCGCCGTACAGCGCGTCCAGCACCCGCTGATAGAGCGCCGCATGCGCCCCATAGTCCGGGTCGTTCTCGTCGGCCGTGTCGGCCAGCGCCGCGCCCGGGCGCCCGCGGTTCAGCTCGAAGGCGTGCAGGTAGAGCCTGCTCCGCTGCCACTCGGAGCCGCTGCCTGCCTTGGCGCGAATGGCCACGGCGGCGGCGTCCGCGTCGTCGAGATGGGTGCCGTCGAGCGCGGCGTGATTCATGATGCGCCACAGGCTCGACAGGGTCATCTGGCCCGACCGCTCCCGGAGCCTTCGGAGCGCCACCGTGTCGCCGAGGCCCTCGGCGATCCGCCACCGGAAGAAGTCCCCCAGTTCTCCGGCGGAATCGCGAGCGAGGTACTCCGTCCCCAATCGCCGGACTCCGGCGCTGTCCCCGCGCATCAGGGCGATCTCGAGGAGGTGCCCGAGCGGTGCAACGGCCGAGTCGAGCGCGATCGAGCGCCGGAACGCTTCGGCTGCCCGCTGCTCCGACCCGGCGATGCGCAGATAAGGACCATCGTGGAAGTAGACGTCGCCCAGCTCGTGCCAGCGGTCGGGCTGGTCGGGGGCCAGATCCACCGCTTTTTCCCATGCGGCGAGGTACTCGGCGAGGCTCGAGGGCACAGGGTACCGTGGGCCCGCCTCGGCCACCAGGAGCGCCCGGTCGCGCGGGCTGAGTCGGTCGCGACCCGCCCACGCATGCTCGAGTCCGCGCCGTGCGGCGCCGGGAGCGTTCGCCCAACCCGCCGCCGATGCCAACGCCAGGCCCGCCACCGCGAACGTGGAATCGAGCTCAAGGGCGCGGTCGAAATGCGCGACCGCCTCACCGTAGTCCCCACGGCGGTACGCCGCCTGGCCTTCGAGGTAGGCCCTCAACGCCGGGAGGGGCGTGTTCACGAGACCTGTCCGTCCGCGCTCCACACCCGTCTTCCCGGCGATCAGCTGGGCAAGGAGCCGGTCGACGAGCACGGGAAGGCTGTCAGCCGCCCCTTCGACGGTCGCCTTGGTCAGGGTCTTCCCGTCGCGCACCGCCAGGAGCGAGGCGTCGAGCACCAGATGGGTGGGGGTGCCCACGACGCCTCCCAGCAGGAGCTGTCCGGCGCCGAGGCGGCGGGCGAGCTCGAGAGAAGCGCGCTCGGAGAGGTCGTCCTGGTGCGAGCCGGCGACGTGTCGCCAGGCGCTGATCACCGAGCGAGGATCCGCAGCGCGGGCGCCGGCTTCGCCGGACAGCTTCGCGGCCGACAGATCGATCATGCCCTCGCGCAGATAGTCCAGCGTCGGCGCCGCACCGCTTACCCGAAACGGCAGCACCGCGACGAGATCCGGATCCAGCTTGACCACAGGGCGAGGCCACCAGACGTAGGCCGCCGCCAAGGCGATTAGTCCGGCGCTGACGGCGGCGACGGCGAGTCCGGGAACGCGACGAGTGGGCGGGCTGACGGTGGGGCGGACCGGCAGCGTTTGCTCCGGTATCGCGAGCGCTTCGGCGAACCGCGCGGCGGTCGGGAACCGGTCGGCGGGCGACTTGGCGAGCGCTCGCGCCACGGTCTGCTCTATCGCCGGGGGAATCGCGTCCCTGGCGGATCGCAAGGGAGGCACCGGGTCCAGCGCGTGCCGGGCGAGAATCTCCTGCGCCGTGGTACCGTGGAAGGGCGGGTGTCCAGCGAGCATCTCATACAGCACGCAGCCGAGGCTGTAGACATCGGCACGGGCATCGACGGCGCGGTCGCCGCTGGCCTGCTCGGGGCTCATGTAGCGGGGCGTTCCGATGCTGAGCCCGGTTTCGGTGAGTCGCTCCTGTGCGCCGGCCGCGCCTCCGATCGCTCGCGCGATGCCGAAATCGGCCACGAGGGTGTTGCCGTCGGGCGTGAGCAGGAGATTCTCCGGCTTGATATCCCGGTGGACCACGCCGTGCTCATGGGCGTACTGCAGCGCCTGCGCCGCCTCACGCGTGATCCGGAGCGCCGTCTCGAGCGGCAGCTGCCCCTCCCGGCCGAGCCGGGCCCGCAGATTCTCCCCCTCCACGTAGGGCATGGTGAACCACAGCTCGCCGTTTGCTTCGCCCGAGTCGTGGACCGTGAGGATGTGGGGGTGCTGGAGGCGTGCGGCGAGCTGGATCTCGCGCCGGAAACGCTCGGGGCCTACCGTAGCGGCCAGCTCAGGGCGGAGGACCTTGAGGGCAACGGGGCGATCGTGCTTCAGGTCACGGGCGAGATACACGGTGGCCATCCCGCCGCGTCCCAGTTCGCGCTCAAGCACGTAGCGGTCACGGAGAGCGTCAGCAAGCTGGGCCGAGGTGTCCGCCACGCTGGTGGCCTGTCGTGAGGATAGGCAAATCTATCGCGGCTGTGGCGCGCCACCACCATCCTGTATGGCATCCCGGCGGTTGGTGGCACACCTGTTGCTCGACGTGATCCTGTTTGCGACAGCCGCGTTCGCCGCACACGGACCCGACCACCCGGGGCAGGGCACACATGGATCTGCGCGTCGAGCAGCTGCCGCTCCCCGTCGACCGGTCCCTCTACCAGGAGGCGATCGATACGTACCTCGAGCTGTCCCACAAGTACGTCGCGGCGCTCTACCTCTTCGGCAACATCCGCTATCCCGGGCTGTCCGACCTCGACTTGCTCGTGGTCCCGACCAACAGCTACGTGGCCCCGCTGGGTCTGCACCTTATGGACCGGCTCCCCCGACGCTTCTACCCAATCATCGAGCACGAGGTCTTCGTCGTTCCCGAGTCGCACCTTCGCGCGTACAGCTATCGATGGTCGCCGTTGTCGCTGGTGCACGGACGCGAGGTCCTGGCGGGGATCAGCGGCGAGACTGCGATAGCGGCGCGCGTCACCCAAGTGCTGGAGGACACGAACAACATGCTGGGGTACCTGGCCCAGCTCGAGCGAGCCGGCGTGTTGAAGGCACGGTCCTGCATGCGGGTGTTCAACAGCCAGCGGTACAATGCCGGCCGGTTGATCGACCTGGGCCTGATGAGGGATGACGGCTACGGCGCTACGATCGACGCGCTGCGCGACCGGTTCATGGTGGCCCCCGACGCCGCGTGCGTGCTGGAAATGTTCGGGGCGTTTCGCGAGTCGGTGACTGCGTGCGCCCGCGCGGTCGAGTCCTCCCTCGGTCTCGACCCACGTGCGTTCGAGCCCGTCGCGTCGATTGCTCATGGACGTGTACCGGTGCGCTTCCCCGGCTTCGAGCTGGAGGACGCGAAACGTCGGGCCCGACTCATCATGTCGTATCGCCAGGAGCTCGTGCGCCGGAATTACTGGTACGGGTTCTGGTTCTTGCCCCGACTCTTCCCCGCGGCGGCGGCTACGGCGCCCTGGCACCGGGGCGTCTTCAGAACGCTCCGATCCGGCTCGCGCCGATGGCGCCGGCTTCGATCGAGCCTCGGCCCTCGGGAGGTCTGAGAAGGCGCCTCCGACCGGCAAGGCCCCCCAAATGGCATCGTTGTTGCCGCTCTTCCTGCCAGCCCTTGCAGTATGCCTGTCTCCACCAGCTCAATCCCGCCTGCCGGCGGGGGAGTCGGACCATGGAGTTACGCGTCGAAAACCTGCCCCGCCCGGTGGACCGGTCCCTCTACCAGGAGGCCACCGATGCGTACCTCCAACTGTCGCACAAGTACATCGAAGCGCTTTACGTCTTCGGCACCGCGACCTATCCGGGGCTCTCCGATCTGGATTTCCTGGTGGTGCCCAAGGACGCCTACCTGGCCCCCCTGCATGTGCACCTCCGCGACCGGCTGCCGCCCCGATTTGATCCCATCATCGAACACGAGGTCTTCGTCGTTCCCGAGGCCCATATCGCGGCGTGTCGATATGTGAATCCCGGACCGGAGGGGTTTCGTCTCGTTTACGGGCGCGATGTCCTCGGCGGCGTCACCGCGGACAGCTCTGCCGCGACAAGTCTCTGCGAGACACTGGAACACGTCCATAACAAGCTGGTCTTTCTCGCAAACCTGCGCCGCGCGGGCGTGCTGAATGCGCGGTCGTGCGTCCGCGTGTTCAACAGCCATCGCTACAACGCGCAGCGATTGGCTCAACTCGGTCTGATGGAGGAGAACGGGTACGGCACGACGATCGATAGCCTGCGGAAGCAACTCGCGGCGGCGCCGGCCCCCGATCTCGTCGTGCAGATGTATCGAGCCTTCGAGAAGGCGGTGTCCTCGTCGGCTTGCGTCCTTCAGCTTCTGCTCGACGTCGATCCGCGCTCGGTCGGCCAGGTCGCGGCGGTGTCGCAGGGGCGGGTGACCGTGCCGTGTGCCCGATTCCAGATGGATGAGGCGAGAGAACGGGCGGAGGCGTTGACGGCCTACCTGCAGGAACTCGTGCGGCGCAACTACTGGTACGGGTTCCCCTTCCTTGCGCGCCTGTTTCCCAGTCCCTCGACGAATTCCCGGCTCGAGCGGGCGCTGTATCGATCCCTCCGATTCGGCTCCCGTCGCGCACGCCGCCGCCAGGTTCACTAGCGGCCGGTCGGGACCGTCAGGACCGGTCGTCCCCCAGTTGTTGGTCGGCGGGCCATGTCAGTGGCGCGCCAGCCGTCGGTCCTGCTGAGCTACCCCGACCGCTAGAGCTCAGGGGTTCCCCTAGGCCCGACGCTCGCGACGACCGTCTATTGGTAAGCTGATGGGCGCCCGCGCTTTGCGCGGGCTCCCGCAAGATGGTCGCGATCGCCCGATCGCGGATCGATGTAACTCCTTCCCACCGCGCCACCTCACCCGCTGGCCTTGATTCTGCGTTGTCGCAGGCCCCGGCCCGGACGTTCCAGTGGCCGGAGGCATCGGCCGATACCTGGGTCGACTCCCGCTCGCCTATGGCGACTCTGGCCTGCGGGCCGCTCCACCGACTCGGCGAAGCTGAGGGTCTGCCATGGGTGCGACGTCTCGCCTCCAATCGCTGCTCCTCATGTCCGGCTACTCCGAGGAAGCGATCACCCGCCTGGGCGATCCGGCGGCGGTCGGCCCGTTGGTGGAGAAGCCGTTCACGGTCCAGGGCATTCTCTAGAAGGAGGAGCAGGTGCTGAGGAACGAGGCGCCGCATGCCTGATGCTCCTACGCTGCGCATCCTGCTCATCGAGGATGACGCCCAGGTTCGCAGCGTCCTCAGCAGCGTGCTCACCAGGTCAGGGCACAGCGTGACCAGCGCCGCCAACGGCGCGGTCGGTCTCAGACTCTGGCGCGAGCACGGAGCCGATCTTGTGCTGACGGACATCCAGATGCCGGAAACCGACGGCATCGAGGTGATCCTCCAGCTTCGGACCTACGCCCCGGAGCTTCCGGTGATCGCAATGTCGGGCGGGGACCGGTCCGGGGATCTCGACCTGCTCGGAGACGCCAGGCTGCTCGGGGCCGTGGCTCTGCTCAAGAAGCCCTTTTCGACCGACGCCTTGGCGCGGGCGATCGCAGCGGCGGTGAGAAACTCGAATGCGGGAGGTGCTTGATCGCGAATCGAGGGTAAATTCGGGGACTCGTGTGCGTCACCGAATCCGATATCAGGAGCCGCCCTTATGCCGAATACAATCAATCACGGCCGCCGGTCCCTCTTGGTGCTCTCGTTTGCGTGCGCCCTGCTGCTGACCGGCTGTGCTTCGGTCACACCGATCGGCCAGTTGCTGGACAACTCGTCTCGATACGATGGGAAAACGGTGCGGGTGGCGGGTGAGGTGCACGAGTCCGCGGGATTTCTCGGGCGCGGCGCCTACCAGCTCTCCGACGGAACCGGCACGGTCACGGTCGTGAGCCAGGAGGCGAGCCCACCGCGGACCGGATCGAGAATTGGAGTGAAGGGGACTTTCCAGGCTCTTTTCACGCTCGGCGCAACGACCTTGGCCGTGCTGCAGGAGCAGAGCCGGTTCCAGCCGTGATCAACCGGCGCACATTCGTGGCGGCCGTGGCCGGCAGCGTGGCGGTTCCCTGGCCCCGCCTTCTCGCGGAAGACCCGAGAGTCGCCGGACTCACCGACGGCAACCTGCATTACGCCTCGGTCACGGTGCTGGCGGACGCGATCCGACGGAAGCGGGTGTCCTCGGCGGAGGTGGTCGAGGCCTGCCTTCGCCGCATCAACGAGGTCAATCCGAAGCTGAATGCCGTCGTGCAGCTCATCGCGGACAGGGCGCGCGCGGATGCGCGCCAGGCGGACGCCGAGGTGGCTCGCGGCAAGCTTCGCGGCCCCCTGCACGGCGTTCCGTTCACCGTGAAGGATTCGTTCGACACGGCCGGCGTGATCTCGACGGCAGGCACCCAAGGCTGGGCGCACCGCGTTCCCACGGAGGACGCCACGATGGTCGCCCGGATCCGCGCCGCGGGCGGGATCCTCATGGGCAAGACCAACACGCCGGAGTTCACCTGGTCCGACGAGACCGACAACCTCGTCTACGGCCGCACGTCCAACCCCTACGATCTCACCCGCACGCCCGGCGGCAGCAGCGGCGGCCCCGCCGCGATTCTCGCGTCGGGCGGCTCGCCGCTCGACGTCGGCAGCGACACCGGGAACAGCATTCGGATGCCATCGCACAACTGTGGGATCGCGGGGATCAAGCCCACCGCCGGCCGGGTGTCCAAGAGCGGCCACGCGATCTCCTATCGCGGCATCCTGGAGTCATGGACGCAGGTTGGGCCCATGGCACGCTTCGTCGAGGATCTGATCCTCGTGCTGCCGCTGGTCTCGGGCGTCGATGGTCGGGATCCGCACGCCGCGCCGGCGCGGCTGCTGGATCCGCGGCGCGTAGACATCCGCAACTTACGGGTCGTCTTCTTCACCGAGGCGCCGGGCAGGACGCCCACGCCGGAGACGGTCAAGGCGGTCGAGACCGCCGCGTCCGCCCTCAGGGTGGCCGGAGCCCGGGTGGAGGCGAAATCGCCGCCCGGTCTCGACGATGCCACCGAGCTGTGGCACAAGATCGTTTTCGCCGACGGCGCGGCCTGGCTCCGCCGACTACTCCAGGGGGCCGGCACGGAGGGTACGGGGTCGCTGGGAGAGATTCCCACGAACCAGCAGGTCGGGTCCGATCAGCTCACGTTGTTGATCGAGCAGCTGGACGAGGTAAGGTCGCGGCTGTTGCGGTTCATGCAGGGCGTGGACCTCATCGTCTGCCCGGTGATGGCGATGCCCGCCGTCCCGCACGGCGGATCGAACGATCCGGGCTATGCCGACCGCTACAACGAGCCGCACAACATCACGGGTTGGCCCGTCACGGTGGTCCGTGTGGGGACCTCGCCCGAGGGTCTGCCGATCGGCGTGCAGCTGGTGGCGCAGCCGTGGCGCGAAGACGTGTCGCTGGCCGCAGCCAAGGTGGTCGAGTCAGCGTCCGGGGGATGGAGGCCGCCGCCCCTCTGACTGCCCCGCCTCGCTAGCGCCTCACCGCGCCGGCACTCCCAACGCACAAGCGACGTATATCTTCGTGGTCATCTGGTGCGGCCGAGGGCCCATGCTGACCGTGGCGACGTACAACGTGAACTCGATCCGCGCACGGCTGGACCGGGTGCTTGCCTGGCTCGGGCGGGCGGCGTGCGACGTCGTCTGCCTCCAGGAGTTGAAGGTGGCCGACGACGAGTTCCCCCGCGACGCGTTCGAATCCGCCGGCTGGCATTGCGCCGTGCATGGCCAGCGCACGTACAACGGGGTGGCGATCCTGAGTCGCACGCCGCTCACTGACGTGACCGCGGGGTTGGGCGACGGCGTGCACGACACGGAAGCGCGCCTGCTGGTGGCGCACGTGGCCGGCGTCCGCATCGCGTCCGCGTACATCCCCAATGGGCAGACGGTGGGCTCGAGCAAGTGGGCGTACAAGCTCGCCTGGCTCGGACGTCTGCGGGCCTGGCTGGAACGGTCCGGGTCGCCCGGAGAAGCGCTCGTGCTCGCCGGCGACTTCAACGTGGCGCCTGAAAATCGCGACGTGGCCCGGCCGGACGAATGGCGCGACACGGTGCTGTGTCACGCCGACGCAAGAGCAGCGTTTCACACGCTGCTCGAATGGGGCCTGGTGGACTCGATCCGCCTGCACCACCACGCCGACGGCCCCTACACCTGGTGGGACTACCGGATGCTCGGGTTCCCCAAGAACAACGGGCTTCGGATCGACCACATTCTGGTGACCGCCGATCTCGGCCGGCGTTGCCGCGAGGCGTACGTGGTGCGCGACGAGCGAAAAGGCAAGCTGCCGTCCGACCACGCTCCGGTGGTCGCGGTGCTGGCTCACGACTAGCCAGGAGAATCGTCCGTGGCTCTCGAGATGCGGCCTGCCTGCGAGCGCTGTGCAGCCGCGCTACCGCCCCAAGCGGCGGCCTCCATCTGCAGCTACGAGTGCACCTTCTGCCCCACGTGCACGACGGCACTGCAGCAACGCTGCCCGAACTGCGGCGGCGAGCTGGTTGCCCGCCCGCGGCGTAGTTAGCCGCACCGCACGGTGTCGCGGCAGCGTCGCATCGCGCTGGCCACCGGCGCCCGGTATCCCGCCCTTCCGGCCGACGAACGGCTGGTCATCCCCGCACTTGCCGGACTCGGCGTCACTGCCGAGCCGGTGGTCTGGGATGCGGCAAGCGCCGAGTGGCCTCCATTCGATGCGGTCGTGATCCGTTCCTGCTGGGACTACCATCTCAAGCTCGACGCGTTTCTCGAATGGCTGGACCGACTCGGCCGGCTCGGCGTGCCCGTCTTCAACCCACCCGGCCTGATTCGCTGGAACGCCGACAAGCGCTACCTGCTCGAGCTGGCGGAGCGCGGCGTGACGATCGTGCCCACTCGGCTGGTCCGGCAAGGCGCCCCCGATCCGCACCGGGCGCTGCTCGAGGCACTGGACGGGCTCGCGACCGACGAAGCGGTCGTCAAGCCCGCGGTTTCTGCGTCAGCCCACGGGACCTGGCGGACGTCGCGCGCGCGGGCTGACGCCGACGCCCCCGCGTTCGGCGCCCTTGTCTCCGCCGGCGACGTGCTCGTACAACCCTTCGTGTCCACTGTTGCCGAGGCGGGGGAGTGGTCGGTGATCTGCTTCGGTGGCACGCCCAGCCACACGGTGCTCAAGCGGCCGGCGCCCGGAGATTGGCGGGTGCAAGGCGAGCTTGGCGGCACGGCCCAGCCGCTCGCGATGCCCACGGCCTCCCTTCGCCAGGCCGAGCACGTGCTCGAGGCGGCCGGGGCAACCGGCGCTCGATATGCACGGGTGGATGGCTGCGTGATGGACGGTCGCTTCGTGCTGATGGAGCTGGAATTGATCGAGCCGCAGCTCTATCTGGCTCTCGAGCCGGACGCGGCAGCGCGCTTCGCTCGGTCCATCGTGGAGGCGCTCGACTAGACACGCCCGGTTACCTTCCGCCATGCCCCCGCCGGTGCTCGATTGCTACGTCATCACTCCGCCGGGCGTGGAGGCGCTCACCGGGCTGCGCGTGCGGCTGCTTACGGGCGACGTGCCCGCGGCATGATGCGCGGCATGCGTCCGGCGTTGGCGCTGGCCGGGCTGATGGCCACGGTCGTGGTCCGCCCGCTCACGGCACAGGCGTGCCGGCCGGCGAAGACCGCGCTCGTGCTCTCCGGTGGTGGGGCGAAGGGCTTTGCCCACATCGGGGTGATCGAAATGCTGGACAGCCTCGGCATCCGGCCCAACTACGTCGTCGGTACCAGCATGGGGGCTATCGTCGGCGCCCTGTACGCAAGCGGCTACAGCGGACACGAGATCGACTCGCTCACCCGGGCCCTTCCGCTCGGCGCGCTGTTCCGTGGATATGAGCCGCGGCTTCCCGAGTCGCTCCGCCCGCTGCCGCCGCTGGTCGTGCTGGAGCAGGGTCGTCACGGCCTGGTGCTGGAGACCAGCGCCGTGCGGGAAGAGCAGGTGAGCGCGCTCATGAACGCGCTGATGCTCCGTGGGAACATCGCCGCGCGCGGCGACTTCGACTCGCTGCCGATTCCGTTCCGGGCGGTGGCCACCGACCTGGCGACCCGACAGGAGGTCGTGCTCGACCACGGCGACCTGGCTCAGGCGGTGCGCGCGTCGTTCTCGCTGCCGCTCGTGTTCCGGCCGGTCGCGCTCGACGGCCGCACGCTCACCGACGGCGGGATGGTAGAGAACGTACCCGTGGGCGCCGCGCGCCGACTCGGGGCCACGCGCGTGATCACCTCGCTGCTCGAGTCGGCCGAGATTCCGGATCCGGACTACGACGATCCCTCGACGACGTTCAACCGGCTGCTGGACTTTCTGGTGGTCGGTGCGCCGCCACCGGAGCCGGGCGATTTGGTCGTCGACACGGATGTCCGTCCGTACACGACGCTCGATTTCGGGCTCGACGCGCTCGACACGCTGGTCGCGCGCGGACGTGACGCCGCCCGCCAGGCGCTCGGCAGCGCCCGCTGCGTCGTGCCGTTGGCGGTCGCTCCGCGACCGGTGCGCTCGGACCGCCTGGTGGGCGCCGCCGTTGGCGCGGTAGATCCGAGCGAGCAGACCGTTATCCTTCGCGCCCTGCGGCTCTCCACGGCAGACACGGTCAACGAGGCGGACCTCCGGGAAAGGCTGCTCCGCTTCGCCCGGTTCGAGCGGTACCGCGCACTGTGGCTGCATCCCGCCACGCGCGATGACGGCATCGCGTTCGACGTCGGCGTGACCAAGGCGCCTCGGCGCGCCGCCGCGTTGGGCGTGTCGTACGACAACACGATGGGCGGTCGGCTGTGGATCGGCGGGGCCGACCGGCGGTTCCTCGATGCGCCCATCGAGCTGGGGGCGCACCTCGCGCTCGGCCAGTATCGCCAGGACATCGGCGTCTCGCTGCTGTATGCCTTCCCGATCGACTACCGCTATTCACCGCTGCTGTTGTCGATCGACGGGGCAATCGAGGACATCCGGGTCTTCATGGACCAGACGGAGCTGCCGTCCATCACGACGCGCGAGCTGCGTTTCTTCGCCGGCACGGGGCGAAGCCCTGAGCGCGGCTGGCAGTTCCGGCTTGGCCCCGAGCTTCTCGTCTGGCACGAAGACACCCGTGGGGACCGCACGGCCTTCGGCGCGCGCGGAACGCTCGGTCTTAGCGGAGGGCTCGCGGGCCTGAGCCTCCGCCTCGACGGTGCAGTCACCACGGCCTACCAGAGCGCCTCGGCGGAGACGTCGGTCGGCATGCCATTCGGCAGCGTGATCCTGCGGCCCCGGGTGCGCTTCGGATGGGGCTCGGACGGGACGCCGCTCCAATCGACTTTCCCCCTCGGCGGCAACGAAGGCTTCCCGGGCCTGCGACTTGCGGAACGGCGTGGGTTCCAGGAGCTGCTGTTCGGACTGTCGGCGCTGCGCCCGCTGATCGGCCCCGTCGCCCTGCGCGCGGAGGGGATGGTCGGCGCCGTGGGAAGCGGGCCGGGCTTCCTGCGGCGCGGAGGGACGTCCTACGACGGGGAGTGGCTCCAGGGCATCCGCGCGGGCGTCGAGATCCGCACGCCCCTCGGCCCGGTTCGCCTGGAGGAGGGCGTCAACAGCAGGGGCGATTGGGAGGGCTTCGTCCGCACGGGGACCTGGTTCTAGCCGGACCGCCGATCGCTACCAGTCCTTGCCGTCGCCCGACGGGCGGCTTGCCCGGCGGCCAAGATGACTCGCAAGCTGCTCGCGCTGCACGGCATCCAGCAACTGCCTGGCCTGCGTGGGATCCAGCTCCTTGACCGACTCGCCGTCGCCGCCGGAGCCGAACCCGCCGCCGGCCATCGCGCCGACCGCCGCTTCCGGATTGCCCTGGAAGCCCGGGACGTTCTGGTTGCCCTGACCGTAGTCGCCGTGCCGCGACCGGCCCGCCGAGCTGCCGCCCGGCCGCTCGCCGCGCCGGCGAAGGGCGATCTCGAGATTCCACTTGGCGTCCCGATCGTGCGGATCGAGCCGGAGTGCATCCTCGTACGCGGATACCGCGTCGTCGAGCAGCGAGTCCTTCACCGCATCGGTCGCATCCTCCGCCAGCCGCACGGCCGCGTTCCCGAGATTGTACGAGCTGCGCTGCCGAAAGCGGGCTTCGCCAAGCGTGCCACGCCACCGAACCACCGCCTCGGGGTAGTGCTTCTGGCGATAGAGCGCGTTGCCCGCCCCGAAGGCGAAGGCCGGGTCAGGCGAGGACCCAAGCGCCTTCTCGAACTCCTGGTAGGCCCCCGCCCAGTCGCCGGTGTCGTAGCGACGCTCGGCTTGCCGGGCGTCCCATGCCGCGGGACTACAGCTCCCCAGCACCGTGGTGAGGAGGAAAAGCGCGGCGGCGACGCCGGCCTCGACATCGGCGACGCGACGCCCTCCTGCGCTGCCACCCGTCCGGCCGGCCATGATGGGGACCGCGATCTCCACGAGCAGCAGCACGACGGCAGCCGCGAGCGGCCACTGGAACCGGTCCGCAGGCTTTCGCGCGTTGCGCACGCCCATGGTCCGTACGTCCACCCGGGCCAGCGTCTCCCCCAGCGCTCGCAGCGCCGCCGCGTCGTCCCACCGGGCGTAAGCGCCGCCGGTCTGCGTCGCCGCGCGCCGAAGGTCGCTCTCCTCGAGACGGGAGTTCACGATCCGCCCGATGTGGTCGCGGTGGTAACGCTCGGGCGCCTCGGTGCTGTCTGCCGGCACCGGTCCGCCCTGGACCGAGCCCACGCCGATCGCAAAAAGCGGCACGCCCTCGCGCAGCAGTCGGGGGAGCGTGGGACCGACGTCTCCATCTCCGCTCTCGCCGTCCGAGATCAAGAGCGCCACACGCGCGCCGGGCTCGCCCTCGTGCTCGAACACCTTCGCGGCCGCCGCGAGCGC
>CAZFKN010000026.1:19061-21618 GCA_964519805.1 uncultured Gemmatimonadaceae bacterium
CACGCGCGCCGGGCTCGCCCTCGTGCTCGAACACCTTCGCGGCCGCCGCGAGCGCGGCGGAGACGTCGGTCGAAGGGTCGCCGATGTCGTCGGTGCTGCCGGCATCCAGGAAGCGGCGGAACGCGTCGTGATCGCCGGTGAGCGGCAGCTGGACGAAGGCGCTGCCGCCGAAGACGACGAGACCGAACCGGTCGCCGGGCGAGGCGGAGGCAATCGAGTCGGCGAGCCGCTTGGCCCGGGCCAGCCGAGTACCGCCGGCGTCGGCGACGTTCATCGAGCGCGACAGGTCGAGCAGCACGAGCACGTCCCGTCCCGCCCGCGCGATGAGCGCCGGACGCTGGCCGACCTGGGGCCTTGCAGCGGCTAGGACGAGCGTCCCAAGGGCGGCAAGCCGCAGCCCGTGCCTGAAGAGCCGCCGCCCGGCTGCCGGAATCGCGGAGAGCTGGGCGAGCAGCTCGGGATCGCCGAAACGCTCGAGCGCCCCGCGCCGCCGGTGCTCCGCTCGGAAGGCAAGCGCCCCGCCTGCGGGGAGGAGCAGCAGCAACAGAAGCACGGCCGGATGCGCGAACGTCACGGTAGCCTCACGGGACGGTGCGCAGCCCGAGTCCGAGCAGCAGCTCGGCGCCGAGGAGCATGAGGCCCGACAACAGGAGGTAGGGGAACAGCTCTCCCCAGTCCCGCGTCTCCCCGATTCGCACGTCCACGCGCTCGAGGGGGTCGATGGCGGCCATGATCTGCGTGAGTGCCTCGGGATCGGTCGCCCGGTAGTACCGGCCGCCTGTGCGCTCGGCAATCCGGCGAAGGATCGCCTCGTCCGAGCTGGTCAGCCGGTCGGCCTCGCGCCCGCCCCACCGCCAGATGAAGGAGTGGTTGCGCGTGGTGGTATCGGCACTGCTGAGCCCGATGGCGTGAATCCGGACGCCGAGCGCGCGGGCCGCCTCCGCCGCGACAAAGGGCGACGGCTTGCCTGTGTTGTTGGCTCCGTCCGTGACCAGCACGATCGTGCTCGCGGCCGGCGGCAGATCCTTCACCTGCGCCAGGGCCAGCGCGAGCGCCGTACCGATCGCGGTCCCGTCGGGCAGCTGGCCGATGTCCGCTTTCCGCAGCATCCGCTCGACGAGATCCGCGTCGGGCGTGAGGGGCGCCTGGAGAAACGCGCGCCCGGCGAAGATCACCAGGCCGAGCAGATCGCCCTCGCGCCGGTGGGCGAGGTCGGCCAGCTCGTTCCGCGCTACCTCCAGCCGGTTGCCCGGCTGGAAATCGCCCGATCCCATGCTGCTCGAGATGTCGAGGACGAGGACCAGGTTGCGCGACTTGATGCGGATGTCCTCGACATGGTGGGCGCGTTGCGGACGCGCGAGCGCCAGAACCAGAAGCGCGAGCCCGACCGGCACGACCCACGGCAGGAGTCGGCTCCAACGCGCTCGCCTCGAGGCCGGCGCTCCTGGCAGCAACGCGAGGGAGGAGAAACCGAGGTTCGGGGGCGGCTCGCGCCGCCGCCGCCAAAGGCGCCAGGCCTGGGCCAGCGGGAGCCCGAGCAGTAGCAGGACCAGCGGGTCAGCGAACCGCATCGGCGGACTCGAGGGTTGCAGCCGGTGGCGCCGCGTCGCGCCAGGCGCCGAGCAGCTCGCGCGCGGCGCGGATGAGATGGGCCGCGTCCGCATCGTCCGGCCGATGCCGCGCGAACTTCACGAGATCGGCGTCGGCCAGAAATGCGGCGCACCGGTCGCGCAGCCCGCCATCGGCGAGGACGGGTGGGAGCGCCCACACCAGCTCGCCGGTCGTGCGCTCGAGCGCGGGAATGCCGTACGCGTCTTCGAGGTAGCGGCGCATCACGTGCGTCACGCCGTCATAGTGGCGGTCGACCTCGCCCCGGGCGGGCCAACGCTCGCGCTCGATCTGGCTCAATCGCGCCAGCGCGATCTCGTAGGGACCGAGGATCACGGCGGGGGGGCCCCCGGGCTCCGGCTCGGGGGCGGCGCGTGGCGTGCCACGAAGTCGGCGCCGCAGCAGCAAGCCGACACCACCAAACCCAGCCAGGCCAAGCAGCGCCACGACGAGTCGGGGATCGGGGCCGCGCTGGCGCTCGATCTCCTTGATGTCCCGGAGCGTGGGGTTGCCGGGCGGTGCCACGGAGTCGATGTCCACGTAGGCGGGGTCGCTCACGAGGATACCGCGCTGGCCGGAGACGATGCGCACGAACGGAAGGCCGAACAGCGGGATCGGCCGGTGACCCAGCCGGTAGAACGCGAGTCGCGCGCGTCCCTCGAGCATCCGGTTGCCGACCTTGCGGAGCGGTGTCAGGTCCAACAGGCGCACGCCCTCCGCCAGGTCGGCGACCGGGCGCGCGATCGAATCGGAGAGCAGGTCGCGCTCGTGCAGGTGGACACGAAAGCGAACCGTCACCGAGTCGCCCACGGTGGCGTGGCCCGGCTCCGCGGTCATTTCGAAGCTCTGGCTGTTCCAGTCGGGTGCCTGGGCCCAGCCGGGATGCGGCCGCATTCCGACGGTGATCCCGGCGGCAAGTGCTGCCCCAACCGCCACCCCTCTCACTTCT
>CAZFKN010000026.1:21718-32794 GCA_964519805.1 uncultured Gemmatimonadaceae bacterium
CCGTAGGGCTCGCCCGCGTTCAGCCGCAGCAGATCAGCGCCGCCTTCTTCGACCGCCCGCCCCAGCTCCGCGTCGAACCGAGCCACGCCGCTCAGTAACCGATCGCGCACACGGGGGCTCGACGTGTCCACCCATTGCCAGGCACCGGTCTCCGCGTCCGTCAGCGCCACCAGACCCACGTCGGGCAGCTCGCGCTCGCGCGGATCGACCAGCTGCACCGCAATGACGTCGTGACGCCGAGCGAGGCGGCCGAGCACGGCCTCCCAGCCTTCGGCAAGGAAGTCGGAGACCAGAAAGAGCACCGACCGCCGGCGGAGCAACGGCTCGAGCTCGGCGAGGCTACCGGCCAGATCGGTGCCCCGCGCCGCCGGCTCGTGGGCCAGCAGCTCGCTGATCACGCGCAGGACCTGTCGGCGCCCCTTGCGCGGCGGAACGTAGCGCTCCAGGTGATCGGTAAAAAACGCCGCACCCACCCGGTCGTTGCTGCGCGCGGCCGCGAGTGCCAGCACCGCGCAGACCTCCACCGCCAGCGCGCGCTTGGTGCGCCGCCGGGTGCCGAATGCGCCGGACGCGCTGTAGTCCACGGCAAAGAGAACGGTGAGCTCACGCTCCTCCAGGAACCGCTTGACATAGGCGGCGCCGAGGCGGGCGGTGACGTTCCAGTCGATGGTACGGACGTCGTCGCCCGGCTGGTACTCGCGCACTTCGGCGAACTCGACGCCGCGCCCGCGAAAGGCGCTCGAGTACTCCCCGGCCACGATGTCGCGGACGAGGTGCCGGGTCGTGATCTCGATCCGCCGGACCTCGGCGGCGACCTGCTCGGGGTTCACGGTACCGGAACGGCGGCAAGCAGACGCTGCAGGAGGGCGTCGGGGCCCACGCCCTCGGCGTCGGCCCGGTAGGAGAGGATCACACGGTGGCGGAGCACGTCCAGCGCGAGCGCCTTCACGTCTTCCGGCGCCACGTAGTCCCGCCCGTTCAGGAACGCGTGAGCCTTGGCGGCCCGCAGCAGGAAGATTCCCGCGCGCGGAGAGGCGCCGTATTCGATCAGCGGGCGGAGGTCGGCGAGGCCTACGGCGTCCGGATTCCGGGTCGCTCCGACCACGTCCAACACGTACTCTTTCACCCGGTCGTCCACGTACGCCTCACGGACGAGCCGCCGGGCGTGGAGCACCCGGGCCGGGTTCAGCACCGGCCGCGCTTCCGGCTCGGGCCCACCGGTCATCCGGTCGAGCACCTCGCGCTCGTCGCCTCGCCCGGGGTACGTGACCACCAGCTTGAACATGAAGCGGTCCACCTGCGCTTCAGGGAGCGGGTAGGTGCCCTCGTGCTCGATCGGGTTCTGGGTAGCGAGCACCAGGAACAGCTCCGGCAGCGGGAAGCTTTGGCCGCCGATCGTCACCTGCTTCTCCTGCATGGCTTCGAGCAGCGCGCTCTGCACCTTCGCCGGCGCGCGATTGATCTCATCCGCGAGCAGGATGTTGGTGAAGATCGGGCCTCGCTGGACCGTGAACTCGCCGCTCCGCTGGTTGTAGATCTGCGTGCCGATCAGGTCGGCCGGGAGGAGGTCGGGCGTAAACTGGATGCGGTGAAATCCGCCGCTCACGGTTGCGGCCAGCGTGCGCACGGCCAGCGTCTTGGCGAGTCCGGGCACACCCTCCAGCAGCACGTGGCCCTCGGCCAGGAGGCCGATTACCAGCCGCTCGAGCAGCGTCCGCTGGCCGACGATGACCCGGCTCAGCTCGTCCAGGATCTCGGCGGCCAAACGGCTTTCGCCCGCAAAGCCGGCGGGCGGTCCCGCCGATGCCGCGTGCGGTCGTCCACTCATTGGATCGGGAAGCGCGTTCATTCGGTAACGGTAATGTCCCCCGGGCCGACCAGCGAGGGTCCCGCCGAATCCTGCCGCGGCGCCGCCCCGTAAGGGACGCTGGGTCGCGATCTCGCGCTCCCAGGTCGGCAGGTACCCCCATGAGCACGTTGACCCAGGACGGCCGCTTCTACGGACGGGTTCACCGCCTGCGGACCCTGGGCGACGTCGTGCTGTGCGAGACGGCCTATCCGCCCGGTGCCGTCGTGCCGTGGCACAGCCACGAGAGTCCGCTGTTCTGTCTGGTGCTCGCCGGGTCGCTCGACGAGCACGGACGCGGCGGCCGACACCTGACCTTCGCTGGCGGCCGACTCTTCTTCCACCCCGCCCACGAGCCACACGCGCACGGTTTTGATGCGCCGACCCGCTGCTTCAGCGTGACGCTGGGACCGATGCTGATCCAGCGTCTCGAGCGCGCCGGCTCCGCGCGGCTTCCGGGCCCCCGCGATCTCGGCATGACCCGGGCCGCGTGGCTCGGGCGGCAGCTCCACGGCGAGTTCGAGCGCGGCTCCGACGCCTCGGAGCTCACGCTCGAAGGCCTGGTGCTCGCGCTAGTTGGCGAAGTCATCCGCTGTCCCCGCGCCGAGCGCGCAGCCGCCTCCGGCTGGGTCAGCACCGTCCGCGATCTCATCGAGGCCCGGTATCGCGAGCCCGTCGGGCTATCCGACGTCGCGGACGCGGTCGGAGTCCATCCCGTGCACGTCGCGAGGACGTTCCGCCGGACGTTCGGCTGCAGTGTGGGTGCCTACGTGCGGCGCCGGCGGATCGATGCCGCCTGCCGCAGCCTGCTTGGCAGCGACGACTCGCTGGCCAGCATTGCGGTCGCCTCGGGCTTTTGCGACCAGAGCCATTTCACACGCCGATTCAAGGAGCAGGTCGGAGTCACGCCCAGGGCGTACCGCGCCGCACGCGGCGCGAGGAGCCTCCATGCCGGACTCGACTGATTTCGGGCGACGGGAGTTCCTCACCGTCGCGATCACCGCCGCCGGCGGTCTCCTGCTCGGCGTTCGATCCGAGGCGGAGTCGGCGCGCATCGGCGCGCTCCGGCCGGCGCCGGTCGGACTCACGGCCTTCGTGGAGGTCGCCCCGGACGGCATGATCACCATCACAGCCAAGAATCCGGAGATCGGGCAGGGGGTGAAGACCTCGCTGCCGCTGATCGTGGCCGAGGAGCTGGACGCCGACTGGAGCCGCGTGCGTGTCGTGGAGGCGCCGTTCGACGAAATGCGGTTCGGGTCGCAGGGCGTGGGCGGAAGCACGAGCGTGTGGGAGAACTGGCTCCCGCTTCGACTCGCCGGTGCCACCGCGCGGTACCTGCTCGTGAGCGCGGCAGCGGTGCGGTGGGGCGTGGATCGCGCCTCGCTCACGACGGAGAAGAGCGTCGTCCGTCACCCGGGGAGCGGGCGCCGGGCGACGTACGGGACGCTGGCGGCCGCGGCCGCCCGGCTTCCCATCCCCGCGGAGGTGCCGCTCAAGTCGCCCGCGGAGTTTCGCCTGATTGGCAGGCGGGTCGCCCCGGTTGATGTGACAGATCTTGTCATGGGGCGTGCACGCTACGGGCTCGACGCCCGCGTTCCCGGCATGCGGTACGCGTGCATTGCGCGAGCGCCGTTCGGTGCCCGAACGAAGGACGTGAGCGACAGCGCCACGCTCGGCGTGCCCGGCGTTCAACGCGTCATCCCGATCGAGGGCAGCCACAATCCCACGGGCGTTGGCCCCGGGATCGCCGTGGTGGCCGACTCCACCTGGGCCGCCATCCGCGGGTGCCGGGCGTTGGGCGTGACTTGGGAAGGCGCGGAAGCCGCGGGCACGGCCGAGCTGTCGGCGGGTCTCGCGTCGGCCCTGGGGCGCGGCGGCAAGGTCTTGCGCAACGACGGCGACGTGGACGCCGCCTTCGCCGCCGCGGCCCGGACGGTGGAGGCGGTCTACGAGCTGCCGTTTCTCGCGCACGTGCCGCTCGAGCCGCCCAACTGCATCGCGGATGTCCGGTCAGACCGATGCGAGGTGTGGGTGCCGACCCAGGACCCGGGCGATGTCCTTGCGATCGTTGCGGCGACGACCGGCCTTCCCGCCGACCGGATCACGGTGCATCCGACGCGCTGCGGGGGCGGATTCGGACGCCGCCTCATGGTGGACTATGCCGGGGAGGCGGCCCTGCTCTCGCAGCGGGCCGGTGCCCCCGTCCAGGTGGTCTGGACCCGCGAGGACGACCTGAGCCACGACTTCTACCGGCCCGCGGCACTCCATCGGCTGCGCGCGGCGCTCGATGGGAGCGGCCGGGTGACCGCCTGGGCGCAGCACATCGTGAACCCGTCGCGCTACGCGTACGCCGGCGCGACCCAGGTCGCCCGGGAAGCCTCTGAGATGTACGTCGACGACTTTCCAGCGGCGTGTGTCCCGAGCCTTCGCTACGAGTACACCAACGTGGATTCGCCGATCCCGCGCGGGGCCTGGCGCTCGACGCTCCACTCCGCCAACGCCTTCGCGGTCCAGAGCTTCATGGACGAGGTCGCTGCGGCCGCCGGTCAGGACCCGCTCTCATTCCGCTTGGACTGGCTGGGCGAGCGGCGCGAGCTCCAGTACCACGGCCACGGGGGACCGGTGTTCGACCCGGGTCGCCTGGCCGGCGTGCTGCGGCTTGCGGCTGAGCGGGCCGGATGGCGCACGCCCATGCCCGCGGGTCGCGCGCGAGGGATCGCCGGCCACTTCACCTTCGGGAGCTACGCCGCGGAGATCATCGAGGTATCACTCGATGCCGCGGCTGAGTTCCGAGTAGACCGCATCGTCGCGGCGATCGACTGTGGCACGGTAGTCAGTCGGAGCGGCGCGGAGGCACAGGTCGAGGGAGGCATCCTGGAAGGGCTCTGCGCCGCGCTGTACGGCGAGATTACCGTGGAGCACGGGCGGGTGCGCCAGACGAACTTCGACGCCTACCGCTGGATCCGCATCGGCGAAGCGCCCCGGATCGAGGTCAACTTCGTCGAGAACGGCGAGCCGCCCCGCGGTCTGGGCGAACCTCCGGTGCCACCGGTTGCCCCGGCGCTCGCCAATGCGTTGTTCGCGCTGACAGGCCGCCGGGTGCGCCGACTGCCGCTTCGACCCGCCTCGACCTGAAGCGACTCGGCCGCCCGGCTCAGGCGCGGCTCTGGTATTCGAGATAGGTCGCCGTGGCCCGCGCCTGGTCCCCGCCGTAGTACCGCTCCACAACCCGAAGCGCGAGGTCGATTCCCGCGGTGAGCCCGGCAGCGGTCGCTACGTGGTCGTGCTCGATGTATCGCACGCCCCGTTCGACCTTGACCTTCGGGAAGTCGCGCTCCAGCGAGTCCTGGAACTCGTGGTGGGTCGTAGCCGTGAGACCGTCCAGCAACCCCGCTCGCGCGAGCACGAACGCCCCGGTGCAGACCGACATCACCAGATCGACCGAGCGGGACGCCCGTTTGAGCCAGTCGAGCGACTCGGGTGGTGCGTGGTGCGCGGGCACCACGACCACGCGTGCGCTCGGCGCGTGCGCAAGGTCGTAGTGGGGGACGAAGGTGAGCCCGGCCGTCCCCGTTACGGGCGCGGTTGACGGGGCCACCGTGAACGGGGCGAACCCCGCGCGGTGTCCCGCGCCCACCATGACGTCCTGGAAGACCTCCCAGGAGCCCGCGAGGTCGATGACGTTGACGTTGTCGCCGATGAGAAAGGCGACGGGAATGGCCTCGGCGGAGGGCCAGGGCACTGATTGGGTCGCGAGGCCCGCTCCGAAGACGGCGGCACCTGCGAGGAAGGTTCTCCGTTCCATGCCGGGAATCTTCCCGAAAGCGCCGCCGCGGTCTTGAACGGTCGAAGCAGGTTGGGACGGGTCTAGCGGACCAGACGGAAGCCCAGATTGGAGGAGCCGGTGGTCGCGTCACCGCGGCCCCGGCTGCCCACGAGGTAGCGGGTGCAGTACTGGTCGCTGCAGAGGTACGACCCGCCCCGGATCACGTGGGTCGGCGAGTCGGGGTGCGAGGGGTCGAGGCTCTTCGGCGGGCCGGCGGGATTCATCGCGACACCCGAGGCGGCCAGGCGCGCATACCAGTCCGCGCGGTACCAGTCGCTGGTCCACTGCCAGACGTTTCCACCCATGTCCCGAAGCCCGAAGCCGTTCGGCGGAAACGCGGTCACCGGCGAGGTCCCCGCGTAGCCATCCTCCGCCGTGTTCCGGACGGGGAAACGGCCCTGGAAAATGTTCGCGACCCAGCGCCCGCCCGGTTTGAGCTGGTCCCCCCACGCGTACCGCTTCCGGTCGAGTCCGCCGCGCGCCGCCCACTCGAACTCGGCCTCGGTCGGCAAGCGCTTCCCGGCCCAATGGGCATAGGCGACCGCATCCTCGTAGGCCACGTGCACCACCGGGTGGTCCTCGCGGCCCTTGAGATCGCTGCCCGGCCCCTCGGGATGGCGCCAGCTCGCGCCCGGCACCCAGCGCCACCAGTCCAGATAGCCGAGGTCGGACCCTTCGTGAGTTGGCGGGGAGAAGACTACGGAGCCCGGCGCCCGCCGCTCGGGCGGAAGATCGGGAAACTCCTTGAGATCGAGCTGCCGCTCCGCGACGGTGACGTATCCCGTGGCGGCGACGAAGCGGGCGAACTCGACGTTGGTCACGGGCGCGCGATCCATCCAGAAGCCGCTCATCGCTACGGCGTGGACGGGTAACGCATCGGGCAGGTTGCAGCCCCCACATCCCATCCAGAAGCGCCCGCCGGGCACCCAGACCATCCCCTCCGGAGCGGGCCCGGGCGCCGGCTCTCGGTCTACGGCGGGTGTAAACGCCTCACGGCCCGGCTCGCTGGCAATGGCGCGGGGCGCGCCCCGGCAGCCGGCAAGCGCGGCAACCGCAAGGGGGAAAAGGGGGGCGGCGCGACCGAGCATGCTAAGGAGACGGCCCGGGTCGATGCCGGCCCACCGGCGTCGCGGAATGCGTCGCAAGAACCGGATAGCGGGCGAACCCCAGGTCACAGCACTATTGTCCCAGGAGGGAGACATGACAGCCTTGAGACTTCTCGAGCATTCGACAGTCGATCCCGAGCAGGCATGGGAAGCCGTGGTCCACCACGACCGCCGCTTCGACGGCCGCTTTGTCTACGCGGTGCGCACGACCGGCGTCTATTGCCGCCCGTCCTGCGCATCCCGGCGGCCCAACCGCCGTAACGTACACTTCTTCGCCGGGCCGGCCGACGCCGAGGCCGAAGGGTTCCGCGCGTGCCGGCGGTGCCGGCCGCGCACGATCGCAACCGAGGATGCCGATCTCCGAGCGGTGCGGCTCGCCAGCCGCACGCTGGATGCCCGGCTGGATGCTCCGCCAACGCTGGCCGAGCTGGGAGCGGAAGTCGGCCTGAGCCCGTGGCACCTTCAACGGGTGTTCAAGCGCGTGGTCGGCGTGAGCCCGCGGGAGTGGGTCGAGGCGCGCCGGGTCGAGCGGCTCCGGAGCGGGCTTCGCGAAGGGCACACCGTGAGCCGCGCCGTTTACGCGGCGGGCTACGGCTCCGGCCGCCCGGTCTACGAGCGGGGTCGCTCACCGTTGGGGATGACGCCGGCGACCTATCGCCGGGGCGGCCGGGGGCTCGCGATTCGCTATGCTGTCGTGGCATCCCCGCTCGGCCGCCTGCTGGTGGCGGCCACCGACCGCGGGGTTTGCAGCGTGCGCCTGGGCGACAACGACGCAACGCTCGAATCCGGCCTTCGAGCCGAATTCCCCCATGCCGCACTCGCCGCGGATCCGGATGGGTTGGGCTCGTGGGCCCACGAAATCGTGCGCCACCTCGAGGGCCAGACGCCGCGGGTCGATGTGCCGATCGACGTGCGCGCCACCGCCTTCCAGTGGCGGGTGTGGAACGCGCTCCGGGCTATTCCCGCGGGCCAGACGCGGTCCTACGCGCAGGTCGCCCGGGCCGTTGGCGCGCCGCGCGGCGCACGCGCCGTGGCGCAGGCCTGCGCCACCAACCCGGTCGCATTGGTGGTGCCTTGTCATCGAGTCGTCCGGGGCGACGGCGACCCGGGTGGCTACCGCTGGGGAGCGGAACGCAAGGTCCTCCTGCTCGAGCAGGAGCGGCACCGCGCCGAGGCGATGGAGCGCGAGCTGCTGCGCGAGCTGGTGGGTGGATCCGCGTCGACGCCGCGCGGCGCGCCACCAGCGGGGGCGCCCGGGGTCGGGGAGGTCGTCGCGGGGCGCTTCGAGCTGCGGCGCCATCTGGGCACCGGGGGCATGGGCGTCGTGTACGAGGCCCGGGACCATGTGCTGGGCGAGAGCGTGGCGCTCAAGCTGCTCCGGGCCGATCTCTCGCTGGACGATGGCGGCCTCGGCCCCGTAGCGGCCGAGGTGCGCCTTACGCGTCGCGTAACGCACCCGAACGTCGTCCGCACCCATGATGTCGGGAGCGCCGGCGACGCCCGGTTCCTGGTGATGGAGTACGTGGAGGGCGTGTCGCTGGCCGATCTCCTCGCGCGACACGGACGCCTGCCGGCCCCTGCCGCGATCGTCGTCGGATTGCAGCTGTGCCGCGCCTTGGAGGTGGTGCACGCGCGGGGAGTCCTGCATCGCGACGTAAAGCCACAGAACATCCTGCTCACGGCGGATGGTCAGGTGAAGCTCACCGACTTCGGCATCGCCGCGTTGCGCGAGGCGGCGGCCGCCCAGGTGCCCGGACATACCACACCCGGCACGCCACCCTACATGGCCCCCGAGCTGCTGTTCGGTGAGCCGGCGGACGCGCGGTCCGACGTCTTCGCCGCGGGCGTGGTCCTGCATCAGGCCCTGACGGGCCGGCTGCCATTCGAGGCCTCGACGCCGGCGGCCCTGGCCGCGTGCATGCTCCGAGGCGGGCCGCTGCCCATCACCGGCGATGCCTCGATCCCCCGGCCTTTGGCGGCGCTAATCGCGCGCGCGCTCGCGCTGGAGCCGGGCGAGCGCCCCGCCTCGGCGGCGGAGTTCCACGACGCCTTGGCACGAACCGCAGGCTGAGGGGCGGAACGCAGCGGGCCGGGGCTCCGTAGTGATCGGGGCCCCGTTCTACGTTTAGCGCCCACCGGTTACTGTTCCCTCCCTATGCCCAATACCCTCAAGTCGGTCCTGCTGCCGGGGGCGCTGGCCACCGTTGCAGCCTGCAGCGCGAGCGCTCCCGCGACCGCTCCCGCCGGCCCGGCGCCGGCACCCAGGGCGGCCCAGCCCGCTCCGCCCACCGCGATTCCGCCGGCCTTCCGGCTGGAGATTCCGGAGGCGTTCAGCAAGGCGGTGGAGCGGGGAACGCGCACCACGACGGGGCTTCCCGGCCCCAACTACTGGCAGCAGTACGCGACGTATCGGCTACAGGCGGAGCTGAATCCGGTCCTCAAGCGACTCACCGGCCGGGGCCGCGTCGTCTACTATAACCGCTCCCCCGACACCCTCCCCGTCGTCTTCGTCCAAGCGTACCAGAACCTCTTCCGCCCCGATGCCAAGCGGAACACGCAAACGCCCAAGCTGGGCGGGATCGACTTCGACAAGGTCATGGTCGGGGGAAAGGCGCTGAGCGAGCTGGCCAAGCCGGGCGAGCCCGGCTACACGGTAAACGGCACCGTCATGGAGATCCGTCTGCCCGCTCCACTCGTGCCGCGGGATTCCCTGGTGATGGATTTCGAGTGGCAGTTCCGGGTGCAGTCGGAAACGGCGCCGCGCGGCGGGCAGGACGGCGAGGTCTGGTTCATCTCGTACTGGTACCCGCAGATGGTCGTGTACGACGACTTCAATGGCTGGCAGACGGACCAGTACCTGGGTCGCGGCGAGTTCTACATGGGCTACGCCGACTACGACGTGCGCCTCACCGTGCCCGCCGGCTGGGTGCTGGACGCCACCGGCGGGCTGGAGAATCCCGGCGAAGTGCTGTCGCCCCAGACCCGCGCGCGTCTCGATTCGGCGCGCTCGGCGACGGGGATCGTGCATGTGGTCACGGAGAAGGACAAGACGGACAGTCTCGTCACGTTGCGCGGCACCGACGGCAAGCTCACGTGGCACTGGACTGCGCGGAACGTGCGCGACTTCGTCTGGGGCACCTCGCCGCGCTATCTGTGGGACGCGACCCGCGCGATCACCGACAGTGGCAACGGCCGGGTGTCGTCCTCGCTGGTTTCGTCCCTGTACCGTCCCGAGGGCGTGCGCTCGTATTGGGACGAAGCCACTCGCTATGGACGCCACGCGGTCGAGTTCCACTCCCGCAAGCTCTGGCCCTACCCCTATCCTCAGATGACGCCGGTGGACGGGCCCGACGGCTGTGGCGGCATGGAGTACCCCATGATGACGTGCATCGGGGGCACCTACGACAGCCTGACGATGTACGAGGTGGTGAGCCACGAGATCGGGCACATGTGGTTCCCGATGATGGTCGGATCGGACGAGAAGCGCTACGCGTGGATGGACGAGGGCTTCACCCAGTACGACCAGTCCCAGGCGATGGCGGACTTCTTCAAGGGCTTCGACGACGAGGCACGGAACCGCGACTACTACCTGCGCGGCACGGAGGCGGGCTACGAAGAGGAGATCATGAAGCCCGCAGACAAGATCAGCAACGACGCCGCCTATGGGGTCGCGGCCTACTGGAAGCCGGCCACCGTGCTCGTGGCGCTGCGCACGATACTCGGCCGCGAGACGTTCGAGAAAGCATTCCGGGAGTACGGCCAGCGCTGGCTGGGCAAGCATCCGACGCCGTGGGACTTCTGGAACACCTTCAACGACGTGACCGGCCAGGACCTCTCATGGTTCTGGAAGGAGTGGTTCTACGAGACCTGGAAGCTGGATCAGGCGCTGGACACGGTGCGGATCGAGGGCGACTCGGCCGCGATCGTGCTGGAGAACCGGGGCAGGATCATCATGCCGGTGCCGCTGGCGATCACCCGCGAGGGCGGCGCGGTGGAGCGGGTGCAAGTCCCGGTGAACGTGTGGTTCGGTGGCGAGCGGCGCTACACGTTGTACGTGGCGGCAAAGCCCAAAGTGACCAGAGTCGAGCTTGACCCCGACCACGCGCTTCCCGACATCGATCGCTCGGGCCAGGTCTGGCCCCGGGGCCCGGGCGTCAGGAAGCGCGAGGGTGCGCCTCCGGTCACGCGCCGCCGGCGCTGAGCTGCTTCCGGGCGAACGAGCCGACCACGGGCAGCTCCCATTCCTTGCCCTGGTAGGCGTTCCACATGAGCAGCAGCCAGAGGATGAAGCCGCCGAG
>CAZFKN010000027.1:0-32500 GCA_964519805.1 uncultured Gemmatimonadaceae bacterium
GGCACGGCAACCCCCAGTCGGAGCAAGGCCAAATAGGCGGCGAGGTGTGACCCACACCGCAAGGCCCCGAGCCTCAGGCGAGGGGGAGCCGCGGGTAGGCCGCTCGAGACGGTCGGCGACGACCGTCCAAGACAGATGACCATCCTCTCATGCGAAAGCGTGGGGGAACAGAACTCGGCTTACGGTTCGACCCGTCTCTGCCCCCCGGGCTGATCCCCGGGGGGCAGTCCCTTGCGGTCCCACCCTGATTCGGGGCAGGCATGACAGCACGCGCTCTTGCGCTCCTCGCGCTCTCCGGTATCTCTCTCGGCGCCAGTCCTCCGGCCATCAGAATGCGCTACCGCATCGACCAAACGATCGCTCAGGCGGTGGACGCGACCGCGATCGGCGGCGGCGAGCAACAGCAACACTTCTCGGTGTCGACGTTCGTCTCGGTCACCTTGACCGACACGACGGGCGGGAAGGTCGTCAGCGCCGTGGTGGACTCGATGCACGCGGACTCCGCGCCGGTTCCGAAGGCGGTGCTCGACAGCGCCCGCGGAACACCGTTCCACGGTCTCCTGGACTCGACCGGGCACATGTCTGGGGTAAGACCGCTGCGCGACACTCCGCTGGCCCCGCAGCTCACGGACGTCCTTTCGCGCCTGTATCCCGGCCTGCGGCCGGGGCTCAAGGTCGGTGACGGGTGGACCGACACGATGACGACGTCGAGCCCCGCCGCCGGCGGGAGCATGACGGTCAGCCGGATAACGACCTACAAAGCGACCGGCACCGAGAACCGGCGCGAGGGCACGGCGCTCAAAGTGGAGACGGCGTTTACATCGAACGTGACGGGCACTCAACAGATGCAGGGCGGCCCGGCGCAGATCGAGGGAACCGGCGCAGGCACCGGGGAGCACTACGTAGGCACCGATGGGCGCTATCTCGGCGGCGCCTACTCACTGACGACGAAGCTCACGCTTGCAGGAGCGTTCGCGTCACAGCCCCTGCCGGTGACCCTTACGGAGACCTTCTCGGTGAGCGCGCTACCGTGACGACTCCCCGACTGGTCGCGATCGTCGGGGCAGTCTTCGCAGCGGCGTGCTCACAGGCGTCATCGCCAGTCGAGCAACCGGCCCCGAAGGCGGCACCGCGACCGACCGGCGGACCGACCATCGCGCCTACCGCGGATCCCACACGCGCACTGATTCTTTATCGGCCGTCAGCGGCGGCACGCTACGCGCTCGAGCGGAACGACAGCCTGACGCTGGACCTCCCGGGCGGCGCCACTCAGGTCCAGCAGTCCAGCAGAACGGCCTACCTCACGGTGATCATTGCAGATGCCCCTGGCGCCTACCACGCTGGCGTCCGCCTTGACTCCCTCCGCCAGGAGGTTGGGGGCACCGTAGCCGCGGACTCGATCCTCCGGGCAGAGGGGACCAGCTGGACGGCGTCCCTTACACCGCAGGGCAGGCTGAGTGCGCTCAAGGCCGACCGGTCGTCGGGGGTGGCCGACCAGGTCGAGGCCGGTCTGCCCATGCTGTTCCCCGTGCTTCCGCTCACCGGCCTCGGAGAAGCGGCCCAATGGACGGACACGACTGAGCGATCACTCAAGGCGGACGCATTCGCGGTGCGTGAGCGCGCGGTCACGAGCTATCAGGTCCAAAAGCACGACGGCGGCGTGTACACGATTGCTGCGACGACGGCATTTCAGCGAACAGGCACGGGGGGACAGGCGACTCAACCGATGGAGATGACGTCGGCGGGGAGCCGGAGGGCGACGTATCGCTTCTCCCGAGACGCCGGGGTCCTTGACGCCCAGGGGGCCGATTCTGCGGAAATGACGATCACGGTACCGGCGGTGGGGCAGAGCGTGCCGGTGCACCAGCGAGCGAGCTGGAAGGCAGTGAAGAAGTAAGGCCGTTCAGTCCACCAACCTCAGCGGCATCACCAGGGTGAGGAAGCTCGCCTGGTCATCCCAACCCACCGGCTCACAGGTCGCGGCGCGCTCGGGTGCCTTGAACGTGAGGCGCACTTCGTCGGTGGGGATGTACTTCAGAATTTCGAGCAGGTAGGCCGCGTTGAAGCCGATCTCGAGCGGATCGCCGTCATAGGTCACGGTCACCTCTTCCTGCGCTTCGCCCAGGTCCGGAGTCTGGACCGACAGCTTGCAGGAGCCGCTCGCGAACGCCATGCGGATGCGGTGAGTCTGGTCGCTGGCGACGATGCTCATGCGCCGCAGGGCCGCGGTGATGGCGGACTTGTCGGCCGTCGCCGCCTTGTCATTCTCTCGCGGAATGACCTGCTCGTAGTTGGGGTAGGGCCCCTCGATCAATCTCGTGAACACCTGCGTCGTCGCCGAGCGGAAGCCGAGGTGGTTCTCGCTTCGGGCAATCTCGATGTCGTCCTCGGGGCGGAAGAGACGGCGGATCTGTTCGAGTGCCTTCGGGGGCACGATCAGGTCGGCTTGGCCGGACCCGGTCCCTCCGGCCGTCGGAACGTCCATCCGGGCCAACCGGTGACCGTTGGTCGCCACCATCCGCATCCTCTCGGGGCGCAGCTCCCAGAGCACGCCGTTGAGGATCGGCCGGCTCTCCTCGGTACTCGCGGCGAACGCGACGTGGGCGATGAGCTTCTGGAGATCCTTGGCCGACGCGCGCCAGCCGCCCTCGAATTTCACCGCGGGGAAGGCGGGAAACTCCTCGCGGGGGAGGCCGAGGAGGCGGAACTTCGACCGACCGCACTCGATCGTCACCCGCTGCTCACCGCTTGCGACGAGCCGGATCGGCGCGCTCGGCAGCTCCCGCGCGATCTCGACCAGTTTGCGTGCCGGGAGGGTGATCGCTCCTTCCTGATCGACCGAAGCCGGGACGCCGGTGCTCACGGCGATGTCCAGATCCGTGCCGGAAAGGCGAAGCCCGTCCCGGGTCGCCTCGAGCAGGATGTTGGACAAGACGGGAAGGGTCGTCTTGGTCGGCACACTGGCAGCGACCGCGACGAGGCCTTCCTGGAGTTGGTCCCGCGTGATCGTAAGCTTCATCGGTCCTCGGAAGTGCTAAGAAGTACTACTTCTCTGACATTAAGAAATACTAGCAGCAGTAGTAGAGGGTCTGGACATGTGGACCCGCCTGCGATCGTTTGCTCCACTCGGCGCTTACATGGTTATGCCGCTGTCGATCCGCTGTGAACGATGCGGACAGATCACCCGGCTTTCCCGCGTCCTCCAGACCGCCCACACTTTCCCCACCCACACGGGGATTACTCTGCGCACAACTCCTGTCGCGCGTACTCAATCTTCTCCCGGAAGGAGCGATCGCGCGACATCTGGCGCTGCACCTTGTCTACGCTGTGGATGACCGTGGAATGATCCCGGCCGCCGAACGCCTGGCCGATCTCGACGAGCTGCATCTGAAGCAGATCACGCGCGAGATACATGGCGATCTGGCGAGGGACCGTCAGGGTCTTGATCCGCGCCTTGGAACGGAGGCCCTCCGGGGTCACGCCCCAGCGCCGGGCCACGACCTCCTGGACCCGATGGATCGTCGGGAGCGGCTTGGCGCGCGACTCGGCCCCCTCCTCGCCCGGCTTGATCTTGTCCGAGAGCGCCTCCCGGGCGAGCTCGATCGAGATCTCCTTGTGCTTGAGCGAGGCGAACAGCAGCAGCTTGATGATGCAGCCTTCGAGCTCGCGGACGTTGGACCGTACGTGCTCGGCGATGAACCGAAGGGCGTCGTCCGGAATCGTCATCTCCAGGTGGTCCTGCTCCTGCTTCTTGCGGAGAATGGCGATCCGGTGCTCGAGATCAGGCTGGCCGATGTCGGCGACCATGCCGGACTCGAAGCGGCTGACCAGCCGAGCCTCCAGTCCGGGGATCTCCTTGGGCGCGCGGTCGGAGGTCAGCACAATCTGCTTGTTGGCCTGGTGCAACGCGTTGAAGGTATGGAAGAACTCTTCCTGGGTCTGCTCCTTGCCTTCAAGGAAGTGCACGTCGTCCACCAGGAAGAGATCCACCTCGTTGCGGTACCGGCGCCGGAAATCCGGCATGGTCCGGCTGTGAATGCTCTCGATGACCTCGTTGAGGAACTGCTCGGCCCCGACGTAGAGGACGCGCGTATCCAGCGCCCGCTCGAGCCGGGCATGGGCGATGGCCTGCATCAGGTGGGTCTTGCCGAGCCCCGTAGCGCCGTAGATGAAGAGTGGATTGTAGGTCTTGCCGGGGGCCTCGGCGATCGCATGGGCGGCCGCCGCGGCGAGCTCGTTGGATTTTCCGATGACGAAGGTTTCGAAGGTGTACCGCTCATTGAGCGGCTGCATGCTCCCGTTGGCTGCCGGTCCTCCCGGAGTCGTGGCGGCGGTCGGCGTGACAAAAAAGTCCATCTGCGGACGCCGCTGGCGCTCTTCCTGGACGCGGAACACCACTGAGGTAGGGCGGCCGACCACGGGCTCAGCGAGCCGAGTCAGGAGCGAGGCGTGCTTGGTCTCGTTCCACTCGGCGGCGAACTGGTCGGGTGCGCCGATGACCAGTTGCCCCTCGTCGAGGGCGATCGCCTCGGTGGGCTCGAGCCAGTTCCGGATGATGTCGGCAGGAAGTTCGCGCTGCGCCTCATCGAGGATGCGCTTCCAAGCTTCCTTTGCGGAGAGCTGCATCGGGACTCGACAACGGGTGGGAGAGTTTGCAAGGGCAGCCGATTCTACGGGCCGACTGTGGAAAAGTCAACCTTGACCCTACTCCGTTGCGCCGCTAGCTTCACGGGCTCATTGGGAGGAGCACAACCGCAATGAAGCCGTCGTACCGCCCGCGCAACAAGCGCCGCCTGAACAAGCACGGATTTCGTGCCCGGATGGCCACGCGGTGGGGGCGCGCGGTCCTGTCCCGCCGCCGCAAGAAGGGGCGGAAGAGCCTGACGGTTCGGCTCCCCTCGAAGCACGGGGGCCGCTGACGGCGGCTGAGCGCCTGCGGCGAGCCGCGCGGCTCGCCCGCGCGGCGGATCTGCGCCGCTGCCTCACCCGGGGCCGTCGTCGCCGCACCGAGCACCTCGACATGATCTGGCTGGACAACCCGACGGGCCACCCACGTATCGGACTGATCGTACCGAAGTTTCAGTCCACTGCGGTGGCCCGCAATCGTTTGCGCCGACGCCTCAAGGAGATCTGGCGGCGGGAGTTGGAGTCCCGCCTACCGGCCTTCGATCTGGTCGTGCGGGCCCGGCGCGAGGCCTATGGCGCCCGCTTCGGGCAGCTCAAGACCGAAATGCTGAGCTGGCTCGACAGCGTGGCGAGCGTCCGGTGAGCGGAGTGCCTGGCATGGCGCCGGCGGGCGCCCGCGGACCTCGCGGCGTCGTCGCGGATCTTCCGCGGCGCGGGCTCATGGCTCTGCTTCGGGCGTACAGAGCGGTCATCTCGCCCGCACTCCCTCCAGCCTGCCGGTTCACCCCGACCTGCTCGCAGTACGCCCTCGAAGCCATCGAACGGCACGGCGCTCTGCGAGGCTCGTGGCTCGCTGTGCGGCGCCTGGCCCGCTGTCACCCGTTCAATCCGGGCGGGTTCGATGCCGTTCCGTAACCCGATGAACTGAGATCCATGGATCGACGTGCCATCTGGGCCATCATCCTGATGATGGTCATCGCGATTGCGCCCGCGTTCTTCCTGAAGCAGGCACCGGGCCGGAAGCCGGCTGGGACGACCGGTGGAGACACGGTCCCACCGCCGGTCGGCTCGGCCGAGTCGGTGTCGCCACGGGCTCCCACCCGGCCGTCGCCCGCCGACACGGGGAAGGCCGCTCCCGAGGACACGGTGCTCGTGACCTCTCCCCTCTACACGTACGGCGTGAGCACCCGGGGCGGCCGCATCGTCGTCGCGTCGCTGCAACGGTTCCGGTCCATGACGGCCGAGACACGAGGACAGCCCGCATCACTCGTGCGACCTGGAGACGGACTGCTGGGGATGACGCTGGCCCGCGGGCAGGATACGGTTCGCCTCGCGGACTGGACTTTCGCGCCCAGTACCACCCGACTGGACGTCTCCGGACCCACGCCTTTGCGCCTCCACGCGGCCCGGGGCGACGTCGGCGTGGACCTGACCTACACTTTCCTGCCCGACGATTACCGGGTGGATGTGCAGGGGCAGGTCTCCGGCGTCGGCCCGAACGGCGGGCTCCTGATCCTCGACCTCGGGCACGGGCTTCCGAATACCGAGGTGGATTCCAACGAAAACCACCGCGCGCTCGCGCTCGTGACCAAGCAGGGCGACGCGGAGCGCACCGACTTCGCGAGCCTCAAGCCGGGCGAGCCGAAGACACTGAGCGGCCCGTTCGAATGGGCTGCGGTGAAGTCCAAGTACTTCGTGACCGCGGTGCTGGCGTTTGACAGCGCCAGTGGCGGGATCAGTGGCGTCACCGCGCTGGCGCCAACCACTGCCGGCAAACACCCAACGACGGGCGAGGTGCGATTGAGCCTTGCGGTCGGTGCAGCGGGCGGCTTCAAGTACACGCTCTATGCGGGGCCCATGGAGTACGACCGGCTCCGCCGTATCGGTCACGACTTCGACGACGTGAATCCCTACGGTTGGCCCGGCTTCCGCACGGTAATCCGTTTCTTCACAGTACCGATCCGTTGGCTGCTCGTGTTCATGCACGAGCGGTTGGGGATGGCCTACGGCCTCGGCCTCATCGTGTTCGGGATTCTAGTGCGCCTGCTGCTCTGGCCGCTCAACCAGAAGGCCATGCGGTCTAGCATCCAGATGCAGGGGATTCAGCCATACATGAAGGAGTTGCAGGAGCGGCACAAAGACGATCCGCAGAAGCTGCAAGTCGAGATGATGAAGTTGTACAAGGAGCACGGGGTGAATCCGTTCGGCGGGTGCTGGCCCATGCTGCTGCCGATGCCGATCCTGTTGGCGCTCTTCTTCGTGTTCCAGAACACGATCGAGCTCCGGGGAACGGCGTTCCTGTGGCTGCCCGATCTCTCGCGGCCCGATCCGTTCTACGTCATTCCGTTGCTCATGGGGCTCACGATGTTCGGCGTCAGTCGAGTCGGGCAAATAGGGATGGAGCAGACCCCGCAAATGCGGACCATGCTCTACGTGATGCCCGTCATGATGACGGTGCTATTCCTGAACTTCGCGTCTGGGCTCAACTTGTACTACGCGGTTCAGAACATCACCAGCATCCCGCAGCAGTGGCTCCTGGCGAACGAGCGGATGAAGCGGCAGCCGCCACCGGCGCCGCCACCCGCCGCCAAGGCAAGAAAAGACAAGAAGTGACAAGTGAGGAGGCAGAAGTGAGAAGGGGAGCCTCTGATTCACCGGAGTTCCCTTCTCACCTCTCCCTTCTCGCTTCTCACTAGGTTTTGGCATGCTTTCGGACCCCATCGCCGCCCTCGCAACACCCCCCGGGCGCTCGGCTCTGGCGGTCGTGCGCGTCTCGGGCCGCGGAGCGTTCGAGGTGGTGGGACGAGTCGTTCCCGGATTCCGGGTCCATCCCGCCAGACACGCGACCCTTGCCACCTTCGCCGCGGCCGACGGCACTCCAATCGATCGGGGGATCTACATCGTGTTTCCGGCCCCGGCGAGCTATACCGGCGAGGACCTGGTCGAGTTGTCCTGTCATGGAGGCCTCGCCGTTCCGGCTCGCCTCCTCGCCGCCCTGACGGCCGCGGGGGCGCGCCCGGCTCACCCCGGGGAGTTCACTCGGCGTGCCGTGCTCAACGGAAAAGTCGACCTGGTGCAGGCGGAAGCGGTCGGCGACCTGATCGATGCCGCGACATCCGCGCAGGCCCGTGCGGCGCTCGGGCAGCTCGAGGGCGGGCTCTCCCGGCGGCTTCACGAGCTGCGTGATCATCTGATCGAAATCCAGGCCCTCCTCGGCTACGACATCGACTTTCCGGGCGAGGATGACGGACCGGTACCGCCGCTCCGGATCGCGCGAGCGCTGGATGCCGCCGCGCATCGGGTGGATCGCTTGCTGGCGACGGGCCCATGGGGCGAGCGCCTCCGCGAGGGCGCGCTGGTCGTCCTCGCCGGGCGGCCCAACGCGGGCAAGTCGTCGCTGTTCAACGCGCTGCTCGGGACCGAGCGGGCGCTGGTCACCGAAATTCCCGGAACCACCCGAGATGCAATCGAAGCCCCGGCTGACTTCCTAGGCTGGCCGGTCCGGCTGATCGACACCGCCGGTTTGCAGAACGCAACGGAGCGCATCGAACAACTCGGGATCGAAGTGAGCCGCCGCTATCTCGCGGCGGCTGATCTCGTGCTGGTCTGCGCGGAGGCCGGTCGGCCGCTGGGCTCGGACGAGACTGGGGTGATGGACGGTCGGCTCAATCTCGTGGCCCGGACCAAGGCCGATCTGGCTGCCGCCGAGCCCGGCGAGCTTGCCGTGTCGTGCGTGACGGGGTCAGGTCTGGACCTGCTCCGCCAAGCCGTCGCCGAGCGCTTGTTCGGAGACCGCGTGGCTCTGGCAGATCTCGAGCCGGCGCTGACCCGGGAGCGCCATCGCGAGGCGCTGGGCCGCGCCCGCGATGCGCTCGAGGATGCCCGCCCCCATCTGGGGCCGGCGGGCGATGTGGTCCTGGTGGCGCACCATGTACGCCGGGCAACGCTCGCGCTCGACGAGCTGGTCGGTGTGGTCGACGTGGAGGACGTGCTCGCCCGCGTATTCGCGAGCTTCTGCGTGGGGAAGTGAGCTACCGCTTGTGGGTTCCGTCGCAGAATGGCTTGGTCTTGGACATGCCGCAGCCGCACAGCTTTATCTGGCCGGGCACCTTGGTCGGGGGGGCCACCAGCGCGGTGCCCTCGTTGTCGGTGACCACGACCGGACCGTCGACGACGTAGGGCCCGGTGGGTTTCCAGCGGATGGTAACGGGGGGCTGGCTGTCGGGCATGTACAAACAGTAAACCGTGAACCGTAAACAGTGAACAGGCGGTCCCGGGGGTGGGACACCCGGTTCACTGTTCACCGTTTACGGTTCACTGCCGTTACGCCATCTGGATCCCTCTGGCCGCGTCCTCGGCCGCCTGAAACTCCGCCACAGGAGCGCGGAGCGCGGCCGCGAGGCCCCGCTCGGCAACCAGCGCTTCGGCCATGCGGAAGCCCAGGTAGTAGCCCGAACGCTCGGGGATCACCCGGCCGGCCACGAGCCGCGCGCCGGAGCTCATGCCGCCGGACAGATATCGCAGGCGCAGCCCAAGGCCGGAGCGCTCCAGATCGGGCTCCACGGCGCGACGGAGGAAGGCCTCGAGCTCCCGAAGGCGGTGATACTGTCGTCGGGGGTAGCCGAAGTAGTCGGCCGCGTCGAACGCCGGGGCCACCGCCCTGGACGCGTGAACCGCCAGCCCCTCGTTGACCAGCAGCTCGCGCAGCGTGGCGCGGCTGCCCGTCTGCCAGTAGTCGTAATACCCGCCCAGATCGGCGACGAACCGACGGAGCTCGCTCTGGCTTGCCGGGGATGTGTAGCGGACGGTGTGGGCGAGCTCGTGAGCCAGCCACAGCGGGATGAGATCGGGCGGGAGCCCCATACCGAAGGTCTCGGGGTTGGCCCGTCCGGTGAAGTGCTCCAGGCAAATGAACGCAACACCCCGTCCTCCGACGACCAGCTCGCCGGCATTGGCGCCGCCGACGCCGACCATCAGGTAGCAGTCGGTTGGCCGGTCGATCTGCAGAAGCTCCTCGGCGCGTCCGATCGCTTCCTCTGCCAGCGCAACGAGATCGACGGCCCCCGCGATCGCCCGCAAATCGTCGCGATTGGCCCGAAGCGCGTTGCCGACGATGGCGTGAGCATGCGCGCTGTCGGGGTCGAGCACATAGTTGTGCCAGTAGGCGTCGAGGATGGGCCGGTGCGCATCGCGGTACTGCCGGTAGGCTGCCTCACGGTCTTCCGCGTCGAGCACGGCGAGGAAGTCGGGGAGGAGATTGATGAGCACGCGGCACTATACGAAGTCACAGGGGCGCGACGCAAGACTCTTGACGAACGCGCGCACGTCCTCTCGGTGGAGGACTTCAGCACCGACGGCCGGGCGGTCGTGGTTCGACTGGAAGCGTGGGGCGGGAGCTAGTGGTCCTGCTTTTTCTGCTTGGCGACCTCGTCCAGGAAGCGCCGCTCGGCCGCAGTCAGACTGCCGAGGCCCTGCGCGCTGATCTTGTCCAGCACGCGGTCCACCTCGGCAGCAACCGGGTCGGCGTTGATGCGGCGGCGTGTCACTGGTGCGGCGGGCATCGGTCGGCTGGATTCCGGTACGCCTGACTGCACCATCACCACGCGCTCGACCGGCTGCGGCGGAGCTGCGGGTCCGCGGCGCGAGAGGCCCTGGAGACGGAAGAACAGGAAGCCGGCCGCGAGGCCACCGAGATGGGCCACGTGAGCGATGCCGTCAGTGTTGTTCGCCCGGATGGCAAAGAAGACGTTCACACCGGCGAGAATGGCGACGAACGTTCGCGCCCGAACCGGGATCGGGAATGGGAAGAGGATCAGCTCGGCATCAGGCCAGAACGTGGCAAAGGCAAGCCCCAGTCCCAAAACGGCACCGGAGGCTCCGACAAACGGCGGGATGCTGGTCAGACCCGACAGTCCGAGGGCAAGAAGTGCTGCGCCGACGCCGCAGTAAAGGTAATAGAGTAGAAAGGCGCGGCTCCCCATCCTCGTCTCGACCGCCGACCCGAAGATGAACAGCATCAGCATGTTGCCGAGCAGGTGGAGCAACCCACCGTGCACGAACATGTAAGTGATGAAGGTCCAAGGCCTAGCGAGTGCGTGGGCTGGGTCGAACGCCAGCCTGGCCGACAGCGTTGGGGAGGTGAAAACGGTCAGCAATAGCAGCAAGACCACCGCGTTAGCGATGATCAGCCGACCCACCCAGGGGGTGATCCGAGGATATGGGGTGGAATTCATGGCGGTCGTGCCCCCTAACTGCTTTGCGGCTATGCCCTTACGTCGGCCTGCCTGACCGCGCGATCCGGCAGATTCGGTCACACAGCTCTGGAAATTCGATGCCGACGGCCCGGGCGGCCTGGGGCAGAAGACTGGTCGCCGTCATGCCGGGCAGCGTATTCACCTCTAAACAGAGGATTTCACCCTGCGGTGTCAAGCGAAAGTCGACGCGTGAGTATCCGCCGAGCTTGAGCGCGTGGTGCGCGAGCAGTGCGAGCCGCCCGCAGTCGTCCGCCACCGCGACGGGAAGATCCGCGGGGAAGATCTCCTCGGACATCCCGGGCGTATACTTGCACTCATAGTCGAAAATTTCATGCCGCGGGATGATCTCGCCCACCGCGAGCGTTTTTCCTTCCAGCACTCCCACCGTCAGCTCCCGTCCGGGGACGAAGCGTTCGATCATGATCTCGTCGTCGTATCTCCGCGCGAGCGCGACCGCCGCCTCGAAGTCCGCCTCCTTCTTAACGACCGAGAGCCCCACAGTAGATCCCTGCTTTGAGGGCTTGACGACGGCCGGCCAGCCGAGGCGAGCACCCACGTCCGCCGACGTGACCGGCGCCATCAGCCATTCGGCGGTGGGTACGCCCGCGAGCTGAAACAGGCGCTTGGACACGTCCTTGTCCATAGCCATCGCGCTCCCGAGCCGCCCACTGCCGGTGTAAGGAACGCCGATGACCTCGAGCAGGGCCTGGATCGTACCGTCCTCTCCACGCCCTCCGTGCAGTGCTAGAAAGAGGACATCCGCGTTGCGAACCACTGGAATGTTGCCGAGCCCTGACAGGAGAACCCCGCGTTCCAGGGCCCGAAGCTCCGCGAGCGGAGGCGGCTCTTTCCCGACCGCCCCCGCCAACGCCGACCGCTCCTCGGCCTCGGGGATGTAGCCGCGTGCGGTGTCGACCACGGCGACCTCATGGCCGCGGGCGCGCAAGGCCGCCACGACCTGCACGGCGGACGCGAAAGCGACGTCGCGCTCCGCGGAGGTTCCGCCCGTGAGTAGCGTGACGCGCATGATGTTACCGGGCCCCAATCAACTGCTGGAGGACGTCGTAGCGGCTCACGATCCCGACCAGCTTCCCGTCTTTGCGGACCAATGCCGCAGGGCTCTCGCGGGTCAGCATGGGGGCCAGCCGGTCGGTCGGCACGCTGGCTTCGACGACGGGCAGCGGCTGATCCATCACCTCTCGCACCGGGCGGTCGAGCAGCGCGGGCTGGGCGAGCGCACGCGTCATGAGGTTGCTTTCGAGCAGCGTGCCGATCGCTTCGCCGTTGTCCACTACCGGGATCTGGCTTACGTCCCAGGTGTTCATGAGGTTGAGCGCCTGACGCACCATGGCGGCCGGCGCCACGCTCACGAGTGCCGGGGCGCCGGTGGTGCGGTGAGCAAGCAGCTGCTCCACCGTGGTTCGGGGCGAATCGAGCAGCTGGTTTTCGCGCATCCACTCGTCGTTGAACACCTTGGAGAGATACCGCTCGCCGGTGTCGCAGAGGATCGTGACTACGAGCGCCGCCGGATCGTCGACCTCGCGGGCGACATCGAGCGCGAGCGCCACGTTCACGCCGGACGAGCTGCCGACGAGGATACCGTCTTCGCGGGCAAGGCGGCGCGTCATGAGCATGGCGGTCCGGTCGCTCACCGATCGGAACTCGTCGATGTACTGGAACCACACGTTGGCCGGGATCGCGTCGCCGCCGATGCCTTCGACTTTGTAGGGCGCGCCGCCCGCGATCTCTCCGGTTCGGGCGAACCCCGCATACACGGACCCCTCCGGATCGCCGGAGACGACGCGGATCTTGGGGTTCTTTTCCTTCAGAAACTTCGCAGCACCACTCACTGTGCCTCCGGTGCCGGCGGCGACGACGAAGTGGGTGATGCGGCCCCGGGTCTGCTCCCAGATTTCCGGTCCGGTCGTGCGGTAATGGACGTCGGGATTCACCGGGTTGAAGTACTGGTCGGCGAGGATGGCACCAGGCGTGTCCTGGACGATTAGCCGGGCCTTCACCCGGTAGTGGTCCGGGTGATCGGGCGGCACGGCGGTCGGCGTGACCACGACCTCCGCGCCGTACGCCTTGAGCATCCGCACCTTCTCCTGGGACATCTTGTCGGGCATGGTGAAGACGCAGCGGTAGCCCTTGATGGCGGCCGCCATGGCCAGCCCGATGCCGGTGTTGCCGCTCGTCGCCTCGACGATCGTCCCGCCGGGGCGCAGCGCGCCGCGGGCCTCCGCTTCCTCGATGATCGCGCGACCGATCCGGTCCTTCACCGACCCGCCTGGGTTCTTGTGCTCAGCCTTGCCGTAGACCGGGGTCCGGATCCCGACGCCCACGCGGGCGAGGCGGATCAGTGGAGTCCATCCGATGGTGTCGAGGACGGACTCGTAGGGGGTCAAATTCTGAGGGTCCATGCCGGCCTACCTTCTTCCCTGCGGGTTTCGGAACTGCACGGGCTGCAGGAATGTGGTGGCGACGGGGGTCCCATCGCGAACCGCGGGCGCGTAGCGAAACTGCGGGACGGCCGTGATGGCGGCGGAGTCGAACGTGGGGTATCCGCTCGACTCCGCGACGCGGGTGGACTCGCGGACGACGCCGCCCTTCGCGTCTGCGAAAAGATGTAGCACCACGGTGCCCTCGACACCCTGCTCCAGGAGGGCCTGGGGATATCCCACGGGCGACTCGGCGTTGAGGGCGACCGGCGGCCCGTCGGGTGCCGGCGCGGAGCCGGGACGCTCGGACGGGAGCCGCACGAGCGACTCGTCGGGGCGGGAACAGGCGGCGACCGTCAACAGCACCCCAGCGGCCGCCAGCGCTGCACCGGGAGCCAACACCGCGCGGGCCGTCGCCCTCATCGCTCCTCCGCGCGCCGCTGCAGCTCGGCCAGCCGGTTCAGCGCCTCGAGCGGAGTCATCGCGTCGAGATCAAGCGCCCGGATCTCCTCCACCACGGGGTGGGGTGCCGTTTCGGACGCGAACAGCGTCAGCTGGCCGGGGTCGGCCGGTGGCTCCGGGGCGCCGGGCACGACCCGGTGCTCTCCCTCGAGGGTCGTGAGGACCTCGCGTGCCCGGCCCACCACCGCGGCCGGCAGGCCGGCGAGCCCCGCCACGTGAATCCCGTACGAACGGTCCGTTCCTCCCGATTCGAGTCGATGGAGGAACACGACGCTCCCGCCGGTCTCGCGCACAGCCACGTTCAGGTTGCGCGCGTGCTCCAGCCGCTCGGGGAGCTGCATCAACTCGTGATAATGGGTGGCGAACATGGTCTTGCAACCGACACGATCGTGCAGGTATTCGGTGACTGCCCAAGCGATGGCCACGCCATCGTAGGTCGACGTTCCGCGGCCGATCTCGTCCAGGAGCACCAGGCTCCGCGGGGTGGCGTTGTGGAGGATCGCGCTGGTCTCGCTCATCTCCACCATAAAGGTGGACTGCCCCCGCGCCAGGTTGTCACTGGCGCCGACGCGGGTGAAGAGCCGATCGACGACCCCGATCGCGGCGGTCTCGACCGGCACGAAGCTCCCCATCTGCGCGAGTACCACACAGAGTCCGATCTGGCGCAGAATCGTGGACTTGCCGGCCATGTTGGGTCCGGTCACCAGCAGCACCCGCTCAGCCTCGGCGAAGCGCACGTCGTTGGGGATGAACTGCTCCCCCGGCATGAGCCGCTCAATCACCGGATGACGGCTCTGGCGCAGCAGGAGGCCAAACTCCTCGCCAACCTGCGGGCGGGTATAGCGGTATTGCACGGCGACCTCGCCCAGGGCGGCCCACACATCCAGGCGGGCGAGGGCCCGTGCCGTGCTCTGAATCCGCCGGATCGCGCCGCCGACGCGGGCGCGGAGCGCCGCAATCAGGTCGGCCTCCCGGGCCACGATCCGCTCCTCCGCGCCGAGTACCTTGGCCTCGTAGGTCTTGAGCTCGGGTGTGACGTAGCGCTCGGCGCTGGCGAGCGTCTGCCGCCGCTCATAATCGGGCGGCACTTTGTCCGTGTGGGCGTTGGTGATCTCGAGATAGTACCCGAAGACCTTGTTGAACCCGACCTTGAGCGACGAGATGCCGGTGCGCTCTCGCTCGCGCTGCTGCAGCGTCGCGATGTAGCGCTTTCCTCCGTCGCGCAGGTCGCGCAATTCATCCAGGTCGGCGTCGTACCCTGGCCGGATCGCGCCGCCCTCTGCGAGCACCGCCGGAGGCCGGTCCTCGAGCGCCGCAGCAAGCTCGGCTGCGAGGTCGCTCAGCAGGTCGAGCTCGGCCTCGAGCTCAGCCAGCGCGGTACTGTGATCGCGATCCGCCAGACCGGCGAGCGACTCCAGCACGTCCGGCAGTCGGTGCAAAGAGTCGCGCAGGGCGCCGAGCTCGCGCGGTGTGGCGCGCCCCGCGGCGGCCCGTCCGGCCAGTCGCTCGACATCCCGCACGCCATCGAGCGCCTCCCTGAGGCGGGCGCGGCCACGCGCGTCACGGACCATCACCTCGACGGCGTCGAGCCGGCGGCCGATGGCGGCGAAATCGCGGAGCGGCGAAAGCAGCCACTGCCGGATCAGCCGCGCGCCCATGGGTGTGAGGGTGAGGTCGATGGTCTCGAGCAGGGTGGCCCCGCGGGTCCCCCCGCGCAGCGGCTCGACGAGCTCGAGGTTGCGCCGGGTCATCTCGTCGAGCCACAGGTACGCCTCGCTTCGGCGAACCGCCGGCCTGGAGAGGTGCGGAAGCCCGCCCGGCTGCAGCTCACCCAAATAGCGGAACAACGCGCCCGCGGCCCCGACGGCCGGCGCATCGCCGAGCTCGAGGCCCAGGCCATCGAGAGACGCCAGCCCAAACCGCCGGGCCAGTTCCTCCTGGGCCAGGGGGGGATCGAATTCCCACGCCTCGCGCCGTGTGACCAAGGCCGTGGCCGGTAGCTGCTCAGCCGCAGGGTCGACGTCGATCGCCCTGGACGCGGACTCCGCCGGTGCCACGATCTCCGCGGGGCCGAGCCGGGAGAGCGTCTCCGCCAACTCGGCCGGGCCGACAGTCTCCAGCAGGAACTCCCCCGTGCTCAGGTCGATTGCGGCGACACCGACGCGGTCGGAACTTGGCGCCACGGCCACGATCCAGTTGTTCCGATGTCCCGGGATCCAACCATCGGCGAGCAACGCGCCCGGCGTCACGGTCTCGACGACTTCCCGACGTACGATGCCTTTCGCGAGCTTCGGGTCTTCCACCTGCTCGCAAATCGCGACGCGGTGGCCCGCCGCCACCAGCTGCTTCAAGTACTCGGCCGCCGCCTTCACCGGCACGCCCGCAAGGGGCACACCGTCGCCCCGCGAGGTGAGAGTGATGTTGAGCAGCCTTGCGCCCAACTGCGCGTCGTCGAAAAACATCTCGTAGAAGTCGCCCATCCGGAAAAAGAGGATCGCCCCCGGATGACGCGCCTTGATCTCCCGGTATTGCTGCATGAGGGGTGTCGATCCTTCGGCCACGCGCCCCGTCATGGCACCACGAAGGCCTGCCCGCCCAGCTTGGCCCGGACCGACGGCAACGCAGCAACGGCGGCGGCGCGGGTCGAGTATGCGCCGACTCTCACCTTGTAGAGGCCCTGTTCCTCGGCAATCACCGCGTCGCCGCCGCCGGTCTTGACTCGTTTGACGATGCTGTCGGCAGCCGCGCGCGTGTTGACCGCGGCAATCTGGATGCGAAATACCCTCGGGACCGGCGCCGTCGCCGAGTCCGGCTTGTGCGCCGGAGCGCTCCGCACCGAGGGCGGACGCGGCGTGGTGTCGGCCGCGGCCGCCACCGGTTTCTGAGAATCGACCGGCACCGGCGGCTTGGCGGTATCAGCCGGCTGGCCGGCCGCGGCCCGGGCTGCCGAGTCGCCCCGCGCGGAATCGGCGCGGGCGGTGTCGAGCACCACCCCGGCACACCGCTGGTTGTAGAACTGCAACTGGTTCTTGAGCTCGACGTCTGACCCGGAGCGGGCGAGGCCCTCCGCGAGCCAGCGGCACGCGGACGGCGCTCTTCGGAGATCGAAATAGGTCCGGCCGCCCCAGAGTGCGGCCTGGGCGTAGATGGGCGACGTGGGATAGTCGAGGCGAAGTCGCTCGAGGTTCCTGGCCGCGCCTTCCAGGTCGTTCCCGGCGTAGTCCAGCTGGGCGAGCCGGAGCAGGGACCGGTCCGCCCAGGTCGATGCGGCGTACTCGGCCGTCACCCGCTGGAAGTCCCGGCGCATGTCCTGCGCGTTTGCCGCCACGACGGCGCGAGCGTACAGCACCTGGGGATAGAGCGTGTCGGTCGAGGGCGTGGCGTCGAGCACGCGCTGAACGACCGCGCGCGCCGAGTCACCAGAGCCCTCCTGCGCCAGTCGGACGGCCCGCACGAGGCGGGGTTCGGTTTGCGCCGCCGCGATCACCGGCCAGGCGAGGCAGATCGCTGCGGCGAGCGGCAGCCCCGGGTCCGCGCTCCACCAGCGCCGACTCTTCACGCCACCTCCGCCTCTGGAGCCGCCATCCGCAGCACCAGATCCATCAGTACTCCGCGTTCGTCCGAGATCGTCGTGGCCTTGAGCGCGGCATCAGCAGAGACAGCCGCGCGCAGAGCATCCGCGATGCGGTCCGCCGGCCAGGTCGGGGCCCAGCGCGCCCAGCGGCGGGCCTCCTCTCCCCAGCTCAGAAGCCCATACAGGCGCGTGCCCCGCAGGAGCTGGAAGCCGGTGTCCTCGAGGCGAGCCCCGCGCACATTCCGGTCGTAGGCCGCTCGGACTCCCGCGAGCGCCACGAGGGTGGTGCCGAGGAGAGTAAGGAGACGGACGCCGCTCACGCCGGACTGCCCCAGCACCGGACCCAGGAGCTGTGCGGCTCGGCCAGGGCTCCCCTCGAACACGGCGTCGCGCCAGTCGAAGATGGTCTCTCCGTGCCTCACGCCAACGAGCTGCGCGACTTTGTCCGCGGTGATCGGGGAGCCGTCGGATGACGAGGCCAGCTTCTCCAGCTCCGAAGCGAGCGGGGCCAGGCTGGTTCCGACCGCCCGAACGAGATGCTCGGCTGCCTCGGCCTCGACGACAACGCCTATGCTCTTGGCCCGGTGCAGCACCCAACGCGACGACCGGTCGGGGGTGAGCGGCTCGCACGCGACCGCGACGGTCAGGCGGGCAAGCTCCTTGTCTTCCTTGTCGTCTCCGGCGCTCTGGACGAGCAGCAGCACGGTTTCCGCCGAGGGCTTCTCGAGGTAGTGCACCGCGACGCCTCGGGCCTTCGTTTTCCGCTTCCACGCCTCCACCTCACGGACCACGACGACACGCCGCTCCGCCATCATCGGGGGCGTCCGGCAGAGGGAGTACAGCTCTTCGGGATCGAGCTGAGCGGCGGAGCGCTGATCCAGGTTGAAGTCCCGCAACCCGGGGTCGAGCGCCCGATCCAGGACCGCGCGGACCGCCTCGTCCTTGAGGAGGTCCTCTGGCCCGTGCAGGTAGTAGGCAGGCGCAACCTCGCCCCGCCGGAGCGAGCGGAGCAGCGTATCGAACGTCCGGGACGGCATTCAGGGAATTCTAGAACGGGTGGGCGCCGTGTGCGACCCGGAGCTCTGCACGGCTTCTCCCGCGAGATGACGCTCGTACAGCCCGAGAACGTGGGCGCGCCGGACCAGACCAAGAAAGCGTCCCGCGTCGTCCACGACCGGCACCGTATCCGTTCCGCGAACCCCCATCCGACGAACCGCCTCCAGCAGCGAGTCTCCCGGCGTCACCGCCTCAACCGGCTCCGCGAGATCGTCCGCGACGAGCGTGGCTACCAGATCCTTGTGCTCCGCGGCCACGCGGCCGAGATCCGCGACCCCGATCAGGCCTTCCAGCCTGCGATCGGGCCCAAGCACCGGAAGATCCACGGCGTCCCCGCGCGCGAGGCGGGTGATCAGGTCGGCAACCGGGAGCACGCTGGGGACCGTCTCCGCCGAAGGATCGTACGCATCCGCCACGGTGAGGCTTGCGAGAACCGTCCTGTCCGTACCGTGCTCCAGCCGCTCGCCCCGGCGCCGGAGCCAGCCGCTGTAGAGGGTGTCCGGCTCGAGCCGGCGGGCCACGACGTGCGCGATCACGGTGGTCAGCATCAGCGGGAGCACGATCGCGTAGTCGTTGGTCATCTCGAAGACCAGCAGTATCCCGGTAATGGGTGCCCCCGTTGCCGCGGCCACGAGCGCCCCCATTCCAACAAGGGCATATGCCTCGGGCCGAATGGGCAGGCCCGGGAGGAGCTGGGCAAGCCCGACACCGAAGGCTCCGCCCGTGGCGGCGCCGATATACAGCGACGGGGTGAACAGGCCGCCGGAGCCGCCCGTGTTCAGGGTGATGGACGTCGCGAGCATGCAACCGAGACCGAGCAGTGCGAGGGCGTGCCATGGGACCAGGCCGAAGATCTCCAGATGCACGGCCAGGTGCCCGTTCCCGACCAGGAGGCCGTTCGAAAGCAGTACGAGCGCGCCGACCGACAGGCCACCGACCAGAGCCAGTGCCCACGCGGGTGCATCCAGGCGTCGAACGAGATCCCCAAGGCCGAAGTAGGTGCGGATGAACGCGACAGCCACCAACCCGGCCAGCAATCCCAGCAAGGGGTAGAACACGATCAACTCGCGCTGGAGCGCGTAGCCATACTCCGCGGGAATCGGAAACGCCGGATGGTTGCCGAGAAACGCGCGGGAGACGACCGCCGCGACCACGCTGCTCACGATCACCGGAGGGAACGCTCCGGCCGCGAGGGATCCGACGATCTCCTCGAGCGCGAAGAACGCGCCGGCGAGAGGGGCGTTGAAAGCCGCCGAGATCCCGGCCGCGGTTCCGGCCGCCACCAGCACGCGCACCCGAGACACGTCGAACCGGAACATTCGGCCAAGGAACGACCCCACCGTGGCCCCGAGCACCGCGACCGGCCCTTCCGCGCCGGCGGAGCCGCCGCTCCCGAGCGTCACCGCGCTGGCCACCGTGCGGGCGATCGCCGGCCGCACCGGAATGTGTCCGCCCCGGCGGGCGACGGCGGCCTGTACATCGGGGACGGTGAGCCCGTCGTTTCCCCGACCGAAGCGCCGCATGATCCACCACGCCACCACGAACCCAACCGCGGTGAGCATCGGGCGATAGGCTGCGAATCCGACGCGGGGAAGGTGCTCGATCGGCCAGCGCCAGAACCCGTCGAACGCCAGGTCGATGAGGCGATAGAAGCCGACGACGCCTAGCGCCGCGGTGGCGCCGATCGCCACGGCGAAGCCGAGCAGGATCGCGTTCTCGCTGAGGCCGAGCCCGTTGAACCAGTCGGCGAATCCGCCCCACGCGCCACCGACGGACAGCAGCGCGCGCCGGGTAACCCGTCGAGGATTGAGGAAAGAGCGCTCGAGCAACGGCATGGACGGCGAACGGGGCTCAGCGCCGTCGAACGACGCAGTCGACGAACATGAGCGTCACGAGCGTCTTACCGTCCTCGATCTCCCCGCGCTCGATGAGCCCGAGCACCCGCGACCACCGCATCCGCTCAACCTCCAGGAACTCGTCGGCTTCGCGTCGCTCCAACCCGGGGCCCAGTCCCGTGGCCAGAAACAAGTGGATCCGCTCGTCCGTGAACCCGGGTGTCGTATAGATCGTCGTCAGCCGCCGGAGCTCGCCGGCGGTGACACCGGCCTCCTCCTCCAGCTCCCGGCGGGCACAGGTCTCCGGTGCCTCGCCCGGCTCCAGCCGGCCTGCCGGGATCTCCCACACGTAGCGCTCCGCCGCGTGCCGGAACTGGCGGATCAGCAAGGCTTCCGGGTCTGGGCTCATGGGATCGTCGACGAACGGCACGACCGCGGCCGCGCCCGGATGCCGGATCATCTCCAGCTCGCCGACCGATCCATTCGGGAAGCGTACCGTATCGACGTCGAGGTCGAGGACTCGACCGGAGTAGACGCGACGGGAAGAGAGGAGCGACATGGATCCGGGAAAAGTGAGAGGTGAGAAGTGAGAAGTGAGAGGTGAGAAGTAAGAGGTACGGACGATTCGGAGCCCAGGGGCTCAAAAGATACTCCGTACCCACGCGACCGGCACTTTGATCGCTTCGGCGGCCAGATACTCCAGCTCGAGCACCGGGTTGTCGGAGATCGGGCTCGTCTCGGTCGGGGACGTGTACACCTTGAGCCCCGTCCGTCGGGCCTCGAGCCGGAGCCGCAGCATGTGGAACGGATCGCTGACGAGCAAAGCGGTGTGACGGCCGTGGCTGGCGAACCACTCCGCGACGGCCGTCATGGAGGCCTCCGTCGAGTGACCCTGCGGCTGCATCACCACGGCGGAGTCGGGGATCCGCTGGGCCAGGAGCCAGCGCCGTGCCACGGTCGCCTCGCTCTCCTTGTCACCCCGCCCGATTCCGCCGGTCACGAGAATCATTGGCGCCAGGCCGTCACGATAGAGCACGAGGGCGTGGTTCAGGCGGGCTCGGAGCACGGGCGACGGACGCCCATTGTACTGTGCGGCGCCCAGCACAACTATGGCGTCCGCTCGTCGGTGCTCGTCGACCTGGGCCATCGCCAGCACGCAGACGAACGCAATGGTGTAGATGAGGCCCAACAGCAGCACCACGAGGCCGATGACCCGCAGGGCGGCTCTCCGGCGCGGCCGTGGGGCAACGCCGCTAGAGGTCGAAGCTTTCGCCATGCCGTGGAATGACGACCTCGCGGACCCCTTCCTCGTGAAGCATTGCGGCCATGGCCTCGAGCGCCGGGCCTTCCCCGTGCACGGCGAACCCGCGCTTGATCGGCCCCCCCAGCCGGCGGATCCAGTCCCGAAGCTCTGAGCGATCGGCGTGAGCGGAGTATCCCCCGATGGTCACCACCTCGGCGCGCCGAGGATACTCCTGCCCGAACACCCTGATCACCTCGGCCCCATCCTGGATCCGGCGACCCAGCGTGTCGGCCGCCTGGAAGCCGACGAACAGAATGCAGTTCCGGTGGTCCCCCGCGTGGTTAGCGAGATGATGCAGGATGCGACCGGACTCCGCCATGCCGGAGGCCGCGATGATGACTGCCGGCCCCGGCAGACCGTTGAGCCGCTTGGACTCGGCCACGTCCCGGACATAGCGGACCAGCGGGAAATCGAATACCGACGATCCCGCCTCGAGGAGCGGCTCGGCGGTGTCGAAAATTTCGGGATGCAACCGGAAGACGTCCGTCACGTCCACGGCCAGGGGACTGTCGAGATAGATCGGGATTTCCGGGATCTTCTTCGCCCGCCAGAGCCCGTGCAAGGCGTAGATCAGCTCCTGGGCCCGCCCGAGCGCGAACGCCGGCACGAGCAACTTGCCGCCACGCGCCGCTACGCGACTCACGACCTCGCCGAGCCGCTGCTCCGCGTCCGCCACCGACTCGTGCTGGCGGTCGGCGTAGGTCGATTCGACGATCAGTGTATCGATCGGGCCTTCCGGCGGGCTCGGGTCGCGGACGATCGGGAGTCCGCTGCGACCCACGTCGCCGGAGAAGACCACGCGGTGGGGCGCCGGGTCCGCCACGCGCAGGTCGACGGAGGCCGATCCGAGGATGTGCCCGGCGTCGGTGAATTCGACCGACAGGTGCTTGCGCAGGTGCAACAGCCGCCGGTACGGGAGACCGATGGCGAGCTCCTGCACCGCCACCGCATCGCGTAATCCGTACAGCGGCTCGCACAACGGCCCCGCCCGCCCGTGCTCGAGCAGAAACTCGAAGTCCTTCTCCTGCACATGGGCCGCGTCCGCCAGCATCACGGCCGACAGGTCGCGGGTAGCCGGCGTCGCGTAGATCGGCCCGTGAAAGCCGTGATTCACCAGCAGCGGCAGACGGCCCGAGTGATCGATGTGGGCGTGGCTCAGGACGATGGCGTCGACGCGCCGCGGATCGAGCGGGAGGGTCGCGTTCAGCTCGCGGGCCTCCGCCCGGTGACCCTGGAAGAGTCCGGCGTCCAGGAGCACCCGGGCTCCCGCCGCCTCGAGCAGGTGCATGGAGCCGGTGACCCGCCCCGCGGCGCCCCAGAAAGTGACTCGGATGCCGGCCATGGCGGGGATCAGCGCGTGCCGAACAGGCGGTCGCCGGCGTCGCCCAGGCCGGGAAGAATGAAGCCCTTGGCGTTGAGGCCGCGGTCGAGCGCGGCGGCGAAGACGGGGACGTCCGGGTGCGCCTGCTCCATGGCACGGACGCCTTCCGGCGCCGCCACGAGGCACAGAAAGCGGATGCGTCTGGCGCCGGCCTGCTTCAGCGCGTTCACGGCGGAGACGGCCGAGCCGCCGGTGGCGAGCATCGGGTCGAGCACAAAAAAATCGCGGGCTTCTTCGTCGCCCGGGATCTTGAAGTAGTAGTCGGTCGGTCGTAGCGTGGCTTCATCGCGCGCGAGCCCGATATGACCGACCCGCGCCGACGGGACCAGCTGCGCTACGCCGTCGACCATGCCCAGCCCGGCGCGGAGGATCGGAACCAGGGTGAGCTTCTTGCCGGCCACCTGCCGGCCCATCATTCGCTCGAGCGGCGTCTCGATCTCGACCTGCTGCGTCGACAGGTCTTTCGTGACCTCGTACGCCATCAGCATCGCGATCTCGCTGACGAGCTGCTTGAAATCACGGGTACTCGTTCGCTTGTCGCGGAGCAGGGTCAGTTTGTGCTGGATCAGGGGGTGGGTGAGGACGGTCAGGTTGGGGTGGTCGGCGCCGGGCGGCATGCCCCAATATGAGGTGAGAAGTGAGAGGTGAGAAGTGAGAGGTGAGGGGGCAGAGGGGAGACCTCGTCCCTCTTACTTCTCACCTCTCACCTGGAACGCCACCACCCGGCACACCGACTCGCCGGCCGCACAGACGCTCGCGCGCAGCGTCCCCCGGACCGGTAAGCTGCGTGCCCCGACCACGGCGACCGGGGGGGCGGTGAAATAGGCGGAGTCGGGCGTGAGGTGAGGGGAGTCGAAGCGGACCAGCCCGCCATCCGACGATTCGAGCACCGGCTTCAAACGGGCGTTGATCTTCCAGCCCGTGGCGGCCGTCAACTCGAGCCGAAGTGAGTCTCCGGCCCGCGTGGTATGGAGGACGAGGGGCCGCTGTTCAGTGGCCTGGGGCTCGGCCCGCGTGCAGGCGGCGAGCGCAAGCAGCACGGCAAACCGCATCCCTCTCACTTTCTCACCTCTCACGTCTTACTGCTCCTCCAGCAGCTCGCGAATCTTCCCGTCCCAGTACTGATAGTTCGTATCCCCGACGTGAAACTCGCCGGCCCCCTCGTAGCGGATCTGCCCCCGCTTGTCGATCAGCACGAAGCTGGGCCAGTAGCGGATGCCGTACAGATCCCATGTCCTCGTGTCGTTGTCCTGGGTCACGGGATATTCGATATGGTACTTCTCGAGCGCACGCTGGAGATTGCCCTTGTCGTGCTCACCGGAGTATGGAGGAAACTCGGGCGTGTGGACGCCGATGATCGTGAGACCCCGGTTCCGGTACTTCCCGTCGAAATCCACCAGCGACGGGACGGTGTTGGTGCAGTTGTAGCAGGTGAACACCCAGAAGTTGAGCAGCACCACTCGGCCCTTGAGGGACTCGAGCGTGAGCGCCTTCTCCGTGTTGAGCCAGCTCTGGTTGCGCCACGCCGGGGCGGGGCGGGGCGTCCCGCGCGGCACGGCAAGCAGGGGAACGCCGGTCTGAGCCACCGCGTGGCTGGCCGTTTCCAGGGCGCCGAACCCCCCGGCCGCAGCCAGGGACAGGGCGACAAATAGCGCGGTCTTGGGCATGGCAGTCTCCGGTCTGGTCCCGATGCTAACGCCGGCGCGCGCCGTCTGGTTTCATGCTTGACGCACCTTCACCGGGCAGTACGTTGCGAATCGAACCCGCACCAGATTGGCTTGAATCTGCGACCTGAATCCGTAAGAGGAAATGCATTCCGATGCGCTGGACGCCCGGAGGACGCAGTGACAATCTGGAGGACCGCCGCGATGAAGGGGGCGGAGGCGGCGGCTTCGGCGGGATGCCTCGCGTGGGGTTGGGCGGGATCGTCGTGCTGCTGGTGCTGAGCGTGATCTTCCGCCGCGATCTGATTACGCCGTTCCTGTCGGCCGGCGGTGCCGATCAGCCCAACCCCGAGGCCACGGCCGAGGCTAACGCGGCCGAGGAGCCGGTGGTGCAGTTCGTCTCGTTCGTGCTGGACGACGCCCAGGCCACCTGGACCAAGGTCCTGCCGACGATGGGTCAGCAGTATCAGCCGGCCAAGCTCGTGCTCTTCCGGGACGCCATCAACTCGGCGTGCGGTTTCGCCCAGGCCGCCACCGGGCCCTTCTACTGCCCCCTCGACCAGCGGGTCTACATCGACCTCGGCTTCTACCAGGAGCTCAAGGATCGGTTCGGCGCGCCTGGTGATTTCGCCCAGGCCTACGTCCTGGCGCACGAGATCGGACATCATGTCCAGTACCTGCTGGGCACGGATCAGGAGATGCGGCAGGCGCAGCAGACTCGGCCGGAACAGGCCAACGCGCTGTCGGTGAAGCTCGAGCTACAGGCGGATTGCTACGCGGGTGTGTGGGGCCATTCGACCGAGCAGCGGCACCTCCTCGATCCCGGCGACGTGGAGGAGGGCATTCAGGCCGCGGCTGCCGTGGGCGATGACCGGGTTCAGAAGATGTCGGCGGGGCGCGTGAATCCCGACGCGTTCACGCACGGGACGTCGGAACAGCGGGTGGCCTGGTTCCGCCGGGGCTACGACGGCGGCAGGCCGGACGCGTGCAACACCTTCGACTCCGCTCCCTGAGTCAACGCCCAAGCGGCCGCGCCGGCCGACACGCGCACACGTCGCACGCAGGATCCGCGCAGTGCAGCTCGAGCCACGTGTTGCAGGCCGGACAGAAGAAGGCGTCGTACACGAGGTAGTACACCCGGGCCGCGCCGCATGTCGGACAGCTGTGCCGGTCGATCCAGCCCTCCAGCCGGAACCCGTCGATCACCACCAGGTGGTCTCTCTCGTCTACCGTCACCGACATCGTGTGCTCCCTTCCGGCCTTCTCGCGTCAGTCGAGGCCGAGCGGCGTGATGCCCTGCTCCAATTCCAGCAGCCTCTGCTTGCGCCAGAGACCGCCGCCATAGCCGCACAACGTGCCGTCCTTGCGTATGACCCGGTGACACGGGATGACGATGGCGATGCGGTTGTCGCCATTGGCCTTTCCCACCGCCCGCTGGGCTCCCGCACGGCCGACGGTGACGGCCAGCGCCTCGTAGCTGCAGGTCTCGCCGTAGGGAATCCGCCGAAGCGCATTCCAGACCGACTGCTGGAATTGGCTGCCCGGGTAGTACAGGGGCACCGTGAACTCGCGTCTTCGACCCGCGAAGTACTCGGCGAGCTCGGCGCCAAGCGCACCGAGCAACGGATGCTCGCCAGGCACCGCATCGGTCCGGAGCCGGCGCTTGAGCCTGGCGATCTGGGTCTTCAGCATCCGACGGTCGGAGAACTCGAGGAGACAGACGCCTCCGTCGGACGCACCGGCCACCAGCGGGCCCAGCGGGCTTTCGATCCAGCCGAGCGTGACCCGCCCGACTCCGAAGAGCTCGCTTTGGGGGGCCTGGCCGGGAGCCGCGGCGGATGCCGTCATGGCGCACCTCTACGGGATCGGGTCACTCCGCGTTTCGCCGGCCCGGTCGCCGGATAGACCCTGCCGGGAGTAACTTCCGCCATGGACAAGATCAGCCTGGCAGACAAGCTCGCGCAAATCCAGGAGCACTGGCGCCCCAAGGTCGTGGGGGCCCTGAACGGCCAGGAGGTCAAGCTCGTCAAGTTCGAGGGCGAATTCGTCTGGCACAAGCACGAGGCGGAGGACGAGCTGTTTCTGGTGATCCGGGGGCGATTCCGGATGGAGTTTCGCGACCGCACCGTCGAGCTGGGCCCGGGCGAGCTTCTCATTGTCCCGCACGGCGTCGAGCACCGGCCGGTGGCCGAAAAGGAAGTGGAGGTGCTCCTCTTCGAGCCGGCCGGCGTCCGCAACACCGGCGACGTCGAGCACGCCACCCTCACTGCACCACAAGGCGTCCGTCTCTAGTCGAATCGAACCGTTCAACCAGGGAAATCCATGGGCAAGGGCGATCGGAAGTCTCGGCGCGGAAAGATCTTTCGCGGTACCTACGGCAAGCGGCGACCCCGCAAGAAAAAGGTCGCCAAGAGCGCCGGGAAGTGAGTCTGCCCGCGCGCTGCGGCTGGGCGCGCACCGAGCTTGGCATCCCCTATCACGATTCCGAGTGGGGCGTCCCCGTTCACGACGAGCGGACGCTCTTCGAGTTCCTGATCCTCGAGGGTGCGCAGGCAGGCCTGAGCTGGGAGACGATCCTCAGGAAGCGGGCACGCTATCGCGAGGTGTTCGCCGGGTTCGATCCCGTCCGGGTCGCGCGGTACACGGCGGCGCGCAAAGCCCGGCTCCTCCGCGACCCGGGGATCGTTCGCAACCGGCTCAAGGTCGAAAGCGCGGTCACCAACGCGAAGGCGTTTCTCGCGGTGCAGCGTGAGTTCGGGAGCTTCGCCACCTACGTCTGGCGGTTCGTGGGTGGTAGTCCCAAGGTGAACGGCTGGCAGCGACTCGCGCAGGTGCCGCCCCGCACCGCGGAATCGGATGCGCTCAGCAAGGACCTCCAGGCGCGCGGATTCCGCTTCGTGGGCTCGACCATCTGCTACGCCTTCATGCAGGCGGTAGGGATGGTCAACGACCATACGACGGACTGCTTCCGCTACCGCGAGCTCGGCGGCTGAAACCGCGCGCGACCGGACGGCCGTAGGGCTACACAGATGCGAGCCCGTCTCGCGGTTCCCCTCGCTCTCACGTTCTGCGTCGTCGCCCCACCCGGCCTCCGGGCTCAGATGGGCTGCGAGCGCTCCTTCATGCCGGCCGTCGACAGCGTCCGCCGGATGGTGACGGAGCTGGGACTCCCCGGCGCCGGGCTCATCATCCGGCTCAAGGGCCGGACGGTCTGCGAGGCGTACGTGGGTCCGATCGGCTCCGCCACCGAAATGCCCGTGGTCTCCGCCGCAAAATGGCTCTCCGCTGCGGCTATTCTCGTGCTGGTTGACCAGGGCAAGCTCAAGCTCGACGATTCGGTGTCGCACTACCTCCCCTACTTCAAGGGCGACAAACGCGGCATCACCGTGCGGCAGCTCCTGTCGCACACGTCCGGCCTGCCCGATTACGCGCCCTGCATGTTCCAGCAGGAGCTGACGCTCGACGACTGCGCGCGGCAGATCGGGGAGAAGGTCAAGCTCCGGGCAACGCCGGGCACGGAGTTCGCGTACGGCGGCGCCGCCTTCACGGTGGCCGGACGGGTGGCGGAAGTCGCGGCGCAGGCAACCTGGGCGGAGATTTTCTCGGCCACGATCGCGACGCCCCTCGGCCTCCGCCACACGGGCTACGGGTCCACGGCCAATCCGCTCTTGTCCGAGGGGCTCACGTACTCGTCCGCGGGCGACTACGCGACGTTCCTCCAGATGCTGCTCGACGGCGGCGTGCACGATGGGCGGCGGATTCTGTCGGAGTCGACGCTCGACGAGATGACCCGGGACCAGACGGTGGGGGTGACGCGTCGAATCGCGCCCGGCGGCGTCACCGACCGCACGTACGGCCTCGGCTGCTGGCGCGACGCGGTGGACTCCGTCACCGGCCGCGCGCTGCTCGTCAGCAGCCCGGGCGGCGGCGGGTTCGTCCCATGGCTCAACCGCCGCCGAGGGATCGTCGGGGTCCTGGCGGTGTACGATCGGCTCGAGCGTGTGTGGCCGACCGCGCTGGCGGTCATGACGGCTGCGCGCGACGGCGCCATCGCCCTGGACAGCGCCGGCACCGGAACCCACTGACCAACTGTGCCGGTCGAACCCGGGGGCGGCTGCCGCTGTCGCCCCGGCGCCGGCGGGGTAACTTCCTCATATGACGAAGACTCCCGGCGGACAGGCCACCATGACGCTCGACATCGCGTTCCAGAAGGCGGCGACGCTCAAGCCCAAGCCCGCGCCCGAGGCGCTCGGCTTCGGTCGCCACTTCACCGACCACATCTTCGTGATGGACTACGATCCGGAGCACGGTTGGCACGACGCCCGCATTGCCCCGTACGGGCCGCTCGGGCTCGAGCCGGCCGCGGCCGTGCTGCACTACGCCCAGGCGATCTTCGACGGCCTCAAGGCGTTCCGTGGCGCGGACGGGAAAATCCGCTCGTTCCGTCTGGACGACCACTGCCGGCGCATCAACCGGAGCGCGGTGCGCGTCTGCATGCCGCCGATCGAGCTGGAATGGCTGCACGACTCCATGGTGGAGCTGATCCGGGTGGAGCAGGACTGGGTGCCGTCGGGCAAGGGCACGTCGCTCTACATCCGCCCCACCATGTTCGCCAGCGAGCCCTTCCTCGGCGTTCGGCCGGCGGAACGGTACACCTACTTCGTGCTGCTGTCGCCGGTGGCCGGCTACTACGGCGAGAAGCACGAGACGGTGAAGATCTGGGTGGAGATGCGGCACGTGCGCGCCGCGCCCGGCGGGCTCGGTTCCGCCAAGGCGGCGGCGAACTACGCGGCGAGTCTGGAGGCGGCGCAGGAGGCCAAGCAGCGGGGATTCGATCAGGTGCTCTGGCTCGACGCACTGGAGCACCAGTGGATCGAGGAGGTCGGCACGATGAATCTCTTCGTCCGCCTGGGCGACGAGATCGTCACGCCCCCGCTGGACGACACGTTCCTCGCGGGCATGACCCGCGACAGCGTGCTGGTGCTGCTCCGCGACTGGGGCATGAAGGTGAAGGAGCGCCGGGTGTCGATCGACGAGATCAAGCACGCGCACCGGCGGGGTGAGCTGGCGGAAGTGTTCGGGACGGGGACCGCGGCGGTCATCTCGCCGGTGGGCCTCCTCGGGTTCCCCGACGGGACGCTCACCGTGGGCAACGGGCAGCCCGGTCCCGTGGCCGAGAAGCTCTATGGCGCGCTCACCGACATCCAGTACGGGCGCGCGGCCGACCGACATGGGTGGATGGTGCCGATCACCTGAGCCCGAGGACGACGTGCGAACCCTCCCGCGGGCATGTTGACCGGCCACGGAGCGCGCCGTAGGTTGACCGGGGCACGGGTTTCCCGACCACAGAGAGTTCTCACTCGGCCTCCGGGGAGGTCGGCATGCGCGTCAGCGGTTGGTTGAGTCTTGCAGCGGTTGCCTCAGTCGCGCTCAGCGCGAGCGGGTGCAGCAACAGTACCGGTCCTACCGTCGACCTGAGCGGAACCTATTCGCTCGTCTCCATCCAGTTCCCACCGCAGCCCGCCCTCGCGCCGCCGACGGCAACGGGAACGTTCACACTGACCGCCACGACGTACACCCTGCACCTCGTCCTCCAGGGACAACCCCCGGTCGACGACCACGGCACGTACTCGCTCAACGGCACGAGCTGGAGCCAGTCCTCCATGATCACCGGACAGGCGGCCGGCACCTACAGCGTGAGCGGAAATACCCTGACCGTGAACGCCACGGCTCAGGGTGTCACCAGTATCTCGGTCTGGCAGAAGCAGTAGGGCAATGCCGGGCCGGCCCAGCGGCGTCCTGGCGATCCGGTGCGCGTCGCGCTGCGGGGTCCTCTCGCTGGCGCTGATCGCCGCACCTCTCGCTGCGCAGAGCACCACCGGCGCCGTCGGCGGTCAGATCCGCGACGGAAAGACCGGCGCGGGGCTCGAGGGCGCCCGCATCCTCCTCGTCAGCACGCCGCTCGCGACGACCAGCGGAACCGGGGGCCGGTTCATGCTGGCCGGCGTCGCACCCGGGCGGTACCAGCTACGAGTCGCCGCTGTCGGCTACGCTCCCGACACGTTACCCGAGATCATCGTCGCCGCGGCTGACACCGCGAATGTGATTGTCACGATGCACGCCGCGGCGGTCAACCTCCCCGGCATCGTGGTGGCGGCGAGCCGACGCCCCGAGCGGGTGGAAGACGCGCCCGCGAGCGTGGCGGTCCTGGCCGGCGACGAGATCATCCGGCGCAATGTCACCACGATCGACGGGGCGCTCGCCTACGTGCCGGGCGTGACGTTCGCCGGGCCGGGACAGATGGACATCCACGGCTCCACCGGTTCCGCCGGCGGCCTCGGCAGCCGGGTCCTGACGCTGGTGGACGGCCATCCGGCACTCAGCGGCGACGGCGGGGAGATCATCTGGGAAGCGTTTCCCCTGCTCGACCTCGATCAGGCCGAGGTTGTGAAGGGCGCGGCATCCGCGTTGTACGGAAGCAACGCCCTGGGCGGCGTCGTGAACCTGGTCACCAGCCCGATCAGTGACCGGCCGGAAGCCGTGATCCGGGCCCACGCCGGCATTTATCAGATTCCCGACCGCTATCGATTCACCGATCAGACGCTGAACACGCAGGGCGTGATGCTGCAGTACTCCCGCCGGCTGGGAGACATCGGGGCGCGAGTGGCAATCGCCCGCGAGACATCGGATGGCTTTCACCAGAACGGCCAGTCCGGGCGCTGGTTCCTGCGGGCGAAGGCGATGTCGAACCCGGGCAGCGCGCACCCCTGGGACGCGTACGTCATGTGGTCCCGGAACGATGCGGGCGATTTTCTCGCCTGGCGCTCGCCGGACCAGCCCTTCGAGGTCACGCCCGGCTCGCTGGGCGACCGAAGCGTGTACCGGTTTCTACAGGCAGGCGCAACGCTGACCCCGATCGCGCGATCGTCGCTGCTCCTGCGGGTGAGCCCCTATCTCAATCACAACGCCAATCAGAACTACTTCGTTGAAAACCAGGACTACCACGACGCGACGCGCGGCGGCACGACGGTGCAGCTCTCACTCCGGGCGGGAGAGCGGCACGCGATCACGCTCGGCGCCGACGGCGCCGGCACCCGGGTCAGCTCCAACTTTCTCGGCACACCGTGGCTGTGGGACGGGGCAGCTTTTGCGCAAGACGAGGTGGCTCTGGGCGGAGGGATTACTGCGTCCGCGGGGGCCCGGCTCGACTACCACGACACCACCGAAGGTGAGTCCGAGTTTTCGCTCAATCCGAAGCTTGGTCTCGTCTGGCACGCATCAGACCGGCTGAGCGCCCGGGCCTCGATCGCGCGCGGCTACCGCGCCGCCAGCGCTATCGAGCAGTTCGTCTCGACGGTGCAGTTCGGCTTCCGCGTGGTGCCCAATCCGGCGCTGCATGGCGAGCACGCCTGGACCGGCGAGCTCGGCACGTCGACCCAGCCGCTGCGTTGGCTCCGGGCCGACGCGACCCTGTTCTGGAGCGAGTACCGCGACCTCATCGGCCCCGCGTTCGTGCTCCAGGGGGGATACGCTCAATTTCAGAACGTGAGCCGGGCGCGGGTCCGCGGGCTCGACCTCGGCGTCCGGTCCAGCCTGGTGCGGAATCGGCTCGACCTCGAGGCCTCGTATCTCTTTCTCGACAGCAGGGACCAGATCACCCAGCTCGCGTTGCCCTACCGCTCGAAGCACAATGTGACCGCAACGTTGAACGTGCTCCAGGGGCTGGCGGGTGTCGACCTACGGTGGCGGAGCCGGGTGGAGCAGGTGCTGGCCTACCCGCTGGATCCCCGGGGCGACATCACCGTGGTCGATCTCCGCCTGGCCTATCGGCTCTTCGGGAACGTGCTGCAGGCGAAGGTCAGCAACCTCTTCCAGAACGTCTATCCCGACGTACAGGAACGCGTGCC
>CAZFKN010000028.1:0-3646 GCA_964519805.1 uncultured Gemmatimonadaceae bacterium
TACTGTTCACCGTTCACGCAGTCAGGAACCGCTCTACTTCCTCCGCCGTCCCCATCGTCACGGCTTTGGCCTCGGGCACGATCCGCTTGAGCAACCCCGCGAGCACGTTCCCGGGGCCGACCTCCACGAACGTGGCTCCCGGCGCCAACGCCGCCGCCCGTTGCATGCACTCCACCCAGCGCACCGGGGCCGTGAGCTGCTCGACCAGCATCCGCACCGCATCCGCCGGCTTCGACACCGGCTCGGCCGTGGCGTTGGCGACTACCGGGCAGCGCGCGTCTGCAAACCGGGCGGCCCTAAGCGCGGCGCGAAGGCCGGGCACCGCCGGCGCCATGAGCGGCGAATGGAACGCACCGCTCACCTTGAGCGGCACGACCCGCTTGGCGCCCCGGCTGCGGCAGCTCTCACCCGCGCGGGCGACGGCGGCGGGGTCGCCCGAGATGACGGTCTGCTCCGGCGTGTTGAGATTGGCCGCGACAGCGACGCCGTCCCCGTCCGAGGCCTCCCGGCACGCGGCCTCGACCGCCTCGGTATCGAGGCCGAGCACCGCGGCCATTGCTCCGGGACGCTCCAGCCCCGCCTCGTACATCAACTCGCCCCGGCGTCGGACCAGCCGCGCGGCGTCGGTGGCGGAGAGACTGCCCGCTGCGACGTGGGCGCTGTACTCCCCCAGGCTGTGTCCCGCGGCGGCACCCGGACGGCCGAGCGCGTCGCCCACCACGGCCAACACCGCCGCCGAGTGGGCGAGGATGGCAGGCTGGGTGTTGTGGGTGCGGGTCAGCTCCTCCTCGGGACCCTCCCACATAATCCGGGAGAGAGGGACGCCGAGAGCCTCGTCGATCGCGGCGAAGACCGTGCGCGCCGCCGGAAACCGCTCCGCGAGGTCCTTCCCCATCCCCACCTTCTGCGCCCCTTGCCCGGGGCACATGACCACCGTCACCACCGGACGACGGCGCTCCCCCAGGTGAACCCGGCTCCGAACGCGACGAACAGCAGGAGCGAGCCCTTGCCGATTCGGCCCTCGCTCAGCGCCTGATCGAGCGCGATCGGGATCGATGCCGCCGACGTGTTGCCGTACTTCTCCAGGTTCACCATGACCTTGCTCATCGGGATCCCGGCATGCTTGGCGGTGGCTTCGATGATCCGGAGATTGGCCTGGTGGGGCACGAAGAGGTCGATCTGGTCGGCGCTCACGCAGGCGCGCCGGAGGGCCTCGTCGGTCGCTTCGGCCATCGCCAGCACGGCCGCCTTGAACACCTCGCGGCCCTTCATCTGCATGAGATGGGTCCGCTCGCGGAGGACCTTCTCGCTCAGCGGCTCGAGCGAACCGCCTCCGGGAATCCAGAGCAGCGGCGCGAGGCGTCCATCGGTCTTGAGGAAGGTCGACAGAATGCCGCGGCCGTCCGGCTGCGCCGGACGGACGACGGCGGCGCCGGCGCCATCACCGAAGAGCACGGCCGTGGCGCGGTCCTGCCAGTCGGTGATGCACGACAGCTTCTCGCCGCCGATCACGAGCACGTTCCGGCTGCTGCCCGTGGCCACGAACCCCTCGGCGATGGCGAGGCCGTAGACGAACCCGGGGCATGCCGCCGAGACGTCGAACGCCGCCGCGTTGTCCGCGCCGAGGAGCGCCTGGATGTCGCACGCCGTGCCCGGCATCCGCCGATCGGGCGATACGGTGGCCAGGATGATCGCGTCGAGCTCCTCGGCCGTCACGTCGGCGCGGTCCATGGCCGCGTGCGCGGCGGTAACGCAGAACGACGCCAGCGACTCGTCGGGGCGCGCGACCCGGCGCTCCCGGATCCCGGTGCGCTCGACGATCCACGCATCGGACGTATCCAGCGTGCGGGAGAGATCGTGATTGGTCACGACCTGCGCGGGCACCGCCACGCCAAGGCCCGCGATTTCGGCAATAGGGCGAAGCGTCACGCGGAGGAGGCGGCGGCGCGCTGGGCGAACTGCGCCCCGATGTGGACGTCGAGCTGGCTCTGGACGGCCTGGGTCGCGACGCGAATCGCGTTCTTGAAGGCGTTGGCGCTGGACGATCCGTGGCACATGATGGTCACGCCCTTCACTCCCAGGAGGGGGGCTCCTCCGTACTCGGAGTAATCGAGGAACCGGAGCACGCGGCCGAAGTCCTCCCGGGTGAGCACCTCCGGCGCCTCACGCCGGACGATCCCGACGACCAGGCGGGCGGCGGATTCGTAGAACTTGAGGACGATGTTGCCGACGAAGCCGTCGCAGACGACGACGTCGATCCGCCCATGCTTCGGGTGGCCCAGAATGTCCCGCCCCTCGACGTTGCCGATGTAGTTGAGTCCGGGGGCGTGCTTGAGCAACTTGTGCGCTTCCTTGGCGATGGCGTTGCCCTTCTCGTCTTCCTCGCCGACGTTGAGCAGCCCCACGGCGGGTGTGGCGCGGCGGTGGAGGTCCTGCATCAGAACACTGCCGAGATACGCGAAGTTCACCAGCTCCCGGGCGGAGCAGTCGACGTTGGCGCCGGCGTCCAGCACGAGCACCGGGCCCTCCGCGGTCGGGAAGAGCGTGGCCACCGTGGCCCGCTCGACCCCGTCGTGCAGGCCGAGGATCATGGTGGATGCCGCGAGGACGGCGCCCGTGTTTCCCGCGGAGAGAAACGCGTCGGACTTGCCCGCCTCCTGGAGGCGGAGCCCGACCACCAGACTCGAATGGGGTTTCTTGCGGACGGCGGCGAGGGGCTTCTCGGCCATGCCGATGACGTCCGGCGCGGCGTGGATCTCGATGCGCGACCGGTCGAGCGACGGATGGCGCACAAGCTCCGCCTCGATGGCCTCGAGGCGACCTACGAGCTGAATCCGCAGGTCATCGGGCTGGGCTCGGAGCGCCTCGGCCACTCCCTCGATTTCGGCCCGGGGAGCGTGATCGCCGCCCATCGCGTCCACGGCGACGCGGATCACGCTCAGGCGTCCTCGACCTCGACCTGCTTCTTGCCGCGGTAGTAGCCGCAGGAATCGCACACGCGGTGCGAGAGCTTGGGCGAGCCGCAGCGCGGACACGCCTGGGGCCGGACGCCGGCGGCGGTGTGGTGCCCGCGGCGGAGCCGCTTCTTCGACTTCGAGGTGCGTCGCTTCGGGACGGCCATGAGATCCTCAGACGGGTTCCGCCGGCGCGCACGCGCATGCACCGGCATTGAGATCGGCTCCACAGCGGGGGCACAGGCCCGCGCAATCGTCGCGGCACAGCAGATACGGCGGCACCGCGAGGGCCAGCTCTTCCCGGACCACCTCGCCCAGGTCGATCACGGCCGGCGCCGGGGGTACAAGGTACACCGCCGGGTCGGCGGCCGCGTCGGGATCGTCGCTGAAAAGGACGTCCAGCTCTTCGTCGACGTGGTAGATGACGTCCGCCAGACAGCGACGGCAATCGCTCCGGACTTCGCCTTGGACGCGGGCACGCCAGAAGTACTCGCCCCGCCCGGTGGCCTGGAGCCGCCCCTCGACGGACACGGGTCCGGTGAGGTCGAGCTCGAGCCCCTGGAACACCGGGTCCTCCGGCTCGAGCCGCCCGACGGTCTCGACCGGACCCCGGTTGAGATCGCGAAGATCGACCCGAAGCATAGCCCGATAAGCTACTCTGGGAACCGGACTTACGTCAAGCTACAGTAAAC
>CAZFKN010000028.1:3746-32381 GCA_964519805.1 uncultured Gemmatimonadaceae bacterium
AGCATAGCCCGATAAGCTACTCTGGGAACCGGACTTACGTCAAGCTACAGTAAACAGTAAACAGTGAACGGGGGCTCCGCTGACCCGTGGCCCCTGCTCACCGTTTACTGTTTACTGTTCACTGTCTACCCTTCACCCACCTCCCCACAACCACGCCAGCTCACCATCGGCAAAGAAAAACCCGACCTCCCGGGCCGCGGATTCCGGGCTGTCCGACGCGTGAATGGCGTTCCGGCCCTTCGACTCGGCGTACAGCTTCCGGATCGTTCCGGCCGCGGCCTCCTGCGGGTCCGTCGCCCCGATCACCGTGCGGAGGTGGGCCACCGCCGCGTCACGTTCGAGGGCCATGGGCAGACAAGGACCGCTGGTCATGAACTGGACCAGATCGGCGTAGAACGGCCGACCCCGGTGGACGGCGTAGAACTCGCCGGCCTGCGAGGGCGTAAGCCGGACGAGGCGGGCCGCCCGCAGCACGAATCGCTCGCGCTGCAGATGGGCGATGATGAGCCCGGCCTTGCCGGTCTCGATGGCGTCAGGCTTGACGATGCCGAGGGTCAGTTCGGGCAAGACAGACCTCCGCACTGTTCACTGTTTACCGTTCACTGTCCTACCAGCTTGCGTACGATCTCGGCCCGCGTGAGCACACCTCGCAGCACCCCGTCCCGCACCACCGGCAGACAGGCCACGTCCTTGTTGGCGAGGAGGCTCGCCACGTCGGACAACGATTGGTCCTCGGATACGCACAGGACGTTGCGGGCCATGATGCTGCCGACCTGCCCCACGGCCGCGGCAGCCTGCGCCCGGCTGGCGGCCTTGTGCTCCCCCGTCTGCAACCGCTGCACGTAGGCCGGCAGAAAATAGCGGAGCAGCTCGCGGCTCGAGAGGAGCCCGATCACGACCCCGTCCGGCCCGACCACCGGCGCCGCGTCCAGACCCCGCCGCGCGAGCAGCCGCGCGGCCGCTTCGATGGGCAGCTCGGGCTCGAAGGCCACGCTCGCCGGCGACATCACGTCGCCCACCAGCAGCTCCTCCTCCAGACGGACGCCCTGCAGGCCGGGCAGAGCAAGTACGTCGTCCGCCGTGCGCGCCGCATGCAATCCGTCCACGACGTCCGGTTGCGCCAGCGCCCGCGCGAAGGCCGCCACGGCCTGGAGGTACGCCGCGGCCTCGCGCGGCGGGGCGAGGATCAGGAGCATGATGCGGGCGCCCTCGACGGCCCCGTTCGCGTCTGTGTCCTTCCCTTCCATCGCGGTCGGCGCCACGCCGAGTGCCACCACCACCGCGTCGACGGCGTCGGTCCGGAAGTGCGGCAGGACAGCATGAGGCCCGAGGCTCAGCGTGTCCTCGGGCCAGGCGTTCTTCACCGCGACCTCGAGCTTGTCCGGATCGCGAACCCGACCATCCGCCAGGCAGGCGTCCAGCAGCGCCCGGATCCCCGCCTCCCAGGTGTCGGCAGCGAGCGGGACCACCACCCGCCGGCGGGAGAGCAGATCCGCGAGCTTCACATGCGTTTCCGCAGCAGCTCGATCACGTCCACCGGCCGCCGCATGATGCCGATGCCCGCCGCCTCGAACGCGGCGAGCTTCTCTTCGGCCGTGCCCGACGAGCCCGAGATGATGGCGCCGGCGTGGCCCATGCGCCGGCCCTTGGGCGCGGTCTGCCCGGCGATGAAGCCCACCACCGGCTTCTTCACGTGCTCTTTCACGAACTGCGCCGCGTTCTGCTCGTCCGTGCCGCCGATCTCGCCGATCATCACGATGGCGTCGGTGCCGCGATCGTCCTGGAACGCGCGGAGACAGTCGATGAAGTTGGTGCCGATGATCGGGTCGCCGCCGATGCCCACACAGGTGCTCTGACCGATGCCGGCGCGGGTCAGGTGGTTGACGACCTCATAGGTCAGGGTGCCGCTGCGCGACACCAGTCCCACCCGCCCCGTCGTACAGATGTTGCCCGGGATGATCCCGATCTTCGCCCGGCTGCCGGCCGTGATGAGACCGGGGCAGTTCGGCCCGATGAGGCGTACGCCCCTGCTCCGCACGAACGGCATCGTCCGGCTCATGTGCATGACCGGAATGCCTTCGGTGATGCAGACGATGAGCGGGATCGCGCCGTCGGCCGCCTCGATGATGGCGGCGGCGGCGGCCATCGGCGGCACGTAGATGACGGTGGTATTCGCGCCGGTCGCCGCGACCGCCTCGGCGACGGTGTCGAACACCGGGACCTTGCCCTCGAACCGCTGACCGCCCTTGCCCGGCGTCACCCCGGCCACGAGGTGGGTCCCATACTCCAGCATCTGGCGGGCGTGGAACGACCCTTCCCGCCCGGTGATCCCCTGAACCAGGAGGCGCGTCTTCTCATCGGCGAAGATGCTCACGCGGCCCCCTTCGCGAGCTTCACCACTCGCGCCACGGCTTCGTCCATGTCGCTCAGAGCCGTCATGCCGACCCCGTTGAGAATGCGAATGGCCTCGGCCTCGTTGGTGCCGGTGAGCCGGATGACGATCGGCACGCTGACCTTGAACTGGCGGGTCGCGGCGACGATGCCGTTGGCCACGTCGTCGGTGCGGGTGATGCCGCCGAAGATGTTGAAGAGGATCGCCCGCACGTGGCGATCGGCGGTGATGATCTTGAGCGCGTTGATGACCTTCTCGGGGCTCGAGCTGCCGCCGATATCCAGGAAGTTGGCGGGCTCGCCGCCGTAGTACTTCACCAGGTCCATCGTGGCCATCGCGAGGCCGGCACCGTTCACCACGCAGCCGACGTCGCCGTCGAGCTTGATGAACGACAGGTTGGCCCGGCGGGCGGCCGCCTCGCTCGGCTCCTCCGCCGTCTCGTCCCGCAGGAGGCCGAGATCGGGCCGCCAGAACAGCTCGTTGTCGTCGATGACGATCTTGGCGTCGAGCGCGAGCACTCGGCCGTCGGGCGTCGTGACCAGCGGGTTGATTTCCGCCAGCGACGCGCCGTTGGCCACGAACGCGGCGTAGAGCTGCTCCATGATCCTGGCCGCGGCCTTGACCTGCCCGAAATCCATGTAGAGGCCGAGGGCAAGCCGGAGCGCCTGGTGGGGGAAGAGCCCGTAGGTCGGGTCTACCGGGAAGCGCACGATCTTCTCGGGCGTCTGCTGCGCCACCTCCTCGATGTCCACGCCTCCGGCCGAGCTGACCATGAACACCGGGCGCTGGGTCTCCCGGTCCATGATGAGTCCGACGTAGCTCTCGGAGGAGATCTCCGCCGCGGGAACGACGAGCACTTTCTGAACGGTGAGCCCCTTGATCTGCATGCCGAGAATCTCGGCGGCGTGGTCGAGCGCCTCACCCGGGCTCTTGGCGAGCCGCACGCCTCCGGCCTTGCCCCGGCCGCCCGCATGGACCTGCGCCTTGATCACGACCGTCCCGCCCAGGCGCCGAGCGATCGCCTCGGCCTCGGTCGGCGTGGAGGCGACGTCGCCGTCGAGCACCGGAATGCCCTGCGCCTTGAGTAGCGCGCGGGCCTGATATTCGTGGATGTTCACCTAGCTCCTCACGATCGTCGTTCCCACCTCGCCCCGGAGCGCGGCGGGGCCGTCGTTGAGCCGCGCGATGATGGCCCGGCCGCCGGACGCTTCCACGAATCCGGCCGCGGCTTCGACCTTGGGCCGCATGCCGCCCTCGTTGACCCCGCCCGATGCCACGAGATCCGCGACCTGCGCGAGGGTCAGGCGGCGAAGCGATCGCGCTGCCGGCGTCCCCCAGTCCGCGTAGACCGCGTCCACGTCGGTCAGAATCATCAACACCTCCGCCTCGAGCTGCTCGGCAAGGATGGCGGCGACCCGGTCCTTGTCCACTACTGCCTCGAGGCCCTCGTAGCCCAGGATCGGGTGGTCGTACACCGGCGGACCACCCCCGCCCGCCGCGACCACGATCACGCCTTCGCCGATCAGCTGCCGGACCAGCGGCAGCTCCACGATGCCGAGAGGGACGGGGCTCGCCGCCAAGCGACGCCAGTTGCCCGCACCGTCCCGGCCGACCGCCACGTTGGCCTCGCGGAGCTGCTCGGCGAGGTCGTCGGGGAGTGCGTGACCGATGGGCTTGGTCGGGTGGTTGAGGGCCGGGTCGTAGGGGTCCACCCGGGTCTGGGTGATCACGGTGATCACGTCCCGCTGGACCTGGCCGAAGCGCAGCGCGTTCTGCAGCGACTGCTGGAGCATGTAGCCGATCCAGCCGGCAGTATTGGCCACGAGGACGCCAAGGGGCAGCGGCTCGACCACCCGTCGCGCGACCTCGTTGCGCACCAGCTCGTCGCCCACCTGGGGACCGTTGCCATGCACGATCGCGATCGCCCACCCCTGCCGCGCGAGCTCGACGATGGGTGCGACGCTCTCCCGCGCGTGGCGAAACTGATTCGTGATGGTCGGTCGTTCACCCGCGCGCGCGAGCGCATTGCCCCCGAGCGCCAACACCGCGGTCCGCATGTATCTCCCGATCCCAGGGGCCAAAGCGCGAGGAACCTAGCCCGCCGCCCCTGACCCAGCAAGCTCAATGGGAGAGACTGTCGCGGGTGCCGAGGACCTGTTTCAGAGCGTCGAATGCGCGGCCAAAGCCGGCCCAGTCGCCCACCTTGAGCGCGGAGTCCGCGAGGTGCAGCCACTTGCGGGCTTCCTCCAGCGACGCTGTCGGCACGGTGGCCGGGAGCGGTGCCGTAGCACCGCGCAGGTTGTCCCAGGCCTCCATGAGAGTGCGGCCAGCGCCTACCGAGCGCCCGCTCAGGGCCATGCTCACCCAGGCCAGCGAGAGCGCGCTGCCCCGCGGCGCGTACCAGGTTCGGTACACGCCAAGCGCGCCCGCAGGATCGAGCCACACCGTGAGCGGCCCGCGCAGCAGACTGTCACCCCGGGCGGCGCCGCTGGACCGGACCGAATCGGCGAGGCCTAGGAACGCGGGGAAGCGGCCCCAAGTCGCGTCGAGCGCACGCGGGGACGGCAGCGTCTTGGTGGAATCGAGGCGCACAAGGTCGAGGCTCGCGCGGCCACCCCGCGTGCTCGCGACCAGGACCGCGCTCACGCGAATGCTGGACGGCCGCTCATACAACGCCACCACCCGCGTGCCCCCGGTATCGGCGCGCCAGCCGCGGGTGGGCGGCGTGGGATCTCCGGGGCCGGTCTCGGGGCGGCCGCTCAGAATGCCGGCGTCCCACGGCGGCCGCTCGAGCGCCCGCGCCTGCAGGTCGAACAGCTCGAACGGATAGGGCAACGCCGCCGCCACGCCGGCCGGCAGCCGGCTCGCCGACTCGATCATCCCCGGCGCGATGGAGCTCCAGGCGACGGCGAGCGGACCGGCGTCGGCGTCTGCCCGACGATACACCGCGGTGCGCCCGGTCCGGGCCCAGACCACGCCCACGAACGCGGCGTGCGCAAAGTTGACCACTCGCCCTCGCCACGGCAGCCGTTCGACCAGCGGGAACGTGGCCGAGGTTTCGTATCCGTCGCACACCCACACGAGATCGTTGTCCACGACGAGCGGCACGGCGGCGCCCCACTCGACGAACGGGATCAGCGCTTCCAGACGTTCCTCCGGATCGAGACGCCAGGAGAGTCGGGCCCCATCGGGGACGCCACCGAGCAACTGACCGGCCTGCAGCGCCCAGGCGAGCACCGCGCGTCGCCCCCAGGAGTCGATGGGGATCCCCGAACCGTTGCGGGAGATATCGTAGGCCGGGCCGCCGGGCTGGAGCGTCGTGGAATCGAGCGGCAGCAGCGCGAACGGCGTGGGGTACCCCAGCGTATCGCTCTGGCGATAGTAGACCGGATCGCCGGCGGGGCCGATGCGATCGGCGGCGACTGCGAGGAGCCCCGGGCGTTCCGACATCGGCCGCCGGGCGACGAGCCACACCGCGAGACGGCGTCCTTCGACCGTGAGCAGCCCGGGGTCGGCGACCGCGGAGTCGGGCCGCGCGTCGTCGGCAAAGCGCGCGACAGCGCCCTCCCCCCAGAGCGGAGCGACGCGCGGCGGTGAGGTGTCACGCAGCAGCCGGCTGCCGGAGGAGTCGCGCATCCCCCGCAGGCCGAAGGCGAGGCCCTCGAGCCGGCGGGCCAGCTCGGGTTCCACGGCGGGCGCGCCACGGTCGCGGCTGAACGCCGGCAGGAGATAGTGGCCGCCGAGGGAAGTGACGGTGAGCACCAGCCAACCCGCCGCTACGAGGGCATGGCGGGGGCGCACGGCCCAGACCGCGGACATGACGGCGACCATCAGCGCCGTGCCGGTCAGCGCCGGCGACACCAGGGCGGCCAGCTCGAGCGCAGGGCGATCCGGCACACCGGAGAGGCCGGCCACCAGCTCATACGGCTCGAGCAGGTAGCCCCAGGCAAGCGTGAGCGCGAGTGCGACGAGCAGCCAGCCCAGATGCGCGCGCGCGTGGTCGTTGATCGCGGGGCGCCCACCGGTCACCTGGAGGGCACCGACGAGACTGTACAGGGCGATACAGGCGACGAGGGCCACGCCGGCCAGCAGCATGGCGAGCCCGTGGAGCAGGCGCCAGAGCGGGAGTTGCGCGACGTAGAGCCCGAGGTCGTGGCCGAGCACCGGCTCGACCACCTCGAAGCTCACGCTCCGCCAGGAGAGAGCCACCGTCGGCGCCCACGCCGCGCCACCGGTTCCGGTCGCGATGCCGAGCAGGAGCCCGAGCCCGATCGCCAGGGCGAGCAGCACGTCGCGCGTGAGGGCTTCGCGGATCTCGAGATTGGCGACGCGGCGGGAGATCTGCACCGATCCAACCGCCCGAGAGACGATGAGCAGGTGGCCGATGAACCAGGCCGACGCGATGAGGATGCCGGCGAGCTCGAGGATGAGGCGGAGGAAGTGCCACTCGGTGATGAACGCCACGGCCGCCGGCGAGATGGTCTCCGCCCACCACCGGTCGGTCAGCAGTCCGGCGGTCCAGCGCCCGGCAAACAGCAGCAGCCCCAGGGCGACCAGCAGGGCCACGACCTGCCGAGTGCGGGGGGACATTACCGTTCACTGTCCATGGCGCGCCTAGCCCCTCACCCCTTGGCCCGCCAGCCAGCCCATCACCTCGCCGCGGTATGCCTCGAGCGCCGCCGGGTCGGTGGCCTCGAACCGAAGCACCAGGACCGGCTGGGTGTTGGACGAGCGCACGAGCCCCCAGCCCTTGGGGAAGGTCATGCGGACCCCGTCCATCGTGTTCACCGGATACCTGGCCCCGAAATGCGCCACGGCCAGCTCCGCGATGCGGAACTTGATCTCCTCCGGACACTCCACCCGGATCTCCGGCGTGGCGTAGGTCTTGGGGAGGTCGGCCAGGAGCGGCGCCAGTCCCGACGGCCCGGTGGACACCACCTCGAGAAGACGGGCCGCCGCGAACAGGGCGTCGTCAAACCCGAGATAATCGCCACCGAAAAACATGTGGCCGCTCATCTCGCCGGCCAGGGGCGCCTTCATCTCCTTCATCTTGGCCTTGATGAGCGAGTGCCCCGTCTTCCACATGACGGGCTTCGCGCCCGCGCGATCGAGTGCGTCCGGCAGGACCTGCGAGCATTTCACGTCGAAGATGACCGGCACGCCCTTGCCGAAGCGGCGCACCGCGTCGCGACCATAGATGACCAGGAGCTGATCGCCGAAGACGACCTCGGCGTTCTCGTCTACCGCGCCGATGCGGTCGGCGTCACCGTCGAAGGCGATGCCCAGCTCCGCGCCGGTTCGCCGCACCGCGGCCTGGAGGTCGTGGAGATTTTCGAGCACCGTGGGATCGGGATGATGATTGGGAAAGGTGCCGTCCGACTCGCAAAACAGCGGCGTGACCTCGGCACCCAGCGCCTGGAGCGTCTCGACGGCGATCACGCTGCCGGTCCCGTTGCCGCAGTCGACGACCACCCGCACGGGGCGCCGGAGCGTGTGTCGGGAGACGATCGCGTCCCGGTACTTCCGGAGCACGGACCCGTCGCTCGTCTCCTTCCCCACCCCCGTCCGCCAGCGCTCGGCCGTGATGATCTCCCAGAGACCCAGGATCTCGTCGCCGTGCAGCGCGTCGCCGGCGAGGACCATCTTGAAGCCGTTGAATTCAGGCGGATTGTGCGACCCGGTAACCTGGAGCCCGCCGTCGGTGCCGAGCGCGGACACGGCGAAGTAGAGTGCCGGCGTCGGGACCAGGCCGACGTCCACCGCCGTCCCACCCGCGTCGGCAATGCCGCGCCGCACCCCCTCGGCCAGCGCCAGCCCCGACGGCCGGTTGTCCCGCCCCACGGCCAGCACCGGCGCGCGCCCGAGCTTCTCCCAACCGACCGACGCGTAGGCGCGCCCCAGCGCCCGGGCCAGCTCGGGCGTGAGCTCCGTGCCGACGAGGCCGCGGACGTCGTATTGGCGGAAGATGGACTTCGGGAAATTCATCGGTGCTCCAAAGACCGTGAACAGTGAACAGTAAACACAGCCTCATCGCTTTCCGGTCAGCACCGCCGGCGTTCCCCGGCCCAGGGTCTCCGCGCTCTTGAGGGCCGTGGCGAGCGGACCGGTGGGCCACACGCCGAAGACGAGAATCATGGCCACCGCCACCGCGACGGCGGCGCGCGCCGCCCAGGAGAACCGGACCTGCCGGTGCGACTCGAGCGACCGGGTGGGCTTCATCGTCATCGACATGATGACCGGGAGATAGTACCCCGCCGATACCAGGCTCCCCAGCACGAGCACGACCGGGAGAATGTACTGGCCCTCGGACACGGCGGCGGCGATGAGGTACCACTTGCCGATGAAGCCGAGCGTGCCGGGGAAGCCGAGCAGCGAGAGGAGGCAGATGCTGAGGGCGAGGGCGGCCCCCGGACGCACCGAGTACAGGCCCTCGAGATCGTCCACCAGCACCGTGCGCGACCCCACGTGCTCGATCGACGCGAGGATGCCGAAGCTCGCGAGCGAAGTGACCGAGTAAGCGAACAGGTAGAAGCATACCGCGCCGGCGCCGAGCGTGGTGCCGGCCCACACCGCGACGAGCACGTACCCCGCGTGCGCGATGGAGCTGTAGGCCAGCATCCGCTTGATCGACTGCTGGGCCAGCGCGACCGTGTTCCCCAGCACGATCGTGGCGAGCGCCAGTGCGGCGACGACCGGCTGCCACACTACGGTAGCCGTGGGGAACGCCTCCAGTAGCACCCGCACGAGGGCCGCGAACGCGGCTGTCTTGACGCCGGTGGCCATGAACCCGGCGATCGGGGTGGGCGAGCCGTCGTACACGTCCGGCGCCCACATGTGGAACGGGACCGCGGCCACCTTGAAGCCGAACCCGATGAGCAGGAGCGCCAGACCGAGCCCCGCCAGCAGACTCAACGGCGCGGACGCCAGACGCTCGCCGATGCGGACCAGGTTGGTCTCGCCGGTCGCGCCGTAGACCAGCGCGATGCCATAGAGCAGGAACGCCGACGCGAACGCCCCGATCAGGAAATACTTGAGGCCCGCCTCCGCCGACGAGCGGCGGAACCGGTCGAACCCCGCGAGGACGTACACGGCGACCGACATCAGCTCGAGCCCCAGGAACAGCACGATCATGTCCTCGGCCCCGGCGAGGAAGAGCATGCCGTCGGTCGCGAGCAGGATGAGCAGGTGGTATTCCGGGGCGAGCAGCCGCTGGCGATCGACGTAGCGGAGCGAAAGCAGGATGGTGGAGGCCGCAACCAGCAGGATGACCGCGTCCGCGCCATAGCGGAAGCCGTCGAGGGCCACCATGTGCGGCACCCCGGCGGGCGCCGCGCCACCGAGCCACAGCACCGCGACGCCGATCCCGGCGATCCCGATGCCGATCAGGCTGAGCCAGCCCGCCAGATAGCTGTCCTCGACCCGCTCGTGTCGCCAGGAGATGACCAGCAGGACGACCAGGATCCAGAGCGAGAGCAGCACCTCGGGCAGGAGCGCCAGGGTGACGCCGATCGGATTCATCAGGTCGAGCGCCTTCATCGCGCGACCTCCGCCACCGGGCCGGCCGGGCCCCGATCATGGCTCAGGTACGGATGGACCATCTCGACGTAGTGCCGGGCGGCTGTCTCGGTCCGCCGCAGCAGCGGATAGGGGTAGAGGCCCATCCAGATCATCGCGGCGACCATCGGGATCAGGACCGCCAGCTCCCGCTTGCCGAGGTCGCGAATCTTCTCGTTCTCCGGGTTGGACAGCGGATTGTAGAAGACCCGCTGGATCGCCCAGAGGAGGTACGCCGCCGCAAACACAACCACCGTGGTGGCGATCAGGGTGGCGACCGGGAACCGGCCGAAGCTCCCGAGCAGCACCAGGAACTCCCCCACGAACCCGTTGAGCCCCGGCAGCCCGATCGAGGCGAACGCCGTGATCGAGAACGCGGCGGCGAGCAAGGGTGCCACCCGCGCGACGCCGCCGAAGTCCGCGATCAGCCGGGTGTGCCGGCGCTCGTACAGCATGCCGACCAGGAAGAACAGCGCTCCGGTGGAGAGGCCGTGGGCGATCATCACCATGATCGCGCCCTGGACGCTCTGCACCGTCGCGGCCCAGATCCCCAGCATCACGAACCCCAGGTGGCTCACCGACGAATAGGCCACGACCCGCTTGAGATCGGGCTGCACCATGGAGACCAGCGCGCCGTAGATGATCCCCGTCACCGCCAGAGCAACGACCAGCGTGGTGACCCCAGGGCTCAACGCGAACGTCGGGAAGAAGGGGATGGCGAATCGGAGGAAGCCGTAGGTGCCCATTTTGAGCAGGATCACGGCCAGGTCCACGCTGCCGGCCGTCGGGGCCTCGCCGTGCGCGTCGGGGAGCCAGGTGTGGAACGGGAAGACCGGCACCTTGACCGCGAACGCCAGCGCGAACGCGATGAAGAGCCACGGCGCCTGGGGCCGGAGCAGCTCCACGTGCGCGAGGATATGATCGTAGGCGAACGAGTACGTCCCCGTCTGCTGGCCAATGGTCCAGACCATCGCCACGATCGCCACCAGCATGAGCAGCGAGCCGGAGAAGGTATAGATGAAGAACTTCTCCGAGGCGTATCGGCGGTTGCCGCTGCCCCAGATCCCGATGATGAAGAACATGGGGATCAGGAGCAGTTCCCAGAAGCAATAGAAGAGGAACAGGTCCATCGCGACGAAGACCCCGATCATGCCGGTCTTGAGCGCGAGCAGCAGGGCGTAGAACCCGCGCTGCTTGAAGTCGATCTGGTCCCAGCTCCCCCACACGAGGAGCGGCATGAGGCAGGTCGACAGCAGGACCATGAAGATCGAGAGGCCGTCGAGGCCGACGTAGTAGCTTACGCCGAACTGCGGCAGCCAGTTCACCCGGGTGACGAACTGGAGCCCCGGTTTGGACGGATCGAAGGCCCACCAGAGGCCGAGCGAGACGACGAACTCGAACAGGGCGACCACCAGCGCGGTCACGCGCGCCCAGTCCTTGGGCGACATGATCACCAGCGCCATGCCGACGAGCGGCACCGCGAGCAGCGCCTGGAGAATCCAGTGCTCGTAGCCGATCGACGTGAGGAAGGCGGTCATGGCGGCGTCACCCGAGGATGGCGCCAAGGACCCAGATGGCGCCGACGAGGAAGAGCAGCACGTAGAGCCCGACCTGACCGCTCTGGAGCCGGCTGCCGAGTCGGCCGAGCCACCGGCTCCCGACCACACCACCGCCCACGAGCAGCCCGTCGACCAGTCCCTGATCGACGACCCGCCAGAGGACCCTGTCGGACAGCCAGACCAGCGGACGCACGAAGACCGCGTCGTAGATCTCGTCGATGTAGTACTTCCGATAGAGCACGCGAGCGAAGCCCGTCTCCGGCGGCGCCGAGCGCGCCGGGAGAATGGGCCGCCCGAGCGTCGCCCGGTAGCCGATCCAGAGGCCGACGACGCCGATCGCGACCGCGACGCCGAGCAGGATCTCTTCGGTGGTCCCCGTCGGCAACGCCAGCGGATGGAGCGCGGTGGCCGCGCGGGTGACGGGCTCGAGCCACTGTTCCAGCGCCTCGTGCCCGCCCGCGAAGGCCGGGAGATTGATGAGGCCGCCCGTGAGGCTCAGGAGCGCGAGCAGCACGAGCGGGCCGGTCATGCTGACCGGGGGCTCGTGGAGATGCTCCTGCTCGGCCTGGCCCACCCGGGTGGCGCCGTGGAAGGTCATCGCCATGAGGCGAGCCATGTACACCGCCGTGAGGAACGCGGCGGCCGCGCCCATGCCGTAGAACAGGTAGTACACCGGCTGCTCGGCGCCGCGCGCGAAGGCAGCCGCCAGGATCTCGTCCTTCGAGAAGAAGCCGGCGAAGGGCGGGATGCCCGCGATGGCGAGCGTCGCGATCCACATGAGCGTGCAGGTGAGCGGGAGCCAGCGCCGGAGCCCGCCCATGTTCCGCATGTCCTGCGCATCGTCGTTCGAGTGGGTGGCGTGATAGGCGTGGTGCAGCGCGTGGATCACGCTCCCGGCCCCGAGAAACAGGAGCGCCTTGAAGAAGGCGTGGGTCACGAGGTGGAAGATGCCCGCCGTGTATCCCCCCACGCCGACGCCGAGGAACATGTAGCCGAGCTGGGAGATGGTGGAGTACGCGAGCACCTTCTTGATGTCGTGCTGGCGCAGTCCGATCGTCGCCGCGAAGAGCGCCGTGAGCGCTCCAATCCCCGCCGTGATCAGGCCCGTGGCAGGGGCCAGCGCGAACAGCACCCCCGTTCGCGCCACCAGGTACACGCCCGCGGTCACCATCGTGGCGGCGTGGATCAGTGCGGACACGGGTGTCGGGCCGGCCATCGCGTCGGGCAGCCAGACGTACAGCGGGATCTGCGCCGACTTGCCGGTGCAGCCCAGCAGCAGGAAGAGCGTGATCCAGGTGGCCGCCGCGGCGCTGAGCGTGCCTGGCGCCCGGCTCAGCACCGTGGCGAAGTCGAGCGCCCCCATCGTCTGCCAGAGCAGGAACATCGCGATCAGGAAGCCGAAGTCGCCGGCCCGGTTTGCCAGGAACGCCTTCTTGCCTGCATCGGCGTTCGCCTTGTCCGTGAACCAGAAGCCGATCAACAGGTAGGAACAGAGGCCCACACCCTCCCAGCCGATGAACAGCACCGGCAGGTTGGCCCCCAGAACCAGGATCAGCATGAACGCGATGAACAGGTTCAGATAGGCGAAGTAGCGGGCGTAGCCAGGGTCGTCGCCCATGTAGCCGACGCTATAGATGTGGATCAGGCTGCCGACCCCGGTGACCACGAGCAGCATCACCGACGACAGCTGGTCGACCTGGAGCGCCAAGTCGATCCGGAGGTCGCCGACGTGGAGCCAGGGCCAGAGCGTTACGACGAGTGGCGCCTCCGGCGGCGCGGCCCGCACCTCGAGGAAGATCGCCACCGCGACCGCGAAGGCACCGAGCAGCACACCCGGACCCACCAGGGACACGACGGCCTTGACCCGGGAGCGGGTGAAGGACAAAAGGCCGTTGATCACGACGCCCAGCAACGGGAGCGCGATCGTGAGCCAGGCCAGCCGGACCGCCGGCCTTGCCGCGCCGCCCGACGCCTCGTTCACGGCCTGGACCACGAGCGGAGACAGAGTCATCAGCCGTGGAGGAGATTGATGTTCTGGAGGTCGATCGACTGGTGATGCCGGAACACCGCGAGAATGATCGCGAGCCCGACGGCAGCCTCCGCGGCCGCCACGGTCATGACGAAGAACACGATCAGGTAGCCGCCCACGCCGTACACCTGCGCGAGCGCCACGAACGCCAGGTTGACGGCATTGAGCATCAGCTCCACGCACATGAAGAGCACGATGGCGTTGCGGCGGAGGACGACACCGGCGACGCCGATGCTGAACAGGAGCGCGGAGAGACCGAGCGCAGGACCGAGCAGCATCAGGTTCTCCGTTTGGCGAGGACGACGGCGCCGACGATGGCGGCGAGGAGGAGCAGCGACGTGATCTCGAAGGGAACCAGGTACAGCTGGAACAGCGGCGGTGCGATGCCTCCCACCACCCCGCGGGACGCCGCTTCCTGCTGCGCCGCCTGCCCGCCTGCGAACGCGTGGGCCGCCTGGAGCGATCCGGCGGACGCCCGGACTTCGTTGGCGAGCCGCCCGGTGCTGTACGACCAGAGGCCGCCCAGCTCGGCCACGATGAGTCCGCCGACCACCAGCGCCGCGGCGATGCCCGCGGGCCCGCGGATGTCGGTCGCCCGCACGCGGCCCACGTTCAGCAGCATGATGATGAAGAGGAAGAGGACCATGATGGCGCCGGCGTACACGAGGATCTGGATGACGCCGATGAACTGGGCCTGGAGCAGTACGAAGATGGCGCCAAGCGCCAGCATCGCCTGCACCAGCCAGATCAGCGCGCTGACCGGGCTGCGCTGGAGGATGCACATCGCCGCCGACACGACCGCGACCGTGGCGAAGATGTAGAAGACGATCTCGGTCATCCTACTCTCCCCGGGCGTCCGACGGGTCCCAGAGCGACGAAACCGGATGGGTCTGCGCCTGCAGCCGTTCCAGGTCGTACACGAAACGGTTCCGGCTGTACTCGGCGTTCTCGTAGTGCACGCCCACGTGGATCGCCTCCTCGGGACAGACCTCCTGGCAGTACCCGCAGAAGACGCAGCGGAACTCGTCGATTTCATAGATCAGGGGATACCGATTGCCCTGCTCGTCCTCGCCGGGGACGAGCTTGATGCAGTTGGCCGGGCAGATCTGGGGACAGAGGCCGCAGGCGACGCACTTGGAGCGCCCCTGCTCGTCCGTCAGCATCCGGTGCGTGCCCCGCCACCGGGGGGTGAGGCTCCATTGGCCCATCCCGTGCGCGGCGTCGGTGCTCTTCTCCTCCGGGTACTGCATGGTGACCCGCTTCTCGAACATGTGCTTGAAGGTGAGCGCCATGCCCCTGAGAGCCGCGCGAACATAGCTCACCTCCCGCTCCGGTCGCTTGAGCACCTTGACGCCGATGGCCATCAGAAGCTCGCGGTGACGCGTTGGGGCGGCCGGAGGCCGGCGCGCCGCGCGCGCCGCGCGGCGGAGCCGCTCACGATCATCCCTCGGTCCACAACGAAGAAGAGCGCAATGGCGCACACGACGCTCACGCCGGTCAGCACGAGGTGCAACGCCAGGGTCTGCCCGAGACCGACCAGCTCGGCCACGTAGAGCACCACGCAGACGAGCATGATGTAGCCGAGGGTCACGGGCGTCAGGAACTTCCAGCCGAGGGCCATGAGCTGGTCATAGCGGAAGCGCGGCAGCGTCCAGCGGATCCACATCACGAAGAAGATCCAGAACATGAGCTTGAGGAAAAACGCAGCGCCCGTGAGCAGCGTCGCGATCGGCCCCGGCGCGAGGGTGAGCAGCGCCCAGGGCTTGGCGGTACCGACGGCCACGAACGGGATGTCCCAGCCGCCGAAGAAGAGCGTCGTCACCATCGCGGACACGGTGACGATGTTGGCGTACTCCGCGATGAAGAAGAACGAAAATTTCATCGCGCTGTACTCGCTGTGGTACCCCGCCACCAGCTCCGACTCGGCCTCCGGCAGGTCGAACGGCAGTCGGTTGGTCTCGGCGAACCCGGACACGAGGAAGACGAAGAAGGAGACGACCAGCGGGAACACCAGCCAGAGGCCGCTCTGCTGCACGGCGATGATGCGCGAAAAGCTCACATCGCCAGTGAGAAGCAGCACGGGGATCAGGCTCAGACCCAGCGCCACCTCGTAGGAGATGAGCTGCGCGCTCGCCCGGAGCCCGCCGAGCAGGCTGTACTTGCTGTTCGAGGCCCAGCCCGCGAGCGCGATGCCGTAGACGCCGAGCGAGCTGATCGCGATGACGAAGAGGAACCCAACCGGGACGTCGGCCACGACCATCGGCATCGGGCCGTGATGCGCGACTCGGCCGAAGATCAGCGTGAACAGCCATCCCAGCACCCTGCCGAGGATCGGAACATGAGCCGCGATCGAAGCGCCAAAGTCGTCCGAGTCGAGCGGGAGCGGCGCCGCAAATGGAATCACCCCCGAGAGCAGCAGCGCCGGGATGAAGGCCAGCGCCGGCGCCGCCACGAAGAGCACCGGATTGGCGGCGGAGGGGAACGTCTCTTCCTTCAGGATGTTCTTGACGCCGTCGGCGGCGGGCTGGAGCAGCCCACCCGGGCCCACCCGATTCGGGCCGAGACGGTTCTGCATCCAGGCGGAGACCTTGCGCTCCATCAGCGTCAGCAGGGCGACGCCCACCATGACCACGGTGAAGACGAACAGCATCTTGAGGACGCTGAGGAGAAGGAAGCCCTTGATCTCCGGAGTCATCAGGCGCTCCCCGCATGCGCGCCTGCGAGGACGCGACCGGTGAATCCGAGGTCGGCATAACTGAGTCCGGCGAACGCGGGCCAGGTCCGGCCGAGCATCGCGAAGGCCTGCGCGGCGGTGGCGGGGGCATCGGCGTCGGGACCCGGTCCCGCGAGCACCTCGCCCGCAATCCACCAGGCCGGCCGGGCCATGCCGGGCTGGGCCCTGGCTTGTTCGTACCGCTGCGCGCGCCCATCCCGGTTGACGTAGGTGCCGTTCTCCTCGGCCATGGTGGTGACCGGCAGCACCAGCTCCGCATTTCGCAGGCGCTCGGACGGGACCGTGCCCAGAACTATCAGCGCACCCGGGACCCGGCCGAGCGCGGTTTCGTCGTCCGCCGAGAGCACCGGGTCGAGGAGGATCACGAGCGCCGCGGTCGCCGCGGCGCGGAGCGCGCCGGCCCAGTCCCCGCCGTAGCCCACCAGCTCCGCGCCGGCCAGGTTCGGGGCCCGCTCCCGGCGGAGCGCCAGGTTCGGGACACCGGCCAGCGGCGCCTCGTCGCCGAGGGGCACCTGGACCGCCGCGGTCACGGGGCGGCCTTCGACCAGCTGTCGCAGCAGCCCCAGCGACTCGGTCGACGCGCGACCCGAGGCGAGGATCACGACCGGGCCGGACGTGCCGCGGAGAAGCCCGCCCAGGCGGTCGAGAGCCGTGTCCCAGTCGGTCGCCACGTGCTTCGGACCCTCACGAACCAGCGGCGCCTCGACCCGGTCGCCGCGGTTCATCCAGCGATAGTCCATCCGGCCGGTGTCGCACATGAAGTGCCGGTTGACCTCGAGATTCGGACGCGGCCGCAAGCGGACGACGACGTCGTCGCGAGTGTCGATCGCGATGTTGCAACCCTGGGTGCAGCCGGGGCAGATGCTCGCGGTCTTGTCGAGGTCCCAGGCGCGCGCCTTGTGCAGGAAGTCCTTGGAGAGCAGCGACCCGACCGGGCAGAGGTCCACGACGTTGCCGGCCCAGGGATGGTCCAGGAGCTGCTCCTCGGCAATGCCGATGTAGGCGCGGTCGCCCCGCTCCGACACGTTCAGGATCGGTGCCTCGGCGACGCTCTCCATGAAGCGGACGCAGCGGGTGCAGAGGATACAGCGGTTGGGGACGTAGAGCACGTCGGGGCCGAAGTCCTCGACCGGGCTGTAGCGCTTGGCGTACTCGCCGTAGCGCGTCCCCGAGCGCCCTTCCTGGAACACATAGTCCTGCAGCTCGCACTCGCCGGCCTGGTCGCAGATCGGGCAGTCGAGCGGATGGTTGATGAGCAGGAACTCGAGGACGCTCTGGCGGGCGGCCTTGGCTTTGGGACTGTTCACGTGCACGACCTGCCCGTCGGCCACCGCGGTGACACAGGCCGGGGCCAGCTTGGGCTGGTTCTCGACCTCCACCAGGCACATCCGGCATACCGCGGGGGACGGCAGCGAGGGATGGTAGCAATAGTGGGGGACGAGGACGCCGGCCTGCTTGGCGGCCTCGATGATCATGGCGCCCTTCGGCACCGCGACCTGGGTGCGTTCGATCGTGACGGTCACCCGCTCAGTCATTCGCTCCCCGCGGAGGCACGGAGGTTACACGAGGCACAGAGTCTACCACAGTAGGCGTGGTTCGCAGTTGCAGTTGCAGTACCTGGTTCTCGCGATAGGCCGGTGATCCACCGATCACACGCTTGTCAGCACGGGCCGCTGCGCCTTCGAGATATACGCCTCGAACTCGGACCGGAACTTCTGGATCCCGCTCACTACCGGCGCGGCGCAGGAGTCGCTCAGCACGCAGATCGTCTTGCCCGTCATGTTTTCGGAGAGATCGAGCAGGAGATCGAGATCGTCCGGTTTCCCCTTCCCCGCCAGGATCCGCTCCAGAACCTTCGCGGTCCACGCCGTCCCCTCCCGGCACTGGGTGCACTGGGCGCAGGACTCGTGCGCGTAGAACCGGGCCAGTCGCCAGATCTGGTACACCAGGTCGGTGGTGTCGTCCATGACGATCATGCCGCCCGACCCGAGCATGGACCCGTGTGCCGCGATGTTCTCGTAGTCGGTCGGGCAGTCCTCGATCTCTTCCGCGGTCATGATGGGCACCGACGAGCCGCCCGGGATGACCGCCTTGAGCGTCCGGCCCGGCCGCATGCCGCCGGCGAGATCGAAGATCAGGTCCTTCATGGGGAAGCCGAGCGTGATCTCGTAATTGCCCGGCCGGGCGACGTGCCCGCAGACGGAGATCAGCTTGGTGCCGGGGCTCTTCGGGCTGCCCAGGAAGAGGCCCTTGTGCCACGCGGCGCCGCGGGTCACGATGTGGGGCACGGCGGCGAGCGTCTCGACGTTGTTGACCGTCGTCGGCATTCCGAAGACGCCCGCCTGAGCCGGGAAAGGCGGCTTGATCCGCGGGTTCCCGCGCTTGCCCTCGAGCGAGTTCATCAGCCCGGTCTCTTCCCCGCAGATGTACGCGCCCGCGCCCCGATGGAGCACCATCTCGATCCGCTTGCCGCTGCCGAAAGCGTCGCCGCCCAGCGCGCCCTCCGCATACGCCTCGGCTACCGCCTCGGTCATGATGCGGAGCGGCTCGGTGAACTCGCCCCGGATGTAGATGTAGCAGGTCTCGGCACCGATGGCGTAGGACGCGATCGCACAGCCTTCGATCAGCTGGTGCGGTGTCCACCGCATGATCTCGCGGTCCTTGAAGGTGCCCGGCTCGGACTCGTCCGCGTTGCAGACCAGGTAGTGCGGCTTGCCGCCGGCCTTGGGCATGAACGACCACTTGAGCCCGGTGGGGAAGCCGGCGCCGCCTCGGCCCCGCAGCCCCGACTCCTTCACCACGTTGGTGACCTCGTCGGGCGCCATGCCGAGCGCTTGCCTGAGGCCGGCATAGCCGCCCCGCTCGACCCATCCTCTGTACGAGCGGGCGCCAGCGTCGCCGAAGTAGCGGGACAACACGACCGTCTCCCGCGGGTGGCTCGGGTGCGGATAGCCCACTACCGATACCTCTTGAGAATCTCCGCGACGCGCTCGGGCGTCACGCTCTCGATGAAGTCGTCGTCCACCAGGATCGGCGTCGGGAAGCCGCAGGCCCCCAGACACTCGACTTCCATGACGGTGAAGCGGCCGTCCGGGCTCGTGGCGCCCAGCTCGCCGCAGCCGCTGTGCTCCAGGAGGGCCTTCATGGTCGCCTCGGCGCCGCAGAGGCCGCAGGGCGACGTAGTACAGACCTGGATGAAGTGCCGCCCCACCGGGTGGGTGTGGTACATCGTATAGAACGTGACGACGCCCTTCACGTAGGCCGGCGTGAGCCCCAGCACCTCCGCGACTTCGACGACGGCCGGCTCCGAGATCCAGCCACGGGCCTCCTGCACCATCCAGAGCGCCGGCAGCAGACACGCCTGCCTGGTCGGGTAGCGGGTGATCAGCCGCTCCAGCCGGGCCCGGGTCTCGCCCACGAGCACGGGCTCGTAGGGTGCGCCACGGCCGTGAGTGGGACCGTGCAGCTGCGCGGGCTGCGCGCTCACCGGTCCACCTCCCCCATGACGATGTCGACACTCGCATTGATCGCGATGACGTCCGACAGGAGCGCGCCCTCGCACAGGCGGGGCAGCGCCGAGAGGTTGATGAAGGCGGGCGGGCGGATGCGCCAGCGCACGGGCTTGGCCGTGCCGTCGGAGACGAAGTAGTAGCCCAGCTCGCCCTTGGGGTTCTCGATGCCCAGGTAGGCTTCGCCGACCGGCGGCTTGACCCCTTCCATCACCTGCTTGAAGTGGAAGATCATCGCCTCCATGTCGCTCATCGCCCGGGACTTGGGCGGCAGGATCACGCGCGGATCGTCCACGTTGACGGGCGCGCCCTCGAGCTTCTCCAGCCGGTCGAGCGCCTGCTCCAGAATCCGGACCGACTGCCACATCTCCTCCAGCCGGACCCGATAGCGATCATAGATGTCGCCGTGCTCGCCCACCGGCACGTCGAAGTCGTAGCTCGCGTAATCCAGGTACGGCCGATCCTTGCGTACGTCGTAGTCCACGCCGCTCGCCCGCAGCATCGGGCCGGAGAGCGACCGGTTGATCGCCTCTTCGCGCGAGAGGACGCCGACGCCCTGGGTCCGCCCGATCCAGATGGCGTTCCGGGTGAACATGGTGTCCACCTCGGTGAGCGTGCGCGGGAACGTCCGGCAGAAGTCCCGGAGGCCCGCGATCCAGCCGTCGGGCACGTCCGCCATCATCCCACCAACCCGCGTGACGCTGGTGGTGAGCCGCGCGCCGGTCCACGCTTCCTGGAGGTTGTAGATCCGCTCCCGTTCCTGGAACGACCAGAGAAACGGCGTGAACGCGCCCAGATCGATGCCGGTGGTGCCGAGCCAGACGAGGTGGGAGATGATTCGACTCATCTCGCAGGCGAGCACCCGGAGCACCGTGCAACGCTCCGTGATCTCGAGCCCCATGAGCTTCTCGACCGCGAGCGCCAGGCACACGTTGTTCGCCATCGGCGACAGATAGTCGGTGCGGTCGGTGAGCGGGATGATCTGATTGTACTGGCGATACTCCCCCAGTTTCTCGAAGCCCGAGTGCAGATAACCGATGTGGGGAATCACCCGGATCACGGTCTCGCCGTCCAGCTCGATCACCAGGCGGAGCACGCCGTGGGTCGCCGGATGCTGCGGGCCGATGTTCACCAGCATGTGCTCGGCACCGAAGCTCTCGTCGAACTGACCCGGGACACGGTACTCGTGGGTGTCCTTGTGCCCGACGCCCAGGGGGACGTCGACCACCTTCCCCTCGGCGTCGAGCCCGGGGGTGCCGAGCGTGTACTCGACCGTGCGGCGGCTCATTTGAGGAATCCGCGCTCGCCCCGGCGCAGCCGCTCGCGCATGTCCTTCGGCAGCTCGTGGAAGGCCTCGGCGATCGACAGCTCGTCGAGCGAGTAGTGCGCCTCCGGGTTGGCCGCGAGCGCCTGCCGGGTTTGCTCAGCCCGGCTGAAGTGCCCCCGGAGCGGGAAGTCCTTCCGGAGCGGATAGCCCTCCCCGTAGGTCTCCCACATGAGGATGCGCCGCAGGTCCGGGTGCCCGGTGAAGACGACGCCGAACATGTCGTACACCTCCCGCTCCAGCCAATCGGCCCCTTTCCAGAGGTCGTAGACCGACGGGACCTCGAGCGGCCCCGCCCTGTCGAGCGCCACCTTGACCCGGAGATCCGCCTTCCGCTCGAGCGACCGGAGCTGCCACACGACTTCGAGCGGCCGCTCGGGGTCGCGATACTCGACGGCCGTCACGTCGGTGAGGTAGTCGAAAGCCTGGTCGGGCGTCGTCTTGAGCCAGGCGAGCGCGTCGTGCACGCGATCGCGCTGGATGTAAACGATGGTGTCGCCGCAGGAAACGACCGCCCGCTCGACCGCGTCGGTGAAGGCCTGGCGCAGGGCGGGCACGCTGGGTGACAGCGCGGTCATCCGGACCGGGTCTGGGAAACGGAGTTGCCGAAGGGCTCCGACAGCTCGTCCACCCGATCGGCGGGCAAGAAGAGGCCGGAGGAGCCGACGAGGTGCTCCTCACGCAGCGAGTCGTCGGTGATGCTTTCCCCCCGGATCTTTTTCTGGAGCAGACGGATGCCGTAGATCAGGCCCTCCGGGCGAGGCGGGCACCCGGGCACGTAGACATCCACCGGAATGATGGTGTCGATGCCCTGGACCATGGCGTAGTTGTCGAAAATCCCGCCGGAGGACGCGCAAGCGCCCATCGAGATGGACCACTTGGGCTGGGGCATCTGGTCCCAGATCCGGCGGATCACCGGCGCGAGCTTGAAGGGCAGCCGGCCGGCGCAGATGAGCACGTCCGCCTGGCGGGGGGAAAAGCTCTGCCGCTCCATGCCGAAGCGGGCGATGTCGAACCGGCTCGCCGCCGTGGCCATGTACTCGATGGCGCAGCAGGCGGTGCCGAACGGCATGGGCCAGAGGGAGTTCGCGCGAGCCCAGTTGGTCAGGAAATCGAGCCGGGTGGTGACCCAGTTGGGCGAGATGGACGAGACCTGTGCCGGTCCGACGGCATCGGGGGCCGGGCGGCCGCTCAATCCCATTGGAACGCCCCCCGCTTCCAGGCATAGACGTAGCCCACCGCGAGGATCAGCATGAACACCGCCATATCCGCCAGCACGAGACCCATGCTGAGCGGGATCGCCTTCTCCCGCGCCTGGAAGAACGCCACCGCCCACGGCACCATGAAGACGACTTCGATGTCGAAGATGATGAACAACATGGCTACGAGGTAGAACTTGACCGAGAAGCGCTCCCGCGCGTCGCCGAGGATCGGCATGCCGGACTCGTAGGGGGCGATCTTGGCGGGGGTCCGGCGGTAGGTGGAGAGGACGTGCGACAGCCCGAGCATCAGAATCGCGTTCAGCACCACGAAAGCGATCAGGAGGAGGATCGGAATGTAGGGCTGGAGCACGGCTTCCCTCTCCTCGTGAAAAATTTCACGTACCCACCAGAAAAAAGGTAACCGCGCCCGGAAGGCACTTCAACCCTGCCGGTATGCTTATATTCAGCGCCGTTCCCGATGGGCCGGTGCGCCGGCCATCTCTCGATCGGCCCCTCTGCCCCGCTTCGCCCCATGTCCATCAAATCCGACCGCTGGATCCGGCGCATGGCGCGGGAGCACCGGATGATCGAGCCGTTCGTCGACTCCCAGGTGCGCGCACCGGAGACGGAGAGCCGCAAAGTCATCTCCTACGGCGTGTCGTCCTATGGCTACGACATGCGGGTGGCACCGGAGTTCAAGATCTTCACCAATGTGCTGTCGGCGATCGTGGATCCGAAGCACTTCGACTCGAAGAGCTTCGTGGAGTTCGTGGGCGACGTTTGCATCGTCCCACCCAACAGCTTCGCGCTGGCGCGCTCGGTGGAGTATTTCCGGATTCCCCGCAACGTGCTGACGATCTGCGTGGGCAAGTCGACCTACGCCCGCTGCGGCATCATCACCAACGTGACGCCGTTCGAGCCGGAGTGGGAGGGGCACGTCACGCTGGAGATCAGCAACACGACTCCGCTGCCCGCCAGGATCTACGCCAACGAGGGGATCTGCCAGGTCCTGTTCTTCGAGGCGGACGACGACGACATCTGCCAGACCAGTTACAAGGACAAGGCCGGGAAGTACCAGGCCCAGACGGGGGTTACGCTGCCCAAGCTTTGAAACTGCGTAAACAGTGAACCGTAAGCAGTGAACAGGTGTCTTCGGTGACGCGCGGGAGCACCTCTTCACGGTTCACCGTTCACTGTTCACTTTCTCTCGGGGCCCCCATGCGCCTCTCGATCCTGCTCGCCCTCCTCGCCACCAGCCCGCTCGAGGCGCAAGGCCCCGCCCCCGCTCCGCAGCAGGACGACTCGCCCTTCCGGCGGCTGGATCTCCCGACCCCCACGTCGATCCGCACCGGCGCCGGCACGCCCGGACCGGCCTACTGGCAGCAGCGGGTGGACTACGTGATCAAGGCGACGCTCGACACCGCGGCCAACGCCGTGATCGGCGACGAGCGCATCACCTACACCAACAACTCGCCCGACACGCTCCGCTACCTGTGGCTTCAGCTGGATCAGAACCTCTACGGGCCGGGAAGCCGGGGGGCTGCGCTCAACCCGGGCACGCCGACCGACGGCGGCATGCGGTTGGTCTGGGTCGGCCAGCCGGCCGTGGCGCCGGCCAAGGGGCGTGCCGCGCGCGCCGCGGCGCCGCTCACGTACTCGGTCAACAACACGGTGATGCGGATCGACCTCGCGCAGCCGCTGCCGCCCAAGGGCCGCCAGCTGCTGTCGATCTCCTGGACCTTCCCCTTCGGCCCCAAGCGGAACCGGATGGGAGTCGAGACGATCGACGGGTCCACGATCTTCGAAGTCGCGCAGTGGTATCCGCGCCTCGCGGTCTACGACGACGTCCGGGGCTGGAACACGGAGCAGTACCTCGGCTACGGCGAGTTCTACCTGGAGTACGGCAGTTTCGACGTGAGCCTCACGGTCCCCGCCAACATGCTGGTCGCGGCCACGGGCACGCTCAGGAACCCCGAGCAGGTGTTGACGGCGACACAGCGATCCCGTCTCGCCGAGGCCCGGCGCAGCGATCGGACGGTGATCGTCAGGGGAAAGGCCGAGATCGACGATGCCGCCTCTCGGCCGGCGGCGCCGGGCGGCACGCTCGTCTGGCGGTTCACCGCCGACAGCGTGCGCGATTTCGCGTGGGCCGCCGCGCGTCAGTTCATCTGGGACGCGGTGGGGGCGAACAACGGCAAGGTCCTGGTGATGAGCTTCTACCCGCCGTCGGCAGACTCGATCTGGAACCGCGCATCCGAGTACGGCAAGCTCGCGATCGAGCGCTACTCGAAGCAGTGGTGGCCGTTCCCCTACGCCTTCGCGTCGAACGTGAACGGGATCGAGGGCGGCATGGAGTACCCCATGATCGTCTTCTGCCACAACCGCACGGTGCCGGAGGGGTTGTACGGCGTCACCGACCACGAGTTCGGGCACACCTGGTTCCCCATGCTCGTCGGAAGCAACGAGCGCCTCTACGGCTGGCAGGACGAGGGGTTCAACACGTTCATGAACCACTACAACTGGGAGCAACAGTACCCTGGCAAGCCGAACCGGCGCGGCAGCAGCGAGGCGTACGTCCAGTATGTACAGTCGGGACGCCCGCAGGAAACGATCATGACCCCGCCCGACCGGTTGCACGACGTCGGCCAGCTGGCCTACAACAAGCCGGGGCTCGGCTTGCGCCTGCTGCGCGACGTCGTGCTCGGCGCGGATCGCTTCGACCCGGCGTTCCGCGAGTACATTCGCCGCTGGGCGTTCAAGCACCCGACTCCCGCGGACTTCTTCCGGACGATCGAGGACGGCGTGGGGGAGGACCTGAGCTGGTTCTGGCGGGGCTGGTTCTATACCAACGGGACGATCGATCAGGCGGTGGACTCGGTGACCGTGTCCGACACCGCCGGCGTCGTGTCGCGGATCTACCTCCGCAGTGTAGGCAGTGTCCCGATGCCGGTGGAGCTCGCGCTCACGCTGGGCGGCGGCCGAAGCGCCAGTCTCAAACTGCCGGTGGACATCTGGTTCCGGGGCGACACCTTCGTGGCGATGGTGGCGGGCGACGTCACCGGGGTGCGGCTCGATCCCGACCAGGTGTTACCCGATGTCGATCGTTCGAACAATCAATGGCCCCGGGTCATGCCGTAGGGCCTGTTCGCAAATCGAGGGCCCATGCGGCCCCTGCGCGTATAGAGGAGGACGACCCATGAGCCATTTCCTGGTGGTCGTCGAGGCGGTGCTGGTGGCTGTGCTCGGTGGAGGGGCATTCTTTCGGGGCCGTCGGTGGTGGCGCTACCGGCTGCTCGTACCGACCGTCCTCGCCCTCGTCATCTGTGAGCTCGCTCCGGTGGTCCTCGACGTGAGCTCGGACCTCGGGGAGCTGGCGATCGCCGGGCTGCTACTGGCGCAAGGCACCCTCATGTATGTCATGCTGCGCAAGGAGCAGGCCGAGCACGCGCTGCTGCTCTACCGCATCAAGATCATGCTCCAGGACCGGGTACACAACAAGCTTCAGGTGCTTGCGGGAGCCCCCGACAGCGACACCGAAATGTTCCACGCGATCAAGGATATCGCGAGAGCGATCGACGAGCTCAGCGACTCGGCACTGGTGAACTGGGAGGGCCGCCAGCACGCCTGACGCCACGACGTGGCGTCAGTCCCCTCCGCCACCGCCGGCAGCAGGCCTCGCCGCGATCAGCGCCTGCAGGTAGTCGCGGTTCATCCGCGAGATCGTGTCGATCCCGATCAGCTTCGGGCACGCCTCCTGGCACTCGCCGAAGAGCGTGCACCCGCCGAAGCCCTCCACGTCCATCTGCGCCACCATGCCGAGGGCACGCCGCTCGCGCTCGGGCTGGCCCTGCGGCAGGAGGCCGAGGTGCGTGATCTTGGCCGCGGTGAAGAGCGAGGCGGACCCATTGGGGCAAGCCGCCACGCACGCACCGCAGCCGATGCACTGGGCCGCGTCCATCGCGCGGTCGACAGCGTCTTTCGGAATCGGGATGGTGTTGCCGTCGCGCGCGCCGCCGGTGTTGACCGAGATGTAGCCGCCGGCCTGGATGATCCGGTCGAACGCGGTCCGGTCGACCACGAGGTCCTTGATGACCGGAAAGGCCCGCGCCCGCCAGGGCTCGATGGTGATCCTGTCCCCGTCTCTGAAGCGCCGCATGTGCAGCTGGCAGGTGGCGGTCCCCTTCTCCGGCCCGTGCGCAACACCGTTGATCATCAGGCCACACGTGCCACAGATGCCTTCGCGACAGTCGTGATCGAACGCGATCGGCGGCTCACCCTGCTGAACCAGGCGGTCGTTCACCACGTCCAGCATCTCGAGGAACGACGCATCCGGGCTGATATCCCGGGCGTCGTACTCGACGAAGCGGCCGGGGGCGGACGGTCCCGGCTGGCGCCAGATACGAAGCTTGAGGTTCAGAACAGGCATGGGTGCGTAGGCTTCACTTATAGCTTCTAGTCGCCAACTTCACATTCTCGAACACCAACGGCTCCTTGTTCAGGCGCGGCTCCTGTCCCTCGCCGCGCCATTCCCACGCCGCCACATAGGCAAAGTGCTCGTCGTCGCGTCGGGCCTCGCCGTCGTCGGTCTGATACTCCTCGCGGAAGTGCCCGCCGCACGACTCCTCGCGGTGGAGCGCGTCGCGGCACATCAGCTCGCCCAGCTCGAGGAAGTCGGCCACCCGACCCGCCTTCTCCAGCGCCTGGTTCAGCTCGACGTCGCTGCCCGGCACGTTCAGGTTGCGCCAGAACTCCTCGCGGAGCGTCGGGATCTGCTGAATCGCCTCCCGCAGTCCCTGCGCGCGCCGAGCCATGCCGCACTTGTCCCACATCAGCTTGCCCAGCTCGCGGTGGAACGAATCCACGGTGCGCTTGCCCTTGATCGCGAGCAGCCTGCGCACCCGATCGTTGACCGCGGTCTCGACGCTCTTGACGTCGGGGTGGGACGCGTCGGCGCGATCGAGCCGGGCGCCGGCCAGGTAGTCGCCGATCGTGTTGGGGAGGATGAAGTAGCCGTCGGCAAGCCCTTGCATCAGCGCGCTCGCGCCCAGCCGGTTGGCCCCGTGGTCGGAGAAATTCGCCTCGCCGATCACGAACAGGCCGGGAATGGTGCTCATCAGGTTATAGTCGACCCAAAGCCCGCCCATCGTGTAATGGACGGCCGGATAGATCCGCATCGGGGCCCGGTACGGGTTCTCGTCGGTGATGCGCGCGTACATCTCGAAGAGGTTGCCGTAGCGCTCGCGGATCCGGTCTTCGCCGAGGCGCTTGATCGCGTCGCCGAAGTCGAGAAAGACCCCGAGGCCGCCGGGACCGACGCCCCGCCCCTCGTCGCACACCTCCTTGGCCGCGCGGGACGCGATGTCCCGGGGCGCGAGGTTGCCGAAGCTGGGGTACTTCCGCTCGAGGAAATAGTCCCGCTCGGCCTCGGGCACCTCGCTCGGCGCACGGCGATCGGCGCGCTTCTTCGGCACCCAGACCCGCCCGTCGTTCCGCAGCGACTCGCTCATGAGCGTGAGCTTGGACTGGTACTCGCCGCTCACGGGAATGCAGGTCGGATGAATCTGGGTGTAGCAGGGGTTCCCGAACAGCGCCCCGCGCTTGTGCGCGCGCCAGATGGCGGTGGCGTTCGAGCCCTTAGCGTTGGTCGAGAGGTAGAAGACGTTGCCGTAGCCGCCGGTGCCGAGCACGACGGCATCGCCCAGGTGGGACGAGATCGCGCCGGTCACCATGTCGCGCACCACGATGCCGCGTGCCTGCCCACCGATGACGACCAGGTCCAGCATCTCGGTGCGGGGGAACATCGTGACGCCGCCCTTGGCGATCTCCTTTTCCAGCGCCTGATACGCACCGAGCAGGAGCTGCTGGCCGGTCTGCCCGCGCGCGTAGAAGGTTCGGGAGACCTGGGCGCCGCCGAACGATCGGTTGGCGAGCAGCCCGCCGTACTCCCGCGCGAACGGGACGCCCTGGGCGACGCACTGGTCGATGATGTTGACACTGATCTGGGCGAGCCGGTAGACGTTCGCCTCGCGCGCCCGGAAGTCGCCGCCTTTCACCGTATCGTAGAACAGCCGCCAGATGCTGTCGCCGTCGTTGGGATAGTTCTTCGCCGCGTTGATGCCGCCCTGCGCGGCGATCGAGTGGGCCCGGCGGGGCGAATCCTGGAAGCAGAAGCACTTCACGTTGTAGCCCAGCTCGCTCAGCGTCGCGGCCGCGCTCCCGCCCGCCAGCCCGCTGCCGACCACCAGAATCGTGTACTTCCGCTTGTTGGCGGGGTTCACGAGCCGGAGCTCGAAGCGGTGCCGGTCCCACTTCTCCTGAATGGGGCCGGGGGG
>CAZFKN010000029.1:0-18438 GCA_964519805.1 uncultured Gemmatimonadaceae bacterium
AGCGCCTTCGCGAAGAAGCCGATTGAGCTTGTGAGCAATTGGGCCGCCGCCGTGAGCAAGCTGATCTTCAACATGAGCGTCACCTCCCTTCGGAAACTCCGAGTCCTGCCGGGAAGTGGCTCGCCTCGCTATGGCGCGCCAGACGCTCCGCTCGATCAGTTGTCCGCTCTGCTCCGCTCGCACCTACCAGCGGCCGGGGTCCCCTCCCCTAAGTTCCTTTCGTTCGTTGAGGTGAGCTTGCGCCGGCCGTTACGGCCGCCGCGCGTCCGTCCACCGATTCGTCGCATCCAGCACCGCGAACACCGCGGCCCGCTCCGCGCTCTCCTTGATCATCGCGCTGCCAGTCAGGAGCAGCGTTTCCCGCCCCCCCAACCCCTGCACCGCCACGAACGCGAACTCGCGGTCGAACGCCTCGACGATCTTGGCACCCTCGAGCGCCACCGAATGATCCGTCAGCAGCCGGTCGAGCACCCCCACCGCCGCCTTGGCGGCCGCCTCGACCCGGCTCCGCGGCGTGTCCGAGCTCTCCTCCTCGGACGACTCCACCTGACCCCGGTACGAGAGCGTCACCGTGATCGTGATCCGGTGCGGCCGCCGGCCCGGCGCGACCGTCAGGTTCTCGAACAGGATCGCCCGCTGCAGCGCCCGCTCCCGCACCGCCTCGCCTTCCAGCGCTTCGATCGGCCGGACGTCCGCGGTCTGCGCGATGCTGATCTTCCGGTGATCCACCTTGAGGCCGAGCTGCGCGAGCAGCGCAGACTCGATGTTCCGCACGATCTGCTTCGGCGCGAGACCCGACTGCGCCAGCACGTGGATCTCGCTCACCTCGCCCAGCGGCGTCGTGACCACGCGCGCCGATAGGATGCCCTCCAGGCTGGTGAGCAGATTCTCCGCGCGGCGCACGCCCCAGGGATCGGGCAGCGAATCCGGCGCGGACGGACCACCCCGCCCCGGCGGGGCCGGGTCGGACGGACGCGGGCTGAAGGAACCCGTCACGGTATTGTCACCCCTCGTAGCGGTCATGGCGTGTCATGACAGTCATGCGATCGCATTCCGTCCCGCAGCCTTGGCGCGATACAGCGCGCGGTCGGCCGACACGAGCAGGTCACCCTCGATCGGCTGATGCGGGTCGAACTCGGCGAGCCCCACGCTCACCGTCACGAGCCCCGGCGGATACCCCAGCCGACGTCCCACCCCCTCGATCCCGGCGCGCAGCGCTTCCGCCACCCGGGCCCCGCCTTCCAGATCCGTCCGCGTCAGGATCACCACGAACTCGTCGCCGCCGTAGCGGGCCGCGATATCCGACGCCCGGACCGCCTGCCGGATCTCTTCCGCCACCCCCCGTAGGATCTCGTTCCCGGCCTCGTGCCCGTACTGGTCGTTGACCGACTTGAACCGGTCGAGGTCGAGGAAGAGCACCGCGAACGCCTCGGCGCTCCGCTTGCTCCGCTCCACCTCGAAGGCCAGCCGATCCCGCAGGACCCGGTAGGTCGAGAGCCCGGTGAGCTGGTCGACCGCCGCCTGGAGTTGCGCTTCGTCGGCCCGACGGTCCTGATACGGCATGCACTGCTTCAGCGTCGCCCGCCCCTGCGCCGCCGCCTCGGCGAACCGCCGACAGGTCGGGAAGCCACAGGCCCCACAGTCCCACGGCCGCCCGTTCGGCCCGAGCCCGATCTGCTCGAGCACCGCGGCCACCGCCTGCGGGTCGATCTCGAGACTCCTGGGCTTGATGTCGAACGCCGCACCGACGCTCGCCACCACCGTGGCATCCACCACCGGGAACCGGCTCCGCGGCGGCTCCGTGCTCGCCACCAGCGCCCGCCGCCAGTACAACTCCTCGTGCGGCCCCGACAGCGGATGGTCGAGCGAGCCCTCGCGCGACAGCAGATCCACGAACCCCAGATCGAGCCGATCGACCGCCACCGCTCGCGCCAGCGCGGGAATCGCATTGAGCCCGCGGAGCTTCAGGAACCGCCGGCTGGTCTGCCGGGCCTCGTCGAGGAGCCGCAGCGGCAGCCCGCCCGCCGCGCTCACATGACGGCGCCGCTCCTCCGGCACCCGCTGAAAGAACGTCGGCTGCGTCAGCGGATTCTGCCCCTTCACCCGGAACAACTGGTCGAGATCGCCGAACGTGATCGCGGCGTCCAGATCGGCGCTGTTGACCGGCAGCGCGACGCCCGCGTACACGATCTTGAGACCGGGACCATGCAGCGCCCGGAGATACCGCGCTTCCGCCACCGCCGGCACCGTCACGGGCGCCAGGTAGGGGATCAGCTCCGGGTATCGCGTCCGGATCGTGTCGACCACGACCGGATCCGTCGACCGGATGATGGTCCCCCAACCCTCTTCTTCCCACAGCCGGAGGTACTCCGCCGCGACCAGCTCGTCGCCGATCACCCCGCGCGTTACCGTCCGGAATCCAGCGGCGTACGCCGCGTTGATCACCTGCTCCGGTGTAGCGGGGTAGAAGTGCGCCGCCGATTCCGGGCTGAGCACCAAGACCCCGTCGCCCTGACCCGCGATCGCGAGGGCGCGGCCGATTTCGCCGCTGACCCGAACGGCATCGTGCGGGCAGGCCGGCAGGCAGTCGCCGCAACGGATGCAGGCCTCGTCGACCACCTGCAGTAGCGGCTTCGCCTCACCACTGGTGACCGAAATTGCGTCGGTCGGGCAGACCCGCACACACGCCAGGCAGGCGACACACAGGTCCGGATCGATCGCAAAATTCACGGCCGCCGGCCAGCCAAGACTGCGCCAAATTGCACAGGGGAGGCCTGAATATAGGAAATCCGCTTGAGAAGTGTCAAGAGGTTACCCTGTGCAAAGCATTGACAGACAAATCATTAGCCTTTTGGACCACGAGACCGCCACCCGGCAGGGCCGCCCTCGGTCCGGACCATTCGAAGCCTACACAGCAACTGTTAAGCCATTGTCCATCATGCTGTTAGCCAACACCACGCCACTCGGTCCGAAAAAACCGCTCAGTCGTCCAGCCGGTACGTCTTGATCTTCCGGTAGAGGGTCCGCTCCCCGATCCCCAGCACTTCGGCCGCCCGCCGACGATTTCCCCGGGAATCCTTGAGGGCGGCCTCGATGGCGGCCTTCTCTACGTCAGCCATAGTCATGCCATGGCGATAAACCACCTGGTCCTCCCGCCCGTCGACCTCGGGCAGGACGTCCACGACGGGGCCATGATCGCCCAGATCAATGACTTCCACCCGCTGGGGATGCTGGTCCAGTCGGCGTCTCAATTCCTCGATCTGACGCCGCACTTCAACCAGACTCCGGAGGATGAATTCGAGCTCCTGGGAAGGAAGCTCCCGCGGCTGCACGGGTACCCGTGCCGGCAGCATCGTTGGGCCTTCCAGGATGTCGGGCGGGATGTCCGACGCCCGGATCTCGCTCCCGGGAGCCAGCACCACCATGGATTCGATGAGGTTGCGGAGCTGCCGCACGTTCCCGGGCCAGGGCGCGCTGACCAATCGTTGCATCGCTTCGGGAGTGATGCCGCGAAATGTGCGATCGTGCTGGACGGCGAGCTCGCGGATGAAGCGGCGCACGAGGAGCGGGATATCGTCGCGCCGCTCCCGGAGCGGCGGCAGGTAGATGTTGAGGACGTTGAGCCGGTAGTACAAGTCGTCCCGGAACTCGCCCAACCCCACGCGCTCCTTGAGATCACGATTCGTCGCCGCGATGACGCGCACGTCCACCTTGATCGGCAGGGTCCCGCCCACCCGGAAGAAGGACCGGCTCTCGAGCACCCGCAGGAGCTTGACCTGCGTGCTCACGGGGATCTCGCCGATCTCGTCGAGGAAGATGGTGCCCCCGTCCGCCAGCTCGAACCGCCCGAGGCGGCGCTCCGCGGCACCAGTGAAGGCGCCCTTCTCGTGTCCGAAGAGCTCGCTTTCGAGGAGCGTCTCCGGCAGCGCCGCGCAGTTGACCGCGATGAACGCCTGGCCCCGTCGACGCGAGAGATCGTGGATGGCCTTGGCGACCAGCTCCTTGCCCGTGCCCGATTCACCCTGGATCAGCACCGTGCTCGACACCGGCGCCATCTGCTCGATCTTCACCAGCACTTCCTGAATCGGCGCGCTCTCGCCGATGATGCCGGTGCGTTCCTGGAGACGGCGCCGCTCCATGAGCCGGCGGATTGTCGCGACGACTTCATCGGGCTCGACCGGCTTTACAATCGCTTCGGTGACGCCGAGGCGGCCGACCCGCTCACCGCGCTCGGAATCGGTGGGCTCGAGCAGCGCGAGGGTGGAGATGCCCGCGTCGCGGGCGAGGGCCATGAGCTGCAGCGCGGGCGGCTCGTACACCGCCCCGGTGAAAACGACGACGTCGGGGTGCTCGCGGCGCACGGAGCCGCGGGCATCGTCGAGCGAGGAGAACATGGCGGTCGCCAGGCCACCGGCCTCGAGTGCGGCGTTGAGTCGCACCGCGGTCTCGAGGTCGTCCATCGTGATGAGAACCTGGCTGGCCATGACCCTAGTGCCCCGTCTTCTCTCCCCGCACGAGATCCACCGCGTGATCGACGAGATCACTCAACGCGGCCAGGCCGTCCCGAACGCCACCTGGGCTGCCGGGCAGATTCACGATGAGCGTTCGGCCGCGGACGCCCGCCGTGCCCCGGGAGAGCACGGCGCGGGGGAACCGTGCATACGCGCTGAAGCGCAGCATCTCCGCGAGTCCCGACGCTTCCTTGTCCAGCACGGCACGGGTGGCCTCGGGCGTTACGTCGCGCGGCGCGAGTCCGGTTCCTCCGGTGGTGAGGACGAGGTCCGCGAGGTCGGCGTCGGCCCACCGGCGCAGGACGCCGCCGATCCGGTCGGGCTCGTCCGGCACCAGCGCCCGCTCCACCAGCCCGTCACCGCGTCCCGCGACCCAGGTGGCGATGACGTCGCCCGAGGCGTCGACCCGCTCGCCGCGCGCGCCGGCATCCGAGATCGTGAGAATCGCCACCCGCATCTAGCGCCGCCTGACCGATCCGTTCTTCCAGAACGGCCGGGACACCACCTCGGCGGGGATGCGTTCGCCCCGGCACTCGACCTCGAAGCCCGTTCCCGGAGTCGCCGCCCCGGCCGGAAGGAACGTCGTGCCGATCGGGACGCCCAGCGAGGGACTCATGGCGCCGCTCCGGACCACGTCGGCCGGACGGTCCCCGTGCCACACAGGATAGCCCTGTCGCGGGATGCCCCGCCCAAGCAGGCGGAAGCCGATGAGCTTGCGGGTGACGCCACGGGACTTCTGGGCCCGGAGCGCGGCGTCGCCGACGAAAGGCGATCCCTTGTCGAGCTTGAGAATCCAGCCGAGCCCCGCTTCGAGCGGTGTGATGCTGCGATCGATTTCATGGCCGTAGAGGGCATAGCCCATCTCGAGCCGGAGAGAGTCGCGCGCGCCGAGACCGATCGGCGGCGCACCGGCGGCCGTGAGGGCCGACCACAGCACACCCACGTTCCGGTCCCGACAGTACAGCTCGAAGCCATCCTCTCCGGTGTACCCGGTACGGGAGACGAAGCAGTCCACGCCCGCGACCTGGCCCGGCGCGAATCGATAGTAGCCAATGTCGGCCAGACGCACTCGCGTGAGTCCCTGGAGCAACGCCTGGGCGTTCGGTCCCTGGAGCGCGAGGAGCCCGACTTCATCCGAGATGTCCTTGAGCCGGATGTTGGCGCCACCCTTGTGGTCGACGAGATGCTTCCACGCGGGAGCGATGTTCGCGGCGTTCACCACGACCATCCACTTGTCGTCGAAGCGGTAGAGCGTGCAGTCGTCGACGAACGTGCCCTCGTCGGTGAGAATCGCCGAGTACTGGACGCCGCCCGGCTCGACCGCGGTGACGTCATTGCAGGTCATCCGATTGAGGAAGGCATTGCGGTCCGGACCGGTGACCTCAAACTCCCCCATGTGCGAGATGTCGAACAGCCCTGCGTTCGTGCGCACCGCCTGGTGCTCGGCGAGAATCCCCGTCGGGTACTGTACCGGCATTTCGAAGCCGGCGTAGGGCACCATCTTGGCGCCCAGCGCCCGGTGCACGTCCCAGAGCGGGGTGCGGCTGAGCTGCGGTGGGTCGGTCACGGTGCCATCAGCGTAGCCATCAGCGCTTTTTGGACGTGGAGGCGGTTCTCCGCTTCGTCCCACACCCTGGACTGCACGCCCTCGATGACGTCATCCGCCACCTCCTCGCCCCGGTGTGCCGGGAGACAGTGGAGAAAGATCGCGCCGGGAGCGGCCCGGCGCATCAGCGACGCGTCCACGATGTAGCCGGTGAACGCTCTGGCGCGTTCCGCCTGCTCCGCCTCCTGGCCCATCGAGGCCCAGACGTCGGTATTGATGACGTGGGCTCCGCTCGCTGCCTCCGACGGATCCTCGGTAAGAAGGATCCTGGTACGCGCGCGGTTGCGGGCGACGATGTCCGGCTGCGGCTGGTAGCCCTTGGGGCAGGCGACCCGAAGCTCGAAACCAAGGACGCCGGCGGCGTCGAGCCAGCTGTGCGCCATGTTGTTCCCGTCCCCGATCCAGGCGATGACCTTCCCGTCCCACGTGCCGAGGGCCTCCTGTACCGTCAGCAGGTCGGCGAGGACCTGGCACGGATGCTGGAGATCGGTGAGCCCGTTGATCACCGGCACCGTCGCGAACCGCGCCAGCTCCTCGACCTCGGCCTGGTCGAACGTCCGGATCATGATGCCGTCGACGTACCGACTCAGGACGCGCGCCGTGTCGCGGATCGGCTCGCCTCGACCGATTTGGATGTCACGTGACGAGAGGAACAGCGCGTGACCACCCAGCTCGAACGCGCCGACCTCGAAGGAGACCCGGGTGCGCGTGGAGCTCTTGGCGAAGATCATCGCGAGGGACTTACCCTGGAGCGGCCGGTCGCGATAGGCCCCGCTCTTCATCCGCGCGGCCAGGTCGAACAGGGCGAGCAGCTCGGCGGGTTGGAGATCGGGAATGGCCAGGAAATCGCGCTTCGGCATCGGTCACGGGGAGGAGGTCGGCGCCAGCGGTCGGCGGATTCTAGTGGGGCCGGCCGGGGGGCGCCAGACCGCCGTTGACGCGAGCGCCGGCCCGGATACGTTGTTGCATCCCTTCACCCTGCGATCGTGGGAGTCCATTCATGTCGCTGCATCGGTTCGCCGCCGCCGCCGCCTTGCTGGCCTTCGCCTCCCGCCCGGCCCCCGCGCAGGAAATCGTCGTGGTACACGCAGCCCGGATGCTCGATGTGGTCAAGGGCGAAATCGTGAGCCCGGGCGTGGTCGCGATCCAGGGCGACAAGATCCTGAGCGTGGGGCGGCCTGACCCGCAGGGCGCCCGGGTGCTCGACCTGGGCGACGTGACGCTGTTGCCGGGCCTCACGGACGTGCACACCCACCTGACCATGGATCTCGAGGGCGACTGGGTGAACCGCCTGGTGCACGAGACCGCGGCGGACGAAGCGCTCCGCGGAGCCGCCCATGCCAAGACGACGCTGCTTGCGGGATTCACCACGGTGCGGAACGTCGGGGCGTACGGCTTCGCCGACATCGCGCTCATGCACGCCATCGATGCGGGATACATCGACGGTCCCCGCATCATCGGCGCCGCCTACGCGATCGGCATCACTGGAGGGCATTGCGACGCGACCGGCTGGGCGCCGGGCGTGCTGGAGCGGGGACCGCACGAGGGTGTGGCGGACGGATCGGATCAGGTCGTCGCGGCCGCGCGCTACATGATCAAGCACGGCGCCAAGGTGATCAAGGTCTGCGCCACCGCCGGCGTGCTCTCGTTCGATGCCACGGTCGGCGCGCAACAGCTGTCCGACGAAGAGCTGCGGGCGGTCGTGGAGGAGGCCACTCGGCACGGCCTCAAGGTGGCCGCCCACGCGCACGGCACGCAGGGCATCAAGGCGGCCGTCCGGGCCGGTGTCGCGTCGATCGAGCACGGCTCCATGCTGGACGACGAAGCGATCGCACTCATGAAGCAGAAGGGCACGTATCTCGTGCCGACCGCCTATCTGCTCACGCAGTTCCACTTCGATCGCATGCCGCCCGCGATCGCCGCGAAGGCGCGGCAGATCGTGCCGCTGGCGCAGGAGAGCCACCGCAAGGCCATCCGGGCCGGGGTGAAGATCGCCTTCGGCACCGACGCTTCGGTGTATCCGCACGGAGAGAACGCGCGGGAGTTCGCCGTGTACGTGGGCTACGGGATGAGGCCGATCGATGCGATCCGCACCGCCACCGTGAACGCGGCCGATCTGCTCGGCGTCAGCGATCGCGGCGTCATCGCGCCGGGCAAGCTGGCCGACCTCATCGCGGTGCCGGGGAATCCGCTGGACGACGTCAAAGTGCTGGAGCAGGTGAGCTGGGTGATGAAGGGAGGCGTGATCTACAAAGGTCAGAAGTGAGAGGTCAGAGGATGTACCTCCGCAGGTCGTCGTCGTTCACGATCCGGGCGAGGCGCTCGCGCACCTGCCCCGCGTCGAAGCGGATCCGCTTCTCGGGATAGTTCGGCAGCTCGAACAGCACGTCTTCCATCAGGCTCGCCATGACGGTGTGCAGCCGGCGGGCGCCGATGTTCTCCATCCGATCGTTCGCCAGCGAGGCGACCCGAGCGACCTCGGCGATGCCGTCCGCCGTGAACTCGAGCTCCGCTCCCTCCGCCGCCACCAGTGCCTGATACTGTCGCGTGAGCGCGTTCTCCGGCTCGGTCATGATCCTGATGAAGTCGGCTTCGGTGAGCGGCTGCAGCTCGACCCGGATGGGAAAGCGACCCTGGAGCTCCGGGATCAGGTCGGACGGCTTGGAGACGTGGAACGCGCCGGCGGCGATGAAGAGAATGTGATCGGTGCGGACGTAGCCGTAGCGTGTCTGTACCGTAGACCCCTCCACGATCGGCAGCAGATCGCGCTGCACGCCCTCCCGTGACACATCGGGCCCCACCGCAGTCCCCCGCTCGCCGGCGATCTTGTCGATCTCATCGATGAAGATGATGCCGTGATTTTCGACCCGGTCGAGCGCCTCATTGACGACGTCGTCCATGTCAACGAGCTTCTTCAACTCCTCGTCCACCAGCACACGCCGGGCCTCGGGGACCTTGACGTTCCGGCGCTTGGTCCGCTTCGGCAGCATCTCCTGGAGCCACTCGGTGAAGTTCACGTCCGGCCCCTCCATGCCCTGGGGCGGCTGCATCATCTCGAGGCCCGGATAGCTCTGGGGCGAAACTTCGATTTCGACATCCCGATCGTCGAGCTTGCCCTCGGCCAGCATCTGCCGAAGCTTCTCGCGCGACCGCTGCCGACGCTCGTCGTCGTCGCTCGCGGCCAGCTCAGGCTTCGCCTGGCCCTTGGACGAAACGACGAAGACCGAGCTCTTGCCTGCGCGATCGGGTGAGTCGCTTCCCGGCTGGGCTGGTGGAGGCGGCGGAAGCAAGAGGTCCAGCAGGCGCTCGTCGGCCCGTTCCTCGGCTTGGGGGTAGACCTCATCTTCGCGCTCGGTGCGCACCATGTTGATGGCCGCGTCCACGAGGTCTCGGACCATGGATTCCGCGTCCCGACCAACGTAGCCGACCTCGGTGAACTTCGAGGCCTCGACCTTGATGAACGGCGCGCCGGCGAGCCGAGCGAGCCGCCGGGCGACTTCCGTCTTCCCGACGCCGGTCGGACCGATCAGGATGATGTTATAGGGCAGGATCTCGTCGCGGATCTCATCCGGGGCCTGCGCCCGGCGCCAGCGGTTCCGCACCGCGATGGCAACGGCCTTCTTGGCCGCCTCCTGGCCTACGATGTAGCGGTCGAGCTCCGCCACGATCTGGCGGGGCGGCAGCTCCTCGAGCCAGGGAAGCGGCGCGTCGGTCGAGACGGGGACGGAGGAGGAGGCGGGGTCGCTCACTTCTCGCCGCTTGGCAGCTCCAGGATCGTGATATTCCGGTTCGTGAACACGCAGATGTCCGCCGCGATCTCGAGCGCTCGCTGCACGATGTCCCGGGCGCCCAGGGTCGGATCCGGCAGCAGGGCGCGGGCGGCGGCCAGCGCGTAGTTGCCACCCGAGCCCACCGCGAGCACGCCGTCGTCGGACTCGATCAATTCGCCGGACCCGCTCAGGAGATAGCTGTGCTCCAGGTCGGCGACGACCAGAAGCGCCTCCAGGCGCCGGAGCACGCGGTCGCTGCGCCAGTCCTTGGCCAACTCGACCGCGGCCCGCGGCAGGTTGCCGGGGAAGCGATCGAGCTTCTCCTCGAATTTCTCGTACAGGGTCAGCGCGTCTGCCACTGAACCGGCGAACCCGGCGAGCACCTTGCCCCCCTTGAGCGTCCGGACCTTGACCGACCGCGATTTCATCACCGTGTCGCCGATGCTCACCTGACCGTCTCCGCCAAGCGCAACGTGGCCGTCGCGCCGGACGGCGAGGATGGTCGTGCCGTGGTACCCGCTCACTGTTCACCTGTCACTTGTCACCGGTTCCCGTCAGGCCCGCGGATGCGCCTTGTGGTAGACCTGCTTGAGCCGCTCGACACTCGTATGGGTGTAGATCTGCGTCGTGCTCAACGAGGCGTGACCCAGGAGCTCCTGCACCGCCCGCAGGTCCGCCCCGGCGTCGAGGAGATGCGTCGCGAACGTGTGGCGCAACGAGTGCACCCGCAGCCCGTCGCCATCCACGGCGTCGAACATGCGATGCATGAGCCGTTGGATGCTCCGGGGCGAAAGCCGGCGGCCGCGCACCCCTATGAACACCGCCCGGCGATCGCCGGGGGACGGCCCCGGGACCTCATCCCGAAGCCGAAGATAGCGCCGTAACGCCGCGACCGCCCGCGACCCGATGGGCACGATCCGCTCCTTCCGCCCCTTGCCGCGGACCTTTGCCTGATCCGACAGCAGGTCGAGGTTGTCCCGGCTCAGGCCGGCCAGCTCCGAGAGTCGGATGCCCGTCGAGTAGAACAGCTCGAGCATGGCCAGGTCCCGGGCCTCGGGGAGGCCTCCCTGGCCAGCCCGTTCCTCGGCCCAGGCGAAGAGCGCGTCAGTCTTCCCGCGATCGAGGTATGTCGGCAGGCGCTTGTCGAGCCTGGGCACCCGGGCGCCGCGGGCGCCGGGCGTGGTCAGACCGTGGTGGGTCTGGAGATAGCGGTAGAGGCTGCGCACCGCCGAGAGAGCGCGGGCAGCCGACCGTTTCGACAGCCCCCGGCGCTGCAGCTCGCCGAGGAAGCCGCGGAAGCCGGTTCGGTCGACCGTGTCCCAGCGCCACCGGCCGTCGTAGTGCCGGTCGCAGAACGTGCAGAACGCAACCAGGTCGCGCCCATACGCCTTGACGGTGTGAGGCGAGTGGTTTTTCTCCTTCTCGAGGTAGACCAGAAACTCCGCCACGTCGCTGATCGCCGGGGATACGCCGGTCTTCGTCACAGCCCGGCCGCCCAGTTCCCGAAGTCCCTGAGCGCCCGCTCGACAAGGAGCTGCTTCTTGCGGTCCTTGGGCACGCGAGCGCCCCCGACCGGATCGAGCAGGCCGAAGTTCGCATTCATCGGCTGAAAGTGGCGCGGGTCGGCTTCCGTGAGATAGCGGTAGAGTCCGCCGAGCATGGTGGTGGGCGGTGGGACGGACGGGGCCAGCCCTCCGAGACTCCGGCTGAGGTTGATCCCCGCGAGCAGTCCGGTGCCCAGCGATTCCGTGTACCCCTCCACCCCGGTCATCTGTCCGGCCAGGAACACGAGCGGATCGTCCCTGAGAGTGAGCGTCGGTGTGAGGCTGGCGGGGCTGTTCACGTACGAGTTCCGGTGAATGCTCCCATAGCGCAGATACTCGGCGGAGCCCAGACCGGGAATGCTCGAGAAGACGCGCTGCTGCTCGGGAATGCGGAGTCGGGTCTGGAATCCGACGAGGCTCCACATCTGCCCGGCCCGGTCCTCGCGACGGAGCTGGACCACCGCGTGGGGTACGCGTCCGGAACGCGGATCGGGCAAGCCAACCGGTTTCATCGGCCCAAACCGCAGCGTTTCCGGGCCCCGGCGCGCCATCTCCTCGATCGGCAGGCAGCCCTCGAAATAGGGGACCTGGTCGAACTCGTGGGCCGTGAACTGATCCGCAGCCTTCAGCGCATCGACGAATGCGTCGTACTCGGCTGCGTTCATCGGGGCATTCAGGTAGTCGTCGCCCCCGCCCTTTCCGTAGCGGGAGAGCGCGTACATCCGCGACTTGTCGATCGATTCGTCGGCCACCACCGGCGCGATCGCGTCGTAGAAGGCGAGCGCACCGGTGCCAAGTCGGGCCGAGAGAGCGCGAGCGAGGCGATCGGACGTGAGCGGACCCGTGGCGATCACGGAGGGAGAGGGGATCTGAGCCACTTCCTGCCGTGCGACCGTCACTCGACGGTGAGCGCTCACGCGGTCGTGCACGGCCCGCGAGAAGAGGTCGCGGTCCACGGCGAGGGCGGCGCCGCCCGGGACGCGCGCCGCGTCGGCGCACTGCAGCAACAGGCTCCCCAGACAACGGAGCTCAGCCTTGAGGAGCCCGTGGGCGTTGGAGAGCTCGACCGACTTGAAGGTGTTGCTGCAGACCAACTCGGCCAGCCGGTCGGTGCGGTGCGCCGGCGTGGTCACGACCGGCCGCATCTCGCACAAGGTCACGTCAACGCCGCGCTCGGCGAGGGCCCAGGCCGCCTCGCAGCCCGCAAGCCCTCCGCCGACGACGGTGACGGTCACGTCAGGGCCATCTCCTCCGGCTCGACCGCGACGATCTGATGCCCGCACTTGAGGCATGTCCGGACCTCACCCTCCGCCTTGCTGATCTTGCGCTCGAGGCCGATCCACTTGCAGGCGGGACACTCCTCGGCGACGGGCCGGTTCCAGGTGGAGAAATCGCAGGCGGGGTAGCGCATGCAGCCCCAGAACGACTTGCCGCGCTTGGTTCGACGCTCCGCCAGCTCGCCCTCGAGACACTTCGGGCACTTGATGCCGAGCGAGATCGACCGGCGGCCCTTGCACTCCGGGTATCGAGTGCACGCCAGGAATTCGCCGAACCGTCCGGTGCGGATGACCATCGGCGCGCTGCAGAGCTGGCACTTTTCGTCGGTGGGCCGGTCGGGGACCTTGTCCTTCTTGAGCGATTTCGCGTAGTCGCAGGTTTCCTTGTAGTTCACGCAGGCGAGGTAGGGTCCGAACCGACCGGTGCGGAGCTCGACCTGCGCGCCGCACTTGGGGCAGCGCTCGGTCGCGAGCTTCTCCGCCGACAACCCATGTGCCTCCGCCACGAGCTTGTTGATGTCTACCGCCTCGAGCGCGCGGGTGAACGGCCCGTAGAAGTCCTGAAGCACACGCTGCCACCCCAGCTCGCCTTCCTCGATCTTGTCCAGCTCTTCCTCCATCTCCGCCGTGAAGCCGACGTCGAAGATGTCCGGGAACTTGCTGACCATGACCTGTTCGACCGTCTCGCCCAAGGGGGTCGGGAAAAAGCGCCGGCTGTCGAGCCGCACGTACTCTCGTGCCGTGAGTGTCGAGATGATCGCGCTGTACGTGGACGGCCGGCCGATGCCAAGCCGCTCCAGCTCCCTGACCAAGCTGGCCTCGGAGAAGCGCGGAGGCGCCTCGGTGAAGTGCTGACTCGGCACGATCTCGCGCACGTCCACCTGATCGCCCTGCTCGAGCGGCGGGATGGGCGGGAGATCGTCCATCGTCTTCCCCTCTTCCGCCTCGTGACCCTCGATGTAGAGCGTGTGATAGCCGTCGAAGATCATGACCGAGCCGGTGGCCCGGAACAGGTAGCGGCCGAGATCGAAGTCCACCACGGTCACGTCGTAGACCGCCGGCGTCATCTGTGACGCCACGAACCGCTGCCAGATCAGCTGGTACAGCCGGAACTGGTCGGGCTGGAGATAGGCCTGGACGTCCTCGGGCCGGCGGTGCACATCGGTCGGCCGGATGGCCTCGTGTGCATCCTGCACGCGGGCGTTCTTCTTGGTGGAGTAGCTGTTCGGAGACTCGGGCAGATAGGCCTTCGCGTAACCCTTCTTGATGAAGTTCCGCACCGCCGCGATCGCCGCGTCGGAGACCCGCACCGAGTCGGTCCGCATGTAGGTGATCAGGCCGACGGCCTCATCACCGATATCCACGCCCTCGTAGAGGTCCTGAGCCGCGCGCATGGTGCGGCGGGAGGAGAAGCCGAGTCGCTTGGCTGCCTCCTGTTGAAGCGTGCTGGTGGTGAACGGCGCGGCGGGCCGCTTGCGCCGCTGTTTCCGCTCGACGCTCGTAACAACGAACGGGAGCGCCTTCACCGCGTCCACGACCGCCTGAGCGTCCGCGGCGGAATGGAGCTGGGGCTTGTGCCCGTCGAGCTTGTGGAGCGACGCCTCGAAGCTCTGGCCGGCCTTGGCGCACTCGGCTTCGATCGTCCAGTACTCTTGCGGTTTGAAGGCCCGGATCTCCCGCTCCCGCTCGACCAGGAGGCGTAGCGCGACCGTCTGCACCCGCCCCGCGGACAGGCCGGTCTTGATCGCTTTCCATAGTAGGGGACTCGCCTTGTAGCCCACCAGGCGGTCAAGGATGCGGCGGGCCTGCTGGGCGTTCACCTTCTGCTCGTCGATGGCTCCCGGCTTCTGCATCGCCTCCTGGATCGCGTCCTTCGTGATCTCGTGGAAGAGCACGCGGTGCATTGGGAGGTGGCCGTCGAGCTGGCTCGCCACATGCCAGGCGATCGCCTCGCCTTCGCGGTCCGGGTCAGTGGCGAGGTAGACCTCGCTCGCTGCCTTGGCGGCCTTCTTGATGTCGGTGAGCGTCTGGTTCTTGCCCTTGATCACAACGTATTCGGGGGTGAACCGACCGCCGTCGATCTCCACCCCGAGCTTCCGGGTGGGCAGGTCTCGCACGTGCCCGATCGTCGCCTTCACCGCGTAACCGGACCCGAGGTATTTCCCGATCGTCTTCGCCTTGGTCGGCGACTCGACGATGACGAGCGCGCCGCCCCGGCGCCGCGGCCGTGCCTTGGCCGTGGCGGCCCTGGCAGGCTTCGGACGCGGCGTTGCCGCTGCGGTCGGCTTGGCTTTCGATGCCTCTCCCGCGGCGGCGGCTTCCTTGGCAAGGGGCCGCGTTCTCTTGTCCGTCGTGCGCTTGGTCTTCGTCTTTGACATGGCCTTCACGGTATCGGACCCGGTCATTCCCGGGTCAACGTCGAACCGGTTAAGAAACGCAGGCGGTTCCCCGATGGCAAGGAAGATTGCTGCAACACGCTGTCATGCAAGGTGTTACGCCCATCCAGCCGATGCTTTCGCAAGCTGGACGACGTCGTCCGCGGTGGCCTCTGCCGTCCGACCGTCGGTCGGGAGCTGGTGCTCGGCCCGGGCGTAGTGGGTTTCCCGCTCCTGGAACATGGTGCGCATCCGACCGAGCGGGTCCGACGCGAGGAGTGGCCGGGCCTCGCCCCCTTCGGCCCGCTTGACCGCCGTGCTCGGCTGGCAGCGAAGATAGATGATGCAGCTGGTATATCGGGCCGCATCGAGCTCGCCTTCCTGCGCGGCCCACCCGGCGCCAGGGACGATCACCCCAGGTCCTGCGCTGCAGGCCGCACGAACGGCGTCGCGCTCCATACGGCGGAACTCTGCCTCGCCCACCTTCCCGAAGATCTGAGCGACCGGCATCCCCATCTGGCGCACCAGCAGATTGTCGACGTCGATCAGCGGCGCCGCCAGCTTCTCGGCCACGAGGCGACCGACCGTGGTCTTTCCCGAGCCGGGCAGCCCCACCAGGAGAATGTGGCGCCGGCTCATCCGGTCTCGACGCCTTCGGACCTGAGCGCGGTCCAGCGCGCGCCGAGCGCGGCGACGTATCCCGCAACGTTGCGCTTCATCTCGCCGAGGCTGTCGCCGCCGAACTTCTCGAGCATTGCATCGGCGAGCACGATCGCCACGAGGGCCTCCGCGATGACGCCCATGGCGGGGACCGCTGTCACGTCCGAGCGCTCGCTCTGCGCGCCCGCCGGCGCGCCGGAGGCGAGATCCACCGTCGGCAGCGGCGACATCAGGGTCGAGATCGGCTTCATGGCGACACGGACCACGAGCGGCTCGCCTGTCGTCGTGCCGCCCTCGAGGCCGCCGGCGTTGTTGGTGGTGCGGGCGAAACCACCGCGCGGGTCGCCGGGAACCGGTGGGCTGGCGGCGACGCCCGCCGGCGCGCCGGCTTTCGGGTCCGCGCCGATCGGGTCGTGGACCGCAGAGCCGGGCCTCCGTGCGGCCTCGAAGCCGAGCCCGATCTCGACGCCCTTCACGGCGGGAATCGACATCAGGATGCCGGCGAGGCGCGCGTCGAGCTTGCGGTCCCAGCTCACGTGGCTGCCGAGCCCGACGACCAGGCCGCGCGCCACGACCTCGATCTCACCGCCGAGCGTGTCGCCGTCCTTCTTGGCGCGGTCGATCCGGGCGATGATTTCGGCTTCGACCGTGGGGTCGAGCACACGGATCTCGGAACGGTCGGCGGCGGCGTTGAGCGGGCGAGGGAGCGCGGCCGGCGGGGTCGCGCGGATGCCGCCGATGGAGACGACGTGGCTTCCGACGTCCACGCCGAACTCGTCGAGCAGGCGCCGGGCGAGGGCGCCGGCCGCCACGCGGGCGACGGTCTCCCGGGCGCTGGCACGCTCGAGAATGTCGCGGGCATCGAGGCGGTCGTACTTGAGCACGCCCACGAGATCGGCGTGCCCCGGGCGCGGCCGCGTGACGCGCCGCCGGCGGAGGTCGCCCGGCGTGCCCTCGGCCGCCATGACGTCCTCCCAGTTCTCCCAATCCCGGTTCCGGACCAGCATCGCCACCGGTGAGCCGAGCGTCTCACCGGCGCGGATGCCGGAGAGGAACTCGATCCGGTCCCGCTCGATCTTCATGCGGGCGCCGCGGCCGTAGCCGAGCATCCGGCGGCCGAGGTCCTGGTCGACCCAGTCGGCGGTGACGGGCAGCCCGGCGGGCAGCCCTTCGACGATGGCGACGAGACCCTTGCCGTGGGACTCCCCGGCGGTGACGAACTTCAGCCGCAAACCGACGCTCCTCTCAGGGTGAACAGTAAACGGTGAACCGTAAACGGGGCGGCGGGTTGGCCCGTTCACCGTTCACTGTTCACCGTTCACCGCGGTCAAGCAAACGAGCCCGACGCCAGGGTCGGGCTCGAAGCTACCCGGATCGGCCGTCCCCGGCCAAGCCCCGAGTCAGTTCACGCTGGAGGCGTCGTCCACCACTCGGGGCGTCACGAGGATCATGAGATCCCGGCGGCGCTCGGAGTTTTCGGTCGTGCTGAAGAGCCCGCCGACGATCGGCAGCTGCGAGAGCAGCGGGATGCCCGACCGGGTGCGGTTCACTTCGGTAATGGTAAGACCGCCGATGACCGCCGTCTCGCCGTCGTTGACGAGCAGCTGGCTCTCCGTGGTCTGCTTCGTGAAGTTGAACCCGAACTGCGAGGCGGGGAGGCTCTGCACCGCCGAGCGCTCGGTGCGGAGCGACATCAGGATCTGACCGCTGTTGGTGACGTGCGGCGTCACGGTCAGGCGGATACCGGTTTCCTTGAACTGGGTCTGCTGCACCGCGACGGCCGAGCCCTGCGCCGGCGGGGCGCCCGGCACCGGCGTTTCCTCACCGACGAGGATGTCCGCCTTGCGGTTGTCCAGCGTGCTGATCGTCGGCTCGGCCTGGATGTCGGCGAGCTGCTGCTGCTGGAGCGCGCTCAGGAACGAGGTGAGCGTGCTTCCGCCGACCACGGTGGAGAAGACCAGGCTCAGCGCGGCGTTGGCCACCGGGCCGCTCGCGTTGCCGATGAGCGACAGGGTGTTGCCGCCGAGGTCCACGATGCCGGCACCGTTCTCACCCGGCGGCGGCAGGAACGGAACGCCATTGACCGGGATCGGGCGGCTCACCAGCGTGTTGTACGACTGGTTGGTCGAGCCAAGGTCGTACCGGAGGCCGAGGCGATCGAGATCGGTCCGGTCCACGAAGATGATCTTCGCCTTGATGAGTATCTGGGGCGTCTTCTTGTCCAGGTTCGACACGAACCGGGTGACGTCGTCGACCCGGCTCCTGGTGTCGGTCACGATCAGACTGCTGGACGCCGAGTCGGCGACCACGCGGCCCCGCCCCTTGGTGAGCAGGGTCTCCACGGACTTGGTGATCTGCGCCAGCGGCGTGTAGTTGATGGGCACCTGGCGCGACTCGAGCGGCTCGAGCGAGTCGAGTGCGGCGAGCGCCGCCGGGGCGTCCACGCGGATGATCCCGCCCGACATCTCCGTGGCCGAGAGGCCCTGGGTGGCGAGGATCGCCTGGAAGGCCTGGTCCCACGGCTGGTTCTTGATTTCCGCAGTGACCTCGCCCTTGATGTCCTTGCCGAGAATGATGGTCCGCCCGCTGAACGCGGCAAAGCCGGCGACCACATCCGCGATGCTCGCACGGTCCCAGGTCACCGTGATCCGGGGCTGCTGGGTCCGGAACAGGGACGTCTGGTTCCTGGCCTGTG
>CAZFKN010000029.1:18538-31597 GCA_964519805.1 uncultured Gemmatimonadaceae bacterium
ACATCGCCGGTGGCGTCGGCCACGGCCGTGGCGAGCGCCACGCCGCTACCCGACGACCACGCCGAGAACACCTTCTCGCTGCCGAAGCTCACCCGCACCTCGTCGGCGGCGCGGGCCACCTTGTAGTCTTTCACCCCGTCGAGGTCGAGCACGATGCGCACGACATCAGGGCGGAACTGGGAGTAGCGCAGGTTGACCACCCCGCCGCGGTTCACCCCATCGTACTGAGCGCCGCGCGCGGAGAGGGTGGCGCCGACCACATCGAGCACCAGGCGGTCGGGCGCGTGGAGCATGAAGTCGCGGACCCGAACGGCGCCGCGCACGTTGATGACGACCTCGGCCTTGCCGGGCGCCGGGAGGACGCTCACGCCCGTCACCTCTCCGCCACCGGGGCCGCCCTCGCCATAAGCCGGGCTGAGCGGGCCGAGCAGCGCGGCGGCGGCCAGCAGCACACGATGCATACGCGTCATGGCGTCACGTCCTCCTGCTTGCGGAGCGAAAGAGTTTCCTGCCGTTCGTAGCCGAAGTCCTGAATCGTGAACACCACATCCTTGGCGCGAACCTGGGTCACGCGGAGACGCCCGACCTGCTCGCCCGCGCGGAGCTTGTAGCGCTTCCCGGAGCTCTTCTCCCGTAGCACCGCGATGCTGTTGCCCGAGTAGCGGAGATCCTCGTAGATCGCGACCAGCTGGAGGTCGGCGAGCTCGGGGCCCGCGTGCGCGGTCTTGATGAGCGAGGCGAACGGATCGCGCGACGCACCGCCGTAGGTGAACGTCTCGCGCATGACCGTGCTCTCGGACGGTTCGCTGGCCGAGGCGGAATCGGAGCCGGACACCGCGGCCGCGACCTGTGCCTTCTTGCCCGTATCGGCACGGGTCTTCACCGCGCCCACGTCCACGCCCGTTTGCGCGGCCGCGATATTCGCGAGGCCGAGCGAGCCGGCGACGAGCAGGGTGATCCAGCGCCTAGGTGCCACTGCTCTCTCCTTCCGGCGCGCCCGCGCCGGACTTGACGAAGGTCCGGATCTGGAGCTTGGCCTCGAGCAAGGAGCCCGAGGTGTCGCCCAGGGCCTTGGCGGCCGCTGCGTTCGCAGCGACGAGGGAGACGTCCTGAGGCACGATGACGCGCTGGAGGCTCGCTACGTCGGCCAGCCATTCACCGATCTGGTCGTAGTGCCCGATGACCGAGAGCGTGTACTTGTAGGTGTCGAACGGCGCCGGCCCGGACTCGACCGGCAGCGGCACGACCTGCGACAGCGTCACGCCGCGGATCTTGCCGCGGGTCGAGATGTCGTCGAGCAGATTGGGCACTTCGTTGCGCTCCGGCACCAGGCGGCGGAGCAACGCCAGGCTCCCGCGATAGGTCTCCAGCTTCTTGCGCAGGTCCTCGGCCGTGCCCTTCGCCAGCTCCTTCTTGGCCTTGTCGATCTCGCCCTCAAGCTTGGTGATCGTGTCCTGGACCGCGACGATGTGCGCCTTCTGTGCCGAGAGGCCGGGGACGCCGACGACCTCGAGGCCGGAGTAGCCGATGTAGCCGACGATCGCGGCGAGAACGATCAGGAAGATCGGGGTCGTCTTGGCAGACATGGCCTCACCTCACCGACTGACTGAGCGGGACGGTCCGGATGTAAGCCGAGTCGGCCTGCTTGTATCGGGCGCGGATCGTGAACGCGGTCACCGCTCGCTCCTGTTCGACGATCGTCTGGGCCGACACCGGGGTCACGTCCGTGATCCAGGGCGATGCCTCCAGGTTCCGGAGGAAACGGGTGTACGCCTGGATGTCCACCGTCCGGCCGTTGAGCTGGAAGGTCACGGCCTTCGGCATGGTGTCGATGGGCTGCTTCTTGTCCTTGGCCTGGGCGGCGGTCTGCGGCGGCGGTGGCGGTGCGGCCACCGGCGAGATGTCCACCAGCCAGGTGTAGGCGGGCACAGCCCGCGTCACCTCGTCCAGGACGTGCGGCCAGACGTAGCGATCGCCGTCCACGCTGCGAATCGTGATGATCTGCGCGAGCAGCGAATCGCGGATCTGCTCCTGCTTGTGCTTCTGGTCGAGGAAGGTCTGGAACCGCTTGTGCTCCGCGCGCGCCTGTTCCAGTCGCGGCTCGAGCGCCCGCAGCTCAGTCGTGTTGGTGAGCCAGGTGTACCCGAGCCAGCCGGCCACGCCCACCCACCCCGCCACGGCGACGAGGAGGGCCGGGTCCTTCACCTTGGCGCCGAACGCCCTCACGCCCGCCAACGCCCCGGCAAAAGGCGACCCTGCGCGCTTGCGCTTGAGGCCGGGTCGGAGATTGACCGTGATCATCATGAGGCGACGCGTCCGTTGGAGGTGGTCACGCGGCCGAGCGGAGCGCGAGGCCGATCGGGAGCATCAACAGCGGCGCGATCTCGTCCACGTTCGTCGCGCCGAAGACGCCCTCCGCCACCTGGATCCGCTCGAGCGGGTTGGCCGCCTGGACGGGAAGCCGCAGACGGTCGCCGAGAACCTTGCCGAGGCGCGGGATCCGTGACCCCCCGCCGGTGATGTACAGCCGCGAGATGCCGGCGGCCGAGCGGCTGGCGCTCTGGAGAAACGCGGCCGCGCGCTCGATGCCGACCGCGAGCTCCTCGCCTCGCGACTCCAGGAACGGCGCGAGCAGGTCGCTCGGCTCGGCACCCTGGAGCATCTTGTCGGCGTCGTCCGAGGACACACCGCGCTCGCGCTGGAGATCTTCGCGGAAGCGGCGGGTGCCACTCGGGATGTCACGGGTCAGAATCGGGATGCCGTCGTCGAGGATGTTGATGTTGGTGGTCTCGTGGCCGATGTTGACCAGTCCCACCACCCCGCGCATCGCCTCGGGGTAATTGACCTCGAACGCGTTGTGGAGCGCGAATGCATCCACGTCGATGATGCTCGGCTCGAGGCCGATCTCGGCAAGCAGCGCGAGCTTCGTCTCGATCAGCTCGCGCTTGGCGGCGACCAGCAGGACGGTCATCTGGAGCCCTTCGCCATCGGGGTCCAGGATCTGGAAGTCGAGCTCCACGTTGTCCATGTCGAACGGCACGTGCTGCTCCGCCTCCCACCGGATGACTTCGCGCGCCTCCGCCTCTTTCATTCGGTCCATCGCGATCTTCTTGATGATCACATCGCGACCGCCAACCGCCGTGACGACCTGCTTGGTCTTGATACCGGCGGTGGCCATGAGGCCCTTGATGGCATCACCAACGAGCGCGGGGTCCATGACCTCGCCCTCGACGATCGCATCGCTCACGACGGACGCGAACGCCACTTTCGTGAGGACCGGCTCGCCGGAACGATGGGACACCTGAACGAGCTTGATCAGCCCGCTCCCGATGTCGAGGCCCACCGTGCTCGAGCTCCGACCGAACAGTGCCATAGGTGCCCGATTGTTATAGGGGTTAACGTGCTACGCTACCACAGCACCAACGGATTGTCAATCACATGATCGCGTTGGACGAACTCATTCAAGCGCAAGCGGCATCAGTATTTACGGGACTCCGCTGAGGCGGGTCCCGAAGCGATCGGTCACTTGCTCTCGCTGTACGTCTCGGCCTCGGTATCTGAATCCTGAGCGCCCGTCCCCAAAATCGGGAACCGCCTTGCACCTCGGGTGCAACCCATGTGCCGCCCCCGGGTGTATGCGCCTAAGCTATTGTAGATCAACAGCTTACGGATAACGATCCCGACGCCATTACGCCAGCTCCCGCGCACCCCCGCCTCCCGTTTCGCAACCCCTCTCTCCTATTGCCCGAGGGCCCTCCAGCGCCGCAAAACGGCGGGGTGACCAGACCCCGGCCCCCCCGCAGCAACCCGCTATGCGACGCTCGTCAAAACACCTGCAGCCAGGCCCGCGTCGCCAGCGGCCGAGCGACTGCGGCACTCCGAAGCACGTAATCGAGCGCGCACTTCGAGTACGACACGACCGGCGCGCCGGCCGCGCTCCCCGAGCTCACGAGATTCGCGCCGCGCGCGAAAATGGCGCCGGCCACGGCCCCGTTCGCATCGCTGATCGTCACTTCGCCGGTCGCCACCACCAGCCCGACCCACGAAAAGCCACCCGAGATGGAGAGGTCACCACTGACGAGAAGGACGCCCTGGCCGCGACCCGGCCCGTCGATCCTGGCGTTACCCTCGATGTAGACCACCGGCGCATACCCGGCGCACGCAGCGATGTAGGCACCGTTCCGACGCGGCTCGCCCCAGTTGTTCGGATCAGCGCCATCGCAGGTCGGCAATGCGCCGGTGGTGCTCGGCATGATGCCGTTGAATGCCGCGAAGTTCCTCGCCCCGGATCCGCCGGGCAGGGAAAGCGTCGCCGCGTCCTTGAGTCTGTCGAACGGGGTGCGGAGCGCGGCATCGGTGATCGAGGAGTCCCGCTGGACCGTCGGAGGCGCGCCGGCGATGCTAGGATCGCCGCTCGCCTCCACCGCGCCTCCGGCGCGGATACCGCCCGCGCCGGACACCGGCCCACAAACGGTCCAATCCGCCGGAACGGCCCCGGTGCCGTCGATGGCGACGTTCCCGATCAGGGCGACATTTCCCGTGGTGGTGAGCGCCGCAGACACCGACGGGTCCACCGTGAGCAACCGCAGCACGCTGGCGAGGGTTTGCGTGGCAGCGCGTCGCGTCCCAACGGAGCGCACCAGGAAGAGATTGCTGTTCAGCCGGGAGATCGTGACACTGGCGCTGGCTCCGCGCGCGATCGAGTCCGGCCCGGTAGCGAGGCTACCATCGATCGGCAGCGTGTTGTATGCCGGGTCCCACTCGGCAACGGTGCGCACGATGCCCGCCTCGGCCGCCTGATAGGCCTGCGCCACGTCTACCGCATTGGCCGCGGTCTTCTGCTCGAGACTGCTGACGAAGAATGTGCCGGCGACGATCGCGCCGATCACGGCCAACGCGATGATCGCTACGACCAGCGCGATGCCGCGCTCACCGCCCGGTTCCGCCGACGGGGCGGGCGTTGCGCCCGGCGCAACTCGCTCAGCGGAGCGCATTACGGAGCGCGACCCGGGTCACGACGCTATCGGTGGCTACCGCCTGGCTTCCGGCACCGGTACCGGCAACCCGCTGATCCGACTGAGCGATCAGGGTCACCTGGATGCTCCGGACGTCGGCCGGACGCGCGGCGGGCACGACGCCGGTCGAGTCGTTGTATTCGAGCCGGAATCCGTTGGGCGTGAGCGGGCCCAGCATCGGCTGGGGCGCCGCCTCTCCTGCGCTGGCCGAGCGGGCACCGAGGTAATAGCCGGACCCGCTCCGATACAGGCGGTACACCATGGTTTCGTAGGTGCGGAACGGCGAGCCGATCGTGAGACTGTCGGGGTGCCCCGTGGAGCCGAGCGACGTGCCAAGCTGGAGGCCTGGACGCGACCCGTATGCGGCAGCACAGGTACCGGGCCCGACGCTGGTGATCGGCCGACCCGACACCCACCGATCGTCGGCCGGCGTGGCAGGATCCAGCTCCAGGAACAGCATCAGCTGGTCACGCCCGCCGCTCACCGGCATGCGGCCGGCCGCGTAGTACCGCGACGTGGAGGTATCGATCGTGACGCTGTTCGCGGCGGTGAGCTGGCACACGATGCCGCTCGCCCGGACCGCGCGGATCATGATGCTGTCGGGCCCCATGGCGAGGATGTCTGAGCCCGCAGCAGGCAGGCCCGGAACCGAGTCATACCCGAGCGCCCTGAGCTCCGCCGGGATGATGAGCGCGCCGGCGCGCAGGTTGCCTTGGATATCCACACGCTCAGCCTGTGCCCGGGCCACCCGCTGCGTGTGGTTGAGCAGGGAGAACGCGGCCCCGGAGACGATCAGGAAGAGCGCCATCGCCACGACAAGCTCGGCCAGCGCGAAGCCTCGCCGGGAGCGCATGTCAGTAGCACCCCACGACCGAAGTGAGCGTGAAGCTGCCCGTTCCGCCGTTGCGCTGGTACGAGACCGTCACCCCAACGGTGCGGCTGTTCCCGCCGCCGGTAACGGTCCAGGACTCGACGATACTGCGGACCGTGTCCGGGACGGCGCTGCCGGCGAATTCCGGCCGGGTGCACGGGGCTGCGCCGTTGATCGGCCGGGACAGCAGCCGGAGAACCTCCAGCCGCCGGGTGGCGGCCTCGGTGGCGATGGTGAGAATGCGTCCGCGGCCGATCTGGCGGGTGACGAGCGCCGATGAGCCCACCAGCGCGGTGACCCCGACGCCGAGAACGAGGATGGCGACCAGAACCTCGGTGATGCTGTATCCCCGCCTGCCCTGCATGGTCACTTGCTCATCCTCCGCCGTTCGCCATCCAGAGATACGCGATCGGCGGGCGAACCGCGTACCACGCGGCTCATGGGCAGGGGCTTTTGCGCGCGGAGTGGCGCATGGCGACCGCGCCGGATCGGGCGCGAATATCGCCCGAGGCCGGTCGGCCCATCCCGAAAATACGGCGGGGGCGGCCCGTGTCGGACCACCCCCGCCGTCATGCCTCTTTACGACGCGATCAGAACACCTGCGCCCAGCTCCGCATCGCGAGCGGCCGCGCGATGGCGCTGTTGTTCAGCACGTAGTCGAGGGCGCACTTGGAGTAGGAGACCACCGGCGTACCGGAGAAGCTGGTCTGGTCGCCGATGTTGGCGTCGTTCGCCATGATCGCGCCGGTTACGTTGGTAGTGCCGTTACCAGTCTTCACCTGCCCGATGGCGATGACGAGCCCCACCCACTGGAAGTTGCCGGCGATGGACAGGTCGCCGTCCACTAGAAGGATTCCCTGGCCTCGGCCGCCGGTCATCTTGGCGTTGCCGGCGAAGTAGATGATCGGGGAGTAGCTCGTGCATTGGGACACGTAGCTGCCAGTGCGGAGCGGCTCACCCCAGTTGTTGGCGTCGGTCCGGTTGCACTTGGCCGGCGAGCCCGTGGTGCTGGGCGCCATGCCGTTGTAAGTGACGTAGTTTCCGTTGCCGTTACCCCCCGCCAGGGACAATGTGGCCATGGCCTTGAACTGGTCGAACGGGCCCTGGAAGAGCGCGTTGTTGACGGTCGAGTCGTTCTGGATCTTGGCAGGGCTGCCCCCGATCGTAGGATTGCCGTTGGTGCTCACCGTCCCGCTGGTGCGGATGCCGCCCATGTTGGGCGCGGTGCCGCAGCTCGACCAGCCGCTGGGGTTGGTGTTGGTCCCGTCGATGGTCGCGTTGCCGCCGACCGAGACGTTACCCTTGGCGGTCACGGCCGCATTGACGCTCGGGTTGACCGTGACCGTGCGGAGCACCATCGCCAGCGTCTGGGTGGCGCTGTTGCGGGTCCCCACCGACCGGAGGAAGAACAGGCTGCTATTGAGACGCGAGATCGTGACGTTGAAGTACGTTCCCGGCGCGACCGAGTCCTGCGCGATCGTCGTGCCCCCGTCCACCGCCAGGCTGTTGTACCCCGTGTCCCAGTTGCCGACGTTCTTGACGATGCCGGCCTCGGCCGCCTGATACGCCTCGGCCGCGTCCACCGAGTTCTCGGCGGTCTTCTGCTCCAGACTGCTGATGAAGAACGTGCCGGCCACGATCGCGCCGATCACGACCAGGGCGACGATCGCCACCACCAGCGCGATGCCGCGCTCGCTCTTGAGGTTCGGGGTGCGCATGCTTCAGGCTCCGTTTGGTCGAAGGGCTAGCGCAGCGCGTTCCGCAACGTCACGCGGGTAACGACGCTGTCGCTGTTGACACTCTGGGTCCCGCCGCCGCTTCCGTTGATCGACACATCGGACTGGCCGATCAGGGTCACCTGGATAGTGCGAACATTCTTGGGCGTCGAGGTGACGGTGGTGCCGGTCGAGTCGTAGTAGTCGAGTCGGAACCCGTTCGACGTCAGGGGCCCCAGCACCGGCTGGAACGAGGTCTCACCGTTGCTCGCCGAGCGGGCGCCGAGGTAGTACTTGGACCCGCTCTGGTACAGGTGGTACACCATTACCTCGTAGCTACGAAATGGCGACCCGATCGTCAGGCTGTCGTTGGCCCCGATGTATCCCATCTTGGTGCCGAGCTGAAGGCCTGCCCGGGAACCGTACGTAGCCGGGCACGTGCCGGCGCCCACGCTCGAGATCTTTCGACTCGACACCCAGCGGTCGTCCAACGACGTGGTCGGATCCAGGTCGAGGAAGAACATCAGCGAGTCCCGCGCCCCGGAGACCGGGGGCCGGTAGGCGGAGTAGTACAGGGATGGGGTCGTATCCACGGTGACGACGTCCGCCGCAGTGAACTTGCAGACGATTCCGCTGGCACGGATCGCTCGGAACATGACGCTGTCGGGCCCCATAGCGATGATGTCCGAGGTCACGCCTGCGCTGCCGGGCAGCGAGTCGTAGCCGATCATCTTGAGATCGGAGGGCACCACCAGCACCCCCGCCCTCATGTTCGACTGCATATCGACCCGCTCGGCCTGCGCCCGGGAAACCCGTTGCGTGTTGTTGAGCAGCGAGAAGATCGCGCTCGATACAATCAGGAAGAGCACAAGTGCGACCAGCAGCTCGATCAGGGTGAATCCGCGTCCGGACTTCATCAGTAGCACCCCACGATCGTGGTCAGAGTATCGTAGCTCCGCCCGCCCTGGCGAGGGTACGAGATGGCAACTGAGACGGTCCGGCTGTTGCCGCTGCCCGTCACCGTCCACGATTCGATAACGTTCCGGACTGTGTCCGGCGCCGTGCTGCTGGCAAATCCGGCCCTGCTGCAGGCGGCGGCGCCGTTGTACGGCCGGGCGAGCAGGCGCAGATTCTCGAGACGCTGATTGGCGACCTCGGTCGCGATGGTAAGAATGCGGCCGCGACCAATCTGCCGCGTGACCAGGGCCGACGAGCCCACGAGCGCCGTGATCCCGATGCCGAGCACGAGCACGGCGACGAGGACCTCGATGACGGTGAAGCCGCGGGAGTCTTTCGGGCTCACTTGCTCACCCTCCCGTAACCGGAGATCAGGACCGAGTCCTGGTAGCCGAGCTTGGCCAAGGTGATCACCGTCCCGGTGGCCGACGGCTGCACGCCGAGGCCGCGAGGGTCGATGCGGAACGTGTCCGGTGTCGGCGTGATGGTGACGCCGTAAGCGCCGTTCAGGTATTGGATGGTCCCGACCGTGTCACATCCGCAGGTGGCGGTGCCGCTGGCGCGGCGAGGACTGCCGGTCATCCACGCGGTGCCGTTGCTGTTGGAGAAGTGCAGGGTCATGGACCGGCCCTCCCGGACGGCGCGGTTCCGGGCCTGATTGTAGAGCGTGATGACGGAGCTGCGAGCGGACCGGACATTCGCCTTGGTCATCGCGCTCTCGATCTTGGGGTAGCCGATCACGAACAACACGGCGACCGCGCCCAGAACCACAAGCGCTTCGACCAGCGTGAACCCGCGGGAGTCGAGTTTGGGCACCTGCTGCCCTCCGAATTCAGTGACGACGGATGGAGCGCGAGCTACAAACGATTAGAAAGCAGACGGCGTACCACACCGTAAGTGACTGTCAACAATCAGTTTGCTGTTTTGGGGACCCGCAAGGAAGCGCCAATACCTGCGCGAACTGCAAGTCGTGGCGCGGAATCTGGCAGCTGAAGGTGGAGGGCTGCCGCCCCCCGCCCCCAGCTTACGCCGCGTGGACTCTGCGGAGCTTGTAGAACAGGGTCCGAAGACTAATGCCGAGGAGCTGCGCCGCCTCCCGCCGATTGCCTTTGGAGGCATCGAGGGCGCGCATGATGAGCGCGCGCTCCACTTCCTCGACCTGGGTGCGGAGGTCGTAGGAGCCACTCTGAGGCACGGGCGTCGCGCCGTTTCTTCCATTCCCGTTACCCAGCGCGAAGTCGGCGCTGTCCAGCGGCTTGGCTCCGCCGAGCACGGCGGCGCGCTCCACCGCGTTCCGCAGCTCCCGCACGTTGCCGGGCCATGAGTGTTGGGAAAGCATGCTCAGAGCCTGCGGCGTGATGCTCACCAGGTGACCAAGACGTTGTGCCGCCTGGCGCGCAAAGTGGGTCAGCAGCGCCGCGATGTCCTCGGGGCGCTCACGCAGCGGCGGGATGTGCAGCCGGACGACATCGAGCCGGTAGTAGAGGTCGGCGCGGAACTGGCCCCGCTCCACGGCCTGATCCAGCGGCTTTCCGGTCGCGGCGATGACGCGCACGTCCACCTTCTTGCCTTCGCGGCCGCCGAGGCGCCGGATCTCTCCCTCCTCGAGCACGCGGAGGAGCTTTGCCTGGAGGCCCAGCGGCAGATCACCGATCTCATCCAGCAGGAGCGTGCCCTGGTGCGCGGACTCGAAGAGCCCGGCCCGGTCAGCGGTGGCGCCGGTGAACGCCCCCTTGGTGTGGCCGAAGAGCTCGGCCTCGAGCAGCTGCTCGGGGATGGCTGCGCAGTTGATGGCGGTGAAGCTCATTTCATGACGGGGGCTCATCCGGTGGATCGCCTTGGCGAGCACCTCCTTGCCGGTGCCGCTTTCGCCGGTGATGAGCACGGTCGTGTTGTGCCGGGCCACCCGGCTCGCGAGCTCGAGGAGGTCCCGCATCACTCGGCTCTCGGCTACGACCAGATCGCGCACGGCATCGGCGCCCAGGCTTGACCGCAGCGTCTCGACCTCGCGCCGGAGCCGCTCCCGCTCTTCCGCCTTGCGGACGGTCATGATGACCTCGTCGGGGCGGAACGGCTTGCGGAGGTAGTCGTAGGCGCCTTCGCGCATGGCGGCGAGTGCTGCATCCTCGGTGCCATAGGCGCTCATCATGATGATCAGCGCCGCGCCGCGATCCGCGCGATATCGGCGCAGGAAAGCCAGCCCATCCATCCTCGGCATCTTCACGTCGCAGAGAATGAGATCGAACTCCTCGGCACCAGCGCGCCGGAGCGCTGCGTCGGGGTCGGCCTCCGCGACGACCTCGTAGCCGGACTCCCGGAGCAACAGGCTCAGGGACTGGCGGAGGTCAGCGTCGTCGTCAACGATCAGCAGTCGCATAGCTCGGCTCCCCGGCTGCCGGACCAGGCTGCAGCGCAAGCGGGATGAACACCTTGAACACCGCGCCGCCTTCACGCGCGCGATCCACCCAAACAGTGCCGCCCGCGTCGTGCACGGTCCGGGCGACGATGGCCAGGCCCAGTCCGGTGCCTTCGCCAGGGTCCTTTGTGGTGTAGAACGGGTCGAACACCCGCTCCCGGTTCTTCTCCGGAACCCCGGGACCGTCGTCGGCGACATAGAGCAGCACTCCCGGCGTACCGGGAACCACGTCGGGCCGGCGCGGCCGGCTCGACCAGACCCGCGCACGCCCGCCGTTCGTTTCCGACGGCGTGCTGTCACCGTCCCGGACGCGATGCCGGCTGCGCTGGCGCGACTCAAAACGCTCGCGGGTGGTCCCCACGACGAGAGTGCCTCTGGGCGCAGCCTGGCAGGCGTTTACCACCAGATTCACGACCACCTGCTCGAGCAGGTGATGGTCGCCCCGCACCGCTGGAAGGTCGGGTTCGAGCTCCACCGTCAGCTTCTGCCCCTTGAGAAGCCCCTGCGCACCAAGGAAATCGAGGCTGGCTCGCACGGCCTCATTGAGCTCGACCACCCCGTCAGCGACGCCGGGCCGAGCATAGCTCAGGAGGCTCTCGACGGTGCGCTCGATCCGCGCGATGGCGCCCTGCATGGCCTCGGTCAACTCGCGGTCCGCACCCCGGCGGTGCAGAACGTCCACGTACGTGCTCACCGCCGCGAGCGGATTCCGGACCTCGTGTGCTACGCCGGCGGCGAGCGTCCCGATCCCGGCGAGCTTTTCCACCCGCACCATCTGACTCTGTGCGTCCAGCAAGCTCTCGGCCATGGCGCGGTATCGCCCGGAGAGGTGGGTGAGCTCGGCGGTTTCGTAGCTTCCCGGGCTGTCGTCCAGCCGTCCCGCGGCGAAGGTGTCGGCTTCTGCCGAGAGACGCTTGAGCGGGATGACTACGAGCCGCCGGACCACGTACGCGCCGAACAGCAAGAAGACCACCGTGCTTCCGAGCCAGAGGATCAGGAGGGGCTCGAGCGTTTCCTGGAGGTCACCGCCGGCGAGGACCACAGTCGTGACACCGACGAGGATCACCGCCGCAGAGGTGACGAACCCGAGGTTTACCAGGAGCTCCGTGCGAAGCGAGCGCGGGGATCTGTGCCGCACGTATGCTCCTACGGCCCGCCGGCCCGCATCGCCATGAACCCACCCTCTCCCCAGACCACTTAGAACGGGTTGCGCGCTCGGCCCGTGGGACCGCGCGCCGGTGCCCGGCACCCCAACTTTCGTTCTAGAGCAAAGGGCATGGGTGGTGTCCTGCACCACCCATGCCCCTCCCAGCTTTCGTCATCACCGTCCCGCTTACGGGCAGACGCCGATGCCTTCCTGGGTGGCCACGGCGGGGGTGCCGGAGGCCGAGAAGGTCGAGCCGACGAAGATGCCGCACGAGCCCGGCGAGTAACCCGGGTTGGAGATCGTCGCCGCCCACCCGCTCGCGTTCGAGGCGGTGTTGATCACCAGGGTGTTCCGCTGGCTGGGCGCGAAGTTCACCTGACCGGTGGCGATGGTGGTGCCGTAGGTCGTGGCATACTTCGAGGAGTCGGCGTAGAAGGCTTCCTGCGCCGTCGCCAGGTTGCGCAGATCCGAGATCATGCTCGACTTGACGGCCTTCTGCTTGGTGTTGGCGAACTTCGGAATCGCGATCGCGGCCAAGATGCCGATGATCACGACCACGATCAGAAGCTCGATCAGGGTGAAGCCCTTGCGGTCCGACATGAAACCTCCGAAAAGTTCGCGTGCGTGAAGGACGGCAGCCGGGGTGCTGAGTCTGTCCAAGCGCGTTGAGGGGCAACACATATGCCACCACCCGAAGGCAAGGCACAACGCGATTCACTCCACCTACTTAGCCGGAGAAACACCGATCGTTTCGGATCCCGATTTCGCGCCTTGAAGCCGAATATTGCAAGACTGCCGTGCCTGGCCTCCTGCCAAAGACTGCAGGGGCGGAGATCATCTCCGCCCCTGCACGTTGCCACCGACTGACGAATTGCTTGCCAGTTTACGGGCAGACGCCGATGCCTTCCTGGGTGGCCACGGCGGGGGTGCCGGAGGCC
>CAZFKN010000030.1:0-29844 GCA_964519805.1 uncultured Gemmatimonadaceae bacterium
CATGAAGCGGGCGGGAAACGACAGACTCATCGCGGCCCGACTCAGCGTGACCACGCCGTCTTCCAGTGGTTGCCGCAGCGCTTCCAGGACGTTGCGCCGGAACTCCGGCAGCTCATCGAGAAAGAGCACGCCGGCGTGGCTCAGGCTCACCTCACCCGGCCGAGGCCACGACCCGCCGCCGATCATGCCCGCGTCGCTCACCGTGTGATGCGGCGCGCGGAACGGTCGCGTCGCGACGAGCGGCAAACCGGGCGCCAGGGTACCGGCCACACTGTGGATTTTCGTGGCCTCGATCGCCTCGGCGAGGCTCAGACTTGGCAAGATCGTGGGCAGCCGCCGCGCGAGCATCGTCTTCCCCGCGCCGGGCGACCCGGTCATCAGCACGTTGTGACCGCCTGCCGCCGCGATCTCCAGCGCGCGCTTCGCCACCGCCTGGCTCCGGACCTCCGCGAAGTCCACCGTGTCTTCCGCCGCCTGCCGCAGCGCGGCGTCGGCGTCAGCCCGCACGACCTGAAGGTCGGCGCGGCCGGCGAGAAATCCGCACACCTCGGCCAGCGTCGTCGCCGCCCGGACCTCCAGCCCGTCCACCAGCGCCGCCTCGGCCGCGTTCACCGCGGGAAGCACCACGCACCGTGCGCCGGCCGCGCGGGCGCAGAGTGCCACCGGCAGCGCGCCCCGCACCGGTCGGAGATCGCCCTCGAGGCCGATCTCGCCCAGCACGAGCAAATCGCCCAGCCGGTCGCTCGGCACCTGCTCACTCGCGACCAGGATGCCGAGCGCGATGGCGAGGTCGAACCCGGAGCCGGCCTTCGGCCGGTCGGCCGGGGCCAGGTTGATGGTGATTCGCCGGAGGGGGAACTCGTACCCGGCGTTCAGGATGGCGGCGTGCACCCGCTCGCGCCCCTCTTTGACGGCGCTCTGCGGCAGCCCCACGGTGGAGAGCGAGGGTAGTCCATTGGAGAGATCAACTTCGACTTCGACCGGATAGGCATCGACGCCGAGCACGGCGGCGGAACGGACGCGAGCGAGCATGACGGCGGCTGGTGGCGAGGTTGTCGAGAGTAGCCACCCGCTCGGCCTGGACAATCACCCGCCGCGCGCCGGCCGGCGCCAAATGGCGCGCTCGACACCCCCGCATCGCAACACTCCGTGTCCCCGCCGCGCGCCCTCTTACCTCTTAGCTCTCCCTGTTCACCGTTCACCGTTTACCGTTCACCGTCTCTCCTTCCCGCACTGTTCTTTCAGCATGGCAAGGACGTCCAGCCGATTCTCCATCGCCCCCGCCTGCGCCGAGATCCGGAGCGCGTACTCCCGCATCGTCGCATCCCGGTCCCCGCCGCGTTTCTTCACCACCTGCCATTGCGCGCAGTACGCCGGGATCTCCACCTCCACGACCCGCCGCGCCGACACCAGACTCGCGAAGAACGCCTCGCAGCTCGCCGCTTCCTCCGCCTGGCGCCGGTGCACGGCCTCGTGCGCGAGCACCTCGTCCGCCTGTGGCGTTCCCACGATATCCGCCCGAATCCAGGTTTCGGCGAGGCCTGCCCGACAAAAAGTGTAGCCGAGGTATCCGTTGGGAATTGCCGGCCCGCGTACCTCTGCGACGCTTTGTGCCTGTACCGGCCCGGCGACGATCAAGGCAAGAAGCCACAATCGCTTCACGCGTCCCTCCTGGGAGGATTCGAATGCCAACCCGTTGCCGGCCGGGGGCGGGTGCGGCCCCGGTTTTGCCTGATCATAGCCCCCGAACAACACAAGTGGCGTCGTGACGGCGCTTTAGACCCCGACGCCTCTCCGGCAACAAACAGGAGTCGCTGGCAATTCGCGGCAAGCCTTTCCCTATGATGCAACGCCTCGGCACACTCGCACTCGTGGCAGGCCTCTCCTTCGTGTCCGGAGGGTGGCTGCTGCATCGCGAGTCGACCGAGCGCGAGGCGCTCTACGAGCAGGCGCGCGTGCTGGAGACCGTGCTCTCGGTCATCCACGATCACTCGCTCGACTCCCCCGATCAGACCGAGATGTTCGAGAACACCGCCCGGACGCTGGTCTCGCAGCTCAAGGACCCTTACGCCGAGCTGCTGGTCGGCGAGGGCTATCGGCAGTTCAGCCGCCAGATGTCCGGCACCGGCGAGCTCGACTCGCCGGAGAACCGCGCCGCCAAGCGCGGCGTGCGCGTCCCCGCGACATCGCCCGGCGTGATGCTCACTTCCACCACCGGCTACGTGGCGCTGCATTCGCTGAGCGAGGGCTCCGCCGACGAGCTGCAGGGCACGGTGTGGGACCTCCGGAAGCGGGGCATGCGGACGCTGGTGCTCGATCTGCGGAACAACCCCGGCGGTCTGATCAAGCAGGGCGTCCAGGTGGCCGAGCTCTTCCTGGCCAAGGGCGATACGATCGTGCGCACTCGCGGGCGCACAGCGGAGCACTCCAAGACGTACGTCGCCGCCATCGGCTCGCGCTGGCCCGATCTCGGGCTCGTGCTGCTGGTGAACGACGGGACCGCCAGCTCCGCCGAGCTGATTGCCGGCGCGCTGCAGGACCATGACCGTGCGGTGATCGTGGGTCTGCCGACCTACGGCAAGGGTGTGCTCCAGACGACGTACCCGCTCGACAGCGACATGGCGATAAAGCTCACGACCGCGCGCTGGTTCACGCCCAGCGGACGCACCGTCAATCGGGCACGGACCCATTCCGACAGCGTGCTCGCCGATGCGCGCCTTCTCGCCACGATGCGCGGCGTCCGGTTCCGCACCGACCGGGGGCGTCCGCTCCCCGAGGGCAAAGGCATTCAGCCCGATCTGATCGTTCGGCGGGACGCGTACACGGCCGGCGAGCGGGCGTTCCTGGATTCGCTGGGGAGCAACTACGCTGCCTTCCGGGGAGCGCTCGCCGATTGCGCCGTGGCGGTAAAGGCGGAGGCGGAGCTCAGCTCCGAGGACTTCGCGGTGACGCCGGCGATGCGGGAACGGGTTCGCGCCGAGTTGGCGGCCCGGGACGTCCGCGTGGCGCCGACCGTCTTCGACAGTGCCGCAACCTACGTGGACCGCCAGTTGGGCTATGAGGTCGCCCGCGAGGTGTTCGGTGACGCCGCCGCCAGCCGGCGCCGGCTGCTGGACGATCGGCAGATGCAGGCGGCGCTCGATCTTCTCGCCCGCGGCTCCACCGAAGATGAGTTGATCCGCCTCGCCCTGGCGACGACGAACTAAAGCCCCGCCGACCGCGCCGGGAGGCTCACCGCCGGCAACCGCACGACCACCGTCGTTCCCTGCCCCACGACCGACTCCACGTCCACCGTTCCGCCCCAGCTGTCCACCAGCCGCCGCACGATCGCGAGCCCCAGCCCCGATCCGCTCGTCGTCGTGGAGAACCTCGGCTCGAAGATGCGGGGCAGCAGGTCGGGCGGGACGCCGGAGCCGTCATCCCGCACCTCCAGCCGCCCCGGCGCCACCGCGACGACGATCGCGCGCGCACCGGCGTTGCGCGCGTTCTCCAGGAGGTTCACCAGGACTTCCTTGATTTCGTCCCGGCGTGCGTCGCCGAACGCGACCCCCGGGGCCTCGAGTCGCACAGTGGCAGCGCCCTCTCCGGCCAGCTGGTAGAGCTGGACGACCTCGTCGGCCACCTCCGCCAGGTCGACCGCCTCGAGTGGCTCCTGCGCCGGCCCCGGTGCGGCGAACCGGCTGAACGCCCGCGCGATCGTGTCCAGCCGGTCGATCTCGCCGAGGATTCGGTGCGCGGTGTCTTCGAGGGTCCCGTCGAATTCGCTTGGTCGGTCGCGCCAGACACGGCGCAGATGCTGCACGCCGAGCCGCATCGGCGTGAGCGGGTTCTTGATCTCGTGCGCCACCTGCCGCGCCATCTCACCCCAGGCCAGCACCCGTTCCGCGCGGGAGATGTCGCTCACGTCGGTCAACGCCAGCACCGCCCCGCGGAGGTCCGGCCCCAGGGCGGCGAGCTGCACCGTCAGCCGGCGCCCTCCGACCGTCAGCTCGGCACTGGCCCCGGGCAATTCCGGCGCGGCCAGGAACGCCCGCACCGCCTCCGCCAACGGCCGCCACCCGGCATCCAGCCGCTCCAGCAGTGGATCCCCCTCGGCGAGGGGAACCCCAAGCAGGTCGACCGCCTGCCGGTTCGCGATGATGACCCGCCCGTCCGGGTCCAGGCCCACCACACCGGTGGCGACCGTCGCGAGGACCGTGGCGGTCCGGTGCCGCGCTTCCTCCAGCGCGCTCTGGCTCGAGCGGATGTCGGCCGCCATCCGCTCGAACGCGCCGAACACCGGCTCGAACTCGAGCGGCGGATGCGCCGAGTGCGCCGGCATCGCCTGGCCCCGACCGAGCGCGATGGCCGAGCGCCGAAGCTCCGACACCGGGCGCGAGAGCGCGAGAGCGGCTCGCCGCGCACCGATGAGCGCGGCGACGACGCCGATGATCGTGGCGAGTAGAAGGACGAGTGCCAGATCGAGCTGCCGGGCGCCGAGATTCGAGTCGTCCGCCACCTGCGGCGTCGCCAGCACCCCCACCGTGGCGGGGATGCCCGGCTGGACCACCCGGAATCCCACGCGCTCGCCCAACTCGGGCATCGGGCCGCCCCGGGTCAGCTCCAGCTGCCCGACGATGGCGAGGGCGCGGAACGCGACCGGATCCATCAGCTGTCCCACCACGCCCAGGTCCTGGAGCACCGGCGCGCTCGTCGCGGCCAGGGCGCCGCCGCGGTACAGCGCCAGGTCGGCATCGACTCGCCGGCTCAGCTCGCGCAGCTGGTCCTCGAGGCCCGCCCCGCGTGACCGCTCGAGCCCCGGGGCACCCAGCGCGGCGTCGCGGAGCGTCTGGGTGATCAGCAGATCGCGCCCGCGCTCGGCCTCGGCCGCGAGGCGCACGAAGCCCCAGATCGAAAACCCCACGGTCGGGAGCATGAAGAACACCGCCAGTGTCACCGCCAAGCGGAAGCGGAACGATCGGGCCAGACTGCGCCAGCGCGGAAGCGCGGGCGGCGCCCCAGCCACGAACTCGGCGAGCAGCCACGCGAAAGCCAGCACGCCCACGTCGAACAGTACGACCAGAACGCCGCGAACCGAGACCGGCAACGGACCGCGGAGATCGATCGCCGCCCGCACCTCGCGGGGACCGCCCGGAAGGTCCAGGCGCCGCTCAGCCCGGAGCGTCCATCCCTCCCGCCGCCAGCGCAGCGCGTCGCCTTCGGGGGCCGCCATGGGGGACGGAGGCGCCAGGGTGAGTTGATAGAGCGTCGAGGTTCGCCGGTCGGGATCGAGCAGCCGTCCCAGGCGGCCCGGCGGCACCAGGCGCGAGCGCGGCCCCACCGCGACCGTCATGACGGAGCCCGGCGCCACGCGGACCGCCAGCACGTAGTGGACGCCGGGCAGGCGGCGGAGCGGCATCACCCGCTGGGTCTGCGCCGCAGGCACGCCTCGGACGATCGCGGCGAGCAGCGGTAGCGGCACGTCGAGCGAGTCGAGCGGCAATTCCTCGCGCAGCGCGCCGTCTCGACTCCAGAGCGCGAGGTGCGCGGGGTACGACTGCTCGCCGAGCTGGGACTCGCCCCAGAGCGCATACATCTCCGACGCCGTGCTGGGTGATGGGCCCCGGCGGACCGCGTCGCCGAATCCCTCCAGCAGCGGGAGCGCCAGCGGGTCGGGCTCGGGGCCGAGACGCGCCACGTCGCGCTGGGCTACCTGAAGCCGTCCCGCCAGCTCGGCGCCCCAGGTGGCGAGGGCCGCCGAGCTGCCCGCAACCAGGCCGATTCCCAGAATGGTCGCGGAGCGGGGCGCGGGCAGCGCCACCAGCAGCAACGCCGGCGCCCACAGGAAGGGATACCAGTCGGGCCAGCCGTCCGGGCTCCAGCCGAACAGGCCGACGATCGACGCCACGAGAGCGATCGCCACCCCCGTCGGCACCCGCCAACGGTCGCCCGGCTGCTCCGTGCCACGGAACAGCGCCGCCGCCACCACGATCGGGGCGGACGCGGCGAACAGGAGCGTCAGTTCCCACGAGAGCCAGAGCCCCGGCGGGGCGCCGCGTGCGGGCGGCGTGATCCCGCGCGCCAACGCGATGACCAGCGACGGCGACGCGAGCAGGAGCACGATCGCGGCGGCAAGCCCGTACCACCGGCGCGGAGGACGCCGGAGCCAGAGCCACACGCCGCCCAGCGTCAGCAGTCCGCCGGCCAGCCCGAGCGCGCCCGCCGATCCCGAAAGCGGACCCAGGATCGGTCGGAAGAAGGTCGCCGGCGAGAAGAGGGCTTGTGCCCCGAGCGCTGCGCCGATCGGCGCGCGGGCCGCGAGCCAGACCACGAATCCGAGGACGACGTAGCGCTCGAGCGGCCGGGGAGCGAGCGAGAACGCGAGAGCAAGCACGAGCAGCAGGAGCCAGGTGGCCGCCCGACCTCCGCGCTCGAAGGCCAGCTCCTTGGCCGTGCCCTGCTCCGGCGGCACCGCCAACGCGGAGAGGAGCCGCGACCCTCCGGGTCCCGGCTCCTCATAGCGGAACAGATCCCGCTTGCCGGGGGCGTTGCCCGGTGGATAGAAGATGAAGGAGACGTCGGTCTGCCGACGGAGAATCTCGGCCAGGCTCCGATCGCGCTCCGGCACCGACGCGTGCGCCCACACCAGCACCGAGGCCACCGCCACGCGCCCGCCGGCCGAGTGGCGCCGCGCCTCCAGCACGACGTAATATCCCGTCGTCCGAACGGCGATCGAATCGCCGTCGGCCACGGGCGCCAGGCGGTGCTGTCCAGCCCAGGCCCAGGGCATGCCGGTGGAGTCGAGCACCACCACGCCCATCTCCGGTCCGAAGACGGGCACCGCGCGGGCAAGGCGCCGGAACGCCGCGTCGCGGTCGCCGACGCCGGCCTCGCTCCCTTCGGCCGCGAGCTGGTTGACGCCTGCGTAGGCGAGGTGGAGGCTTCGGGCAAGCGCGTCCGATGCCGACTCCACGGCGCGCGCCCGTTCCTGGTCCCACGCGGTTTCGACTGCGTGGAGCCGCAGGTGGGCGATGGTGAGCCCGACGACGAGCGCGCTGATCGCGACGATCAACGCCCGGCGCCGCAAACCCGACCAGGGCTGGAGCGCCGCGATCGCGGCGGCACCGGCGATCCAGCTGGCCACGACCCATGCCGCCGACGGTTGGCGCAGCCACTCGGCGGCGGCGGTGCCCACGACCAGCACGAGCACCGCCCACCAGCGAGCGAGATGCCTCACGAGCCTCGTCCTTGGCGCCTGAAGGAGATGACGCCCGTCGCGGTGCGGGACCGCCTCCACGCGCGACCCGCGCTGCTGGTGCCGGTCGGCACCACCGAGCAGCACGGCCCGCACCTGCCGCTCGGTTGCGACAGCATCATCGTCGAGCGGCTCGCCGACGATCTGTCGGCCGCAACCGGCATCCCCCGCGCGCCCGCCATCGAGTACGGCGTGCAGCCTCCGTCCCACCCGCTGCCCGGTGGCGCAGCCCTCCGTCGAAAGACGCTGCATCGGGTCATGAACGAACTTATCGAGTCCTGGGAGGACGGGGCAGGCGTCCGTGAGTTCATGATCCTCACCGCCCAGGCCGACGACGCCCACCTCGAGGCCTTGAGCACCATCCGCACGGCGGCCGCCTCGGTGGTCGTCCTGGACGTCTTCGCGCTCGAATTCGGCGATCGGCTGGTCTCGCCTCGACCGAAGGCCGTGGGCGGCGAGCTGGATACCTCGCTTCTGCTCCATCTCAAGCCCGATCTCGTCGCGACCGATCTCATTCCGCCCGACCTCCCGGCCTCGGCCACCAAGGGGGAAGCTCTGTATAGATTCATCTTCGAGCGTTTGAACCAGCGGCTTCTCCGCCCCTGACCGGGACATCGCCCGCCATGCGCGCGCTGCTCGCCTGCCTGCTCCTCTTCCGGGCCGCCCCCGCCGCGGCTCAGCAGACTTTCGACCGGGCTCTGACCGTCCAGCAGGGCGGCAAGGAGATCGGCCGGGAGGAGTACTCCGTCGGGCCCGGCACGCGCACGGGGGCGAGCGCGATCACGGCCCGCAGCCGCTATCCCGCCTCGAGCCCGACGCTTCAGTTGGGGGCGATCCAGGAGCGGGCGCCCGACGGCTCGATCGCCAAGTTCGAGCTGGACGTGCAGGCGCCCGAGGGAAACGTCGTCATTCTGGCGGCGGGCTCCGGCGCGCGCCTCATCGTCCGATCGGTCTCAAAGGGATCCGAGGCCGGCCGCGAGCTCCCCGGCGGGCGGGATCTGGTCCTGCTGGATGATCGGGTCTTCTCTCTCTATCTCGCGCTGGCGGAGGTCGCCACCCCCGCCGGCGCGCGGGTTACGGCCGTCTTCCCGCGCGGCGCCCGGCAGGCAACGATCGTCGCGCGCCGGGAATCCGGTCCCGATGGAGCCACGATCCAGTTCTCGGGCGATGTGACGGGCACGCTGACCGTCGACTCCCAGGGCCGGCTTCAGCGTCTCGAGCTGCCCGGCGCCGGCATCGTGGTTACCCCCGCCGGTAAGTGACCTGGCAGGGACGCTTTCCGCGTCCCTTCGTCGCAACCTGAAACTTATGTTTGGCGCGGCCCGTAGGTGGGCCGGGCTCCCCCACGCACAAGGAAACAGGCATGCGCCGTTGGCTGGTTCTGCCCATTCTCGCCCTCGCGCCGCCCTCGGTTGCGGCCGCCCAGGAAGTCCAGGACACCGCCTTCGCCGTCCGCCCGCAGCCGTCCGCCACGCTGGGGCTCGCTGATGCGCTGTCGCGTGCGCGGACCGAGAGTCCCACGTATCGCCAGGCCCTGAACAACGCGGATCCCGCCCGATGGGGCGTGCGGAATGCCTACGGCAACTTCCTGCCTCAGCTATCCGTGTCCGGCGGCCTGGGCTACAGCGGGTCGGGCGAGTCACAGTTCGGCACCTTCTTCTTTCAGAGTACACCAGCGTTCATCAGCTCCAACTACCAGGTCGGCCTCCAGTGGCGGTTCGACGGGCGCGTGCTGGCGGGGCCGAGCCAGCAGAAGGCGCTCGAGCGGGCGACGGGACAGGACATCGAGGACGCCGGGGTCAACCTTCGTTCGGACGTCACCACCCAGTACCTCAACGTGCTGGCCGCCGTTGCCCAGACGGAGGTCGCCCGGCAGCAGGTGAGCCGCAACGACGAATTTCTCCGCCTCGCTCGCGCCCGCTACCAGGTCGGCCAGGCGACGCTGCTCGACGTCCGGCAAGCCGAGGCGACGCGGGGCACCTCGCAAGTGGCCCTGCTCCAGGCGTACCAGCGGGAAAACGAGGCCAAGCTCGAGTTGTTCCGGCGCATGGGCGTCGAGCCCCCGGTGCCGGTGCAGCAGGTGGCGCTCACCGATTCATTCCCGGTAACCGCGCCCCAGTTCCAGCTCGACGAGCTCCTTCATCAGGCCGAAGCCGAAAACCCGTCGCTCCGGGCGCTGAAGGCGCGGGAGACCGCGGCCCGGGCGAACGTGCGCGCCGTGCGCTCGGATTTCTTTCCCCGAGTCACGGCTCAGGCGGGCTGGTCCGGGTTCACCCAGCAGCTCACCGACGAGAACGGGCTGCTGACCCGGAGTCTTCAGAGCGCGCAGCAGTCCGCGGCGCAGTGCCAGTTCAACAACCAGATCCGAACCGGGCTCAATCTCGGTGGCGTCGTCCCCGACTGCCTCGGGACCAGCAACCTCGATCCGACCGGGAACAGCCTGCTTCCCTCTGTTGCGCAACAGATCCGTGACGCGAACAGCGTCTTCCCGTTCCATTTTACGAACCAGCCGTTCCAGGCGAGTCTGACGATCTCGCTGCCGCTGTTCACCGGGTTCAGCCGGCACCTCCAGTTGTCCCAGGCCCGGGCCCAGCAGCGGAACGCCGACGAGAGCCTGCGTGCGCAAGGGCTGCTCGTGCGCGCGAACGTCGAGGCCCGGTACCTGGCGGTCGGCAGCGCGTATCGGGCCATCGGCGCCCAGAGCCAGGCCCGGGATGCCGCCCGTGAGCAATTGCGTCTGGCCCGCGACCGCTATCGCGTCGGGCTCGGCTCGGCCCTCGAGGTGACCGACGCGCAGAACGCCGTGACGCAGGCCGAGGGTGCCTATGTAGGTGCCGTTTACGACTATCACCGCGCCATCACCGCGCTCGAAGCTGCGGTCGGCCGTCCCCTTCGTTAGAGCGAGGAACGACCATGTCCCGTGGAGTGAAGATCGGTCTCATCGTCGGCGTCGTCGTCCTCGCCGTCGGGGGGCTCGTCGCGGCGAGCGCGGTGAAGAAGAGGAACAAGGCCGTCGCGGTGAAGATGGACACCGTGGCGCGGCGGGATCTGGTGGCGGCGGTGACCGCCAGCGGCAAGATCGACGCGGAGAAGACCGTGGACGTCACCGCCGACATCACCGGCCGGATTCTCCGGATCGCGGTGAAAGAGGGGGACCTCGTTCAGAAGGGCCAGTTCCTGGTGCAGATCGATCCGGTGCAGTTCCAGGGCGCCGTCAACCGGGGGGAGGCGCTGCTGGCGTCCAACCAGGCGGCGCTGGTCCAGGCCCGCACGAACCGCGACCAGAGTCAGCGCCAGCTCGATCGCGCCATGCAGATCCACAAGACGTCGCCCGAGCTGATCGCCACCGAAGCCGTGGAACAGGCGCAGCAGGCCTATGACGTCGCGGTCGCCACCTTCAACGCCAACCAGGCGCAGGTCGAGCAGGCGCAGGCGAGCCTCAACGAAGCCCGGGACAACCTCGCCCGCACCCAGCTGTTCGCGCCGATCTCCGGCCGGGTCGTCCGGCTGCCCGTGCACGAGGGCGAAGTCGCCGTCCCCGGGACCTTCTCCAAGGAGACGGCGCTGCTCATGACCATCGCCGACCTCTCCACCATCCTCGCCAAGGTCCAGGTGGACGAGACCGACGTCGTCCGGCTCCATTTGGGCGACTCGGTGGACGTCAGCATCGACGCCTATCCCGATACGACCTTCCTCGGCCGCGTGACGAAGATCAGCAACAGCGCCAAGCTCTCGCAGACCGCGGCGGGCGCGCAGACCGGCACCAACGACCGGGCGGTGGACTTCGACGTGGAGGTCACGCTCGTGAGCCCGCCGCGCGACGTCCGGCCCGACTTGAGCTGCACCGCGCGCATCGTCACCGACACGCGGAAGAACGTGCTCTCGGTGCCCATCATCTCCCTCACCGTACGCGAGCACGAGAAGGTGCCCAACGAGGATCTGGCGCCGCAGGACACCATCCGGGCGACGAAGAAGTTCAAGAAGAAGGAGGCCGAGGGCGTCTTCGTCGTGCGGGACGGGATCGCCACGTTCCGGCCGGTCAAGATCGGGATCGCCGGGGACGAGTACTTCGAGGTGGTCGATGGTGTGCGCGAAGGCGAAACCATCGTGGGCGGCACCTACCAGGCCATCCGGGACCTGAAGGACGGGGACCGGGTGAAGAAGGCACCGGAGAAGAAGAAGGAAGCGATGACGTCATGAGCGATCCCATCATCCGGATCCGCGATCTCGCCCGTGAGTATGCGATGGGGTCGGAGATCATCCACGCGCTCCGCGGCGTCACGCTCGACATCCAGCGCAACGAGTACCTCGCGATCATGGGACCGTCCGGCTCGGGGAAGTCGACGATGATGAACGTGCTGGGCTGCCTCGACACGCCCAGCTCGGGCGAATACTGGCTCAACGGGCAGGAGGTCTCCCGGCTCTCGGACGACGCGCTCGCCCGGGTTCGGAACCGGGAAATCGGGTTCGTGTTCCAGACGTTCAACCTCCTGCCCCGGGCCACCGCCCTGCACAACGTCGAGCTGCCTCTGGTGTACGCCGGCGTGCCGGCCCGGGCCCGGCGGGACCAGGCCGCCGCCGCGCTGACACAAGTCGGGTTGGCGGAGCGTATGGATCATCGGCCCAACGAGCTGTCCGGCGGCCAACGGCAGCGGGTGGCGATCGCGCGGGCCCTGGTGAACCAGCCGTCCATTTTGCTGGCAGACGAGCCGACGGGCAATCTCGACAGCGTAACGAGCGAGGAGATCATGCAGGTCTTCGGCGAGCTGCACGCCGGCGGCCAGACCGTCCTCATGGTGACGCACGAGTCAGAGATCGCGGCCTGCGCCGCGCGGGTCGTCACGCTGCGCGACGGGCGAGTCGAGAGCGACCGCAGCACGCGGGATGCGGCTGCATGAGAGCGAGACACGAGGCGGACTCCCGTGCCGCTGCTTGAGGCCATCCGCCTCGCCCTCCAGACGATCCGGGTCCAGAAGCTCAAGAGCTTCTTCTCCCTCATCGGCGTCCTCATCGGCGTCACCTTCCTCATCGCCGTCGTGTCGATCGTCCAGGGCATGAACCGGTACATGCAGGACCGGTTCGCCAACGGCCTGATCGGCGTGAACACCTTCGAGGTCCGGCGCTTCCCTGCCATCGACAACGGCAACGTTACCGACGACACCTGGCGCGAGTGGCTCCGCCGCCCCAGGGTGAATTACCAGGAGGCGGCGTTGGTGAAGGACCGGGTGCGGACGCCGTCGATCTACGCCCGCACGTGCTTCCAAGACTACATGCTGGTCACGCAGGGAACGCTGCGGGGCAAGATCGAGGTCCGGGCGGCGGACGAGGAATATTTCCGCATCAAGAACTACCAGGTGGCGGAAGGCCGCGCGTTCACACCCCAGGAGGCCCGCGCAGGGATGCCGGTGATCGTCATCGGCGACCTGGTGCGGGAGAAGTTCTTCCCCGGCGTCGATCCGATCGACAAGTCGCTGACGATCGCCGGCCTTCCCTACCGGGTGGTCGGCGTCCTGGAGAAGCAGGGCACGCTCTTCGGCTTCTCGCTCGACCGGTTCGCCCTCGTGCCGTTCACCGCGCCGGCCCGGCGGGATCTCTGCGCAGAGAACGTGGTGCACGAGCTCTGGGCCAAGACGAACGGCCCGGAGTCCATGCTCGCGGCCGTGGGTGAAACCGAGCAGTACATGCGGATCGCGCGGAAGCTCGGACCGGATCAGCCCAACAACTTCTACATCGAGACCGCCGAGGGTGCGCTGGGAACCTGGGCCAAGATCTCCAAGGTCCTGTTCATCGCCCTCCCCGCTCTGGTGGGCATTTCCCTCGTCGTCGGCGGCATCGTCATCATGAACATCATGCTGATGGCCGTGAGCGAGCGGACCCGCGAGATCGGTATCCGGAAGGCCCTCGGCGCGCGGCGGCGGGACATTCTCGCGCAGTTCGTGGTCGAGGCCGCCACCCTGTCGAGCGCCGGGGCGGCCCTCGGCATTGGCACGGGCCTCGTCCTCGCTTTCGCGGTCAAGGCGCTGAGCCCGCTCCCCGCGGCGGTGGCGCCATGGTCCATTGTCGTCGCGGTCGTGCTTGGCGTGGTCGTCGGGATCGCGGCCGGCGTCTATCCCGCAAGCCGGGCCTCCCGCCTTGACCCCATCGTCGCGCTGAGGGCCGAATGACGCCGCTCCGGACCGTGTCCATGCTGTTCCGCCTGACTGAGGGCATCGGCATCGCGCTCGACTCGATCCGCGCCAACAAGGTCCGGGCCGCGCTCACGATTCTTGGCGTCGCCATCGGCGTCACGGTCGTCATCGCCATGGGGGCTGCGATCACGGGGATCAACCGGAGCGTCACTCAGATTCTCGAGGCCGCCGGGCCCAAGACCTTCTTCGTGTTCCGGTTCTTCCAGGGCGGCATCACGGTCTCCGACGGCTCCGACGAGACCAGCCCCTGGCGGCGCAATCCCTGGCTCTCGGTCGCGGAGGCGGAGATCCTGCGTCACCTGCCGGCCGTGCGCGACGTGAACATCGAGGAAGACGCCCAGGGGCCCGTGAGCTGGGAGGACGTGAACCTCAAGGGTGTGGACATGGCCGGATTTGGACCGCACTGGATCACCGTGAACGGCGGCGACATCCTCGAGGGGCGGAACTACACCGAGGCGGAGTACGCGGCGGGTGCACGTGTCGTGGTGATCAACGATCACCTGGCGAAGGCGCTCTTCCCCAGGCTCGATCCCATCGGGCAGACCATCAAGATCTTCGGCCAGCCGTTCACCGTGGTCGGCATGCACGCCGAGGCATCCTCGCTCTTCTCCAACGCGGACAAGCCTCGGCTCGCGATTCCCCACACCGTTTTCGTGAAGGTGGCACAGTACCAGAAGGGATTCATGGCTTTCGCCGTCGTGCCCACCGATTCGGCGACCATCCAGGAGGCGCAGGACCAGGTCGTCGCCGCGCTCCGGAGCGAGCGGGGGCTGCGTCCCGGGGAGGACAACAACTTCGCGGTCGTCACTCAGAACAAGCTGCTCGACACGTTCAACAGCATCACGGCGGGCTTCTTCATCGCCATGATCGCCCTGTCGAGTGTCGGACTCATGGTGGGCGGCGTCGGCGTCGTCGCCATCATGATGATCTCCGTGACGGAGCGCACCCGCGAGATCGGTGTGCGCAAGGCACTCGGCGCTACGCGGCGCGAGATCATGTTTCAGTTCCTGGTCGAGGCGGCGACGCTCACGCTCGTCGGCTGCCTCATCGGCATGGGACTCGGCTCCCTCGCCGCATGGGCCGTACGGTCCTTCAGCCCAGTGCCGGCCGCGGTCCCCCTGGCCTCCGTGATCGCTGCCGTGTTCGCCTCGGTGCTCACCGGCGTGCTGTTCGGGCTGTACCCGGCAAGCAAGGCGTCGCGGCTGGATCCGGTGGAGGCGCTGAGGTACGAATAACAGCAGGGAACGGTGAGCCGTGCCTCTGTCCGAAGCCCTCCGCCTCGCCCTCCAGTCGATCCTCGGCGCGAAGCTGCGCTCCTTCTTCACCCTCCTCGGTATCATCGTCTCGGTGGGATTTCTCGTCGTCGTGGTCGCGATCATCCAGGGGATGAACGCCTACGTACGGGAAAACCTCACCGGCGCAATGATCGGGACCAATGCGTTCCAGCTCCGCCGGAGCCCCATCTCCGTCGGCCTCCTGGACGACGAGCAGCTCAAGACCATCGCCAAGCGGCCGCTCGTGACCCGCGAGGACGCCGAGGTGGTGGCCAAGGCCTTGCCCGATGCCCAGGCCGTGGCGCTCCAGTCCGGTTGGCCGACGCCGGTGAGCGATGTCCAGGCCGGCAACCGCACGGTCGCGAACGTGCTCGTGTTCGGGGTCACCGCGCCGTACCAGCTGGTTCAGGACTACCGGTTCGCCTTCGGCGCGCCGCTCGCCGACCCCGATGTCCAAGAGCGGCGATACGCGGTCGTGCTCGGCTGGGACATCGCTCACGAGCTTTTCGACGAGCCTGGGGCCGCGGTGGGGAAGACCGTGCGGGTGGCCGGGTATGAGCTGACCGTGAAGGGCGTCATCGGGAAGAAGGGCCGGGTGCTGGGGCAATCGTTCGACGGCTTCGTGCTGATCCCCTTTACCACGTTCGAGTCGATGTACGGCCGTCGCAAGACAACCGTCGTCTCGGTCAAGATGGCGAGCGCCGACGCGATCGACGATGCCATGGCCCGCACCGAGGAAGCCATGCGCGTCGCCCATCGCCTGCGCCCCGGCGAAAGCAACGATTTCACCGTCGACAAAGCGGACGCGCTGGTCGCGTTCTGGAAGAGTCTCACGCGTGTCCTGTTTACTGCCATTCCGGCCGTGGTCGGCATCGGCATCGTCGTGGGCGGGATCGTCATCATGAACATCATGCTGATGAGCGTGAACGAGCGCACCCGGGAGATCGGCCTTCGAAAATCCCTCGGCGCGCGCCGGCGCGACATCCGCCGGCAGTTCCTCGTCGAATCGGTCATCCTCTCCGCGCTGGGCGGTGCCCTCGGGATCCTCGGCGGCTGGTTGCTTGCCGTATGCGTCGCCCAGTTCACCCCGCTGCCAGCCCGGATAACCGCCTGGTCGGTCGCCGTGGCCCTCGCCCTCGGCGCAGGCACCGGTATCGTGTTCGGCGTGTATCCGGCGTCCCGGGCCTCCCGGCTGGACCCCATCAGCGCGCTCCGGGTGGAATAGCCCATGCTCCTGCGCAACGTGGACGAGGGCGTCGGCATCGCGCTCGACGCGATCTGGTCGAACAAGCTTCGCTCGGCCCTGACGATTCTCGGGGTCGTCATCGGCGTCACCACCGTGATGGCAATCGCCTCGATGGTCCAGGGGATCCGCACGCAGATCTTCAACGCGATCGAGACCGCGGGCCCTACGGCGTTCTATGTTGTGCGCTACTTCTCCCAGACGCCGCTCAATCCCGACCGCCTGCCCTACGAGGTCCGCATCCGTCCCGTGCTCGAACAATCCGACGCGGGCGCGCTCGCGCGGCTGCCGGAGCTGGCGTATGCCTCACTCTGGGTGCAGCTGTTCCAGCGCGTCGAGTATCAGGGCGAGCGAACGCAGACCGTGACGGTCTTCGGCGCCGACGCCGGCTTCATGGAGATCCAGGGCGGCAGCCTGCTGCGGGGTCGCCTCTTCAGTAAGGCCGAGCTGACCGGCGATCCGGTGGTGGTCCTGGAAGCCGGCGTGGCGGAGCGGCTCTTCGGCCAGGTGGATCCCCTCGGCCGGTTTGTACGGATCGGACCCAAGTCGGTGCGCGTGATCGGGATTTGGCAGAAGCCGGCCAATATCTTCGAGCCGCCGGGCCAGGAAACGGCGGGAACGGTGCCGTTCGAATTCGCCCGCCAGAATTTCCGGTACGACAACACCAACGGCCTGTTCATCGCAGCGAAGCCGCGCACCGGCGTGACGGTCGATCAGGCCAAGGACCTGGTCACGTCGGCCCTTCGCCGGGTCCGGAACCTCCGGCCGGGGCTGCCCGACACGTTCGATCTCATCACCCAGGATCAGATCCTCGCGGTGGTGAGCAACTTCACGTCCTATTTCTTCGTGGCGATGGTGGCGCTGTCGAGCGTCGCGCTGCTGGTCGGGGGCATCGGCGTGATGGCGATCATGATGGTTTCGGTGACGGATCGAACGCGGGAGATAGGCTTGCGGAAAGCACTCGGGGCCACCCGGCGCGAGATCCTCTGGCAGTTCCTCGTAGAGGCGGCGACGCTGACCTCGATCGGTGGAGCGGTCGGCATCGCCTTCGGGCTCGGCGCGGGCGAGCTGCTCAAGGCCGTCTTGAGCCTCCAGTCCGAGGTCCCGCTCTGGAGCGCAGCTCTCGCGGCCGGGGTGAGTATCACGATAGGTCTGGTGTTCGGGCTCTATCCGGCAAATCGGGCGGCCCGAATGGATCCCGTCGAAGCGTTGCGCCACGAATGAGGCGCGGCGGGCTGAGGCCGCGCCGGCCGTTCAGGCGGGCTTCAGCGCGCCGGGAGGCAAGGCCCGCGCGATGATCTCGCGGAGGCGGGCCTCGAGCTCCCTCAGCACTCCCTCGTCCACGCCCCACGTCGCCACCCAGAGCCTGGGACTCCCGCAATAGAACTCATAGCGAAGCAGCCCGTCGTTCAGATTGGCCACCGTCCCCGCAAAGTCGAGCGGGGGCCGGTTGACTAGGACGGTGCCCTCGAATGCACCGGCGGCGCCTACGATCCGGTAGGGATCGCCTTCGTCGAGGCCGGTCACCGCCCCTTCCCGGGCCAGCCCGGCGCCCATGATGCCGGCGTAGCACGCTTCGGGCGAGAGCGACGTCCGGGCCGCGACCCACGCGACCAGCCTCGAGAGGCCGCGATGGCGGTTGAGGTAGTGCCTGAGGCCGCGCAGCTCGTAGCGCCACCCGCGGCGCGTGCCGTCATACTCCGCGTCCCAGTCGGCCCCCGTGCCAAAACCGGAATGCACTACGCGAAGCGTGGTTCGCCCGCCTTCGCTTTCGATGAAGTAGTCCACCACCAGCTCCACCGGGCGACCCGCCGCATCCCGCCTGGGCTCCACCGTCCGAAGGCGGCGGTTGGGCTCCCAAACCTCGATGCGGGTAGTCGCGCCGTTCGGGCCGTCCCACGACAGCCACATCGTCCCGCCGGTTCCCGGCTCGACCCTGGCCTCGAGCGGAAACCACCGCATCAGCTCCTCCGCCTCCGTCAGTGCGCGCCACACCACCTCGGCGGGTGCGTCGATGACGATCCGCTCCTCGAGCGAGCGCCCGGGCCCCCGCTCCGGTCCCTTCGGATCAGGAGCCATGCGGTTCCTCCTCCGACTTGGTTACCGCGGGGTAGCCGCCGAGCAGGAACCGGAACGCGCGCCCGTTCCCGTCGGTGTTGTACTTCGCGCTCAGGCCCGCCAGCGTCGTCGTCACTTCCTCGGTAAACGCGGCCCGGTCCGCCGCCGACTTGAACCGCACGTCCGTCTCGACGGCAAGCGTGGCAAGGGGCTTGCCCGCGCGATCCGCCCGGGCACGCAGCGAGGCGAGATCGCGGAGAGCCCGGGCAACCGCGGTGATCAGGTAGGCGGCAGAGAAACGATCACGAGCGTCTCCCGTTGGTGAATCGGTGCCGAGCACGCCCAGCACTTCGGGGCTGATCAGATATGAGCGTGCCGACGCCCGCATGACGCGCTCGGTGCAGTTGCCCTTGCGGCGTTCCTCGACGAGCTCGACCAGGCCCGCCTTCTCCAGCTCCCGAAGGTGGTAATTCACCCGCTGCCGCGTCATGCCGACCTGGTCGGCCACGCCCGCGGCGGAAGCCGGGCGCGCGAGGGCGGCCAGCAGGCGAACGCGATCGGGGTTGAGCAACGCGGCCGCTTGTGCGGCGCCGCGCAGAACCTGTACCCCCTCGACCCGAGGCGCGGCATCCGCTACGGCGGCCGGCCGGGCGGCGCCTCGGCTACGCATCGAGCCGTCCTTCATAGGGAACCGTTTCTCCGTACTCCAGAGCGCGGCGAAGGATCCGCAGGTACATCGCCCAGCAGTAGCACGAGATCCGCCAGTGCTCGTTGGGGACGGGCCAGCCGACGTGCTGGAACCGGACCTGGGTCCGGTCACCGTGCCCCTCGAGCCGAAAGCCGACGCGGGTGCCCAGCCAGTCCTGGTCCGCTTTGACGATCTCAAGCTCGAACTCCACCGGCGCGGAGGCCCGGCTCACTCGCGCCCGCCAGTCGTGGTCGGGCCCGAACCAGAGCACGAATTCCTCGCCCTCGACCGCGCGGCCGCTGGAGCGCTTGGTCCACCAGGCGTCGAGCCCGCGAGGCGTGCTGACCGCGTCGTAGACCCGCTCCCGCGGGGCCTTGATGAGGAAGTCATGGTAGATGTCGGCCATTGGGTGGGCCTCCGTGGGGGATGCGGGGTCGCGATCCACGCTATCACCGACAATAGTTCTTGTCAAGACATGTAGCAGTGTCGGCGTGCAAGGGCGCTACGCTCCCGCATCTCCCTCCGACCCCAAGGAGGGATTCATGCGCACGACACAGGCGATCTGGCTCGCACTGGCCCTTTCCACCCTGGCCTGCCACCAAAGCCCGGCACCCCCGCACGAAGGCCCGCGGCAGGACGGCCGCGTTCTCGCCGAGTCGAAGCTGCAGCTCAGCAGGCAACAGCGCGCGCCGGGCGCGGCCGCGACGGACGAGGCTCTCACCGGCAGCGCGTCGACCGCCGGCCAACAGTCTCCCAACCCGTTCGCCACGGGGTGGGACGACGATCCCACCGTGATGATCATCCGCACCGGAACCGCCAGCATCGGGATCGACTCGCTTGAGCCGGCGCTCGCTCGCGTCCGCGCGCTTGCCGCGCGGGTCGGCGGGTATGTCGCGAACACGGAGATCCAGGCAGGGGCCGCGCAATACCGTCAGGCGACCCTGGAGGTGAAGGTCCCCGCGACCCGATTCGACGATCTCGTCACCGGCCTCGACCCTCTCGGGAAGCTGGAATCGGTGAACGTGACCACGCAGGACGTCGGCGAGGAGTACGTGGACGTGAGCGCGCGGGTCACGAACTCCCGGCGGCTCGAGAGCCGTCTGATCGACCTGCTGGCCACGCGGACCGGCCGGCTTCAGGACGTGTTGACCGTCGAGCGTGAGCTGGCGCGCGTTCGGGAAGAGATCGAGCGCCACGAGGGACGGCTGCGCTACCTCAAGAGCCGGTCGGCGATGAGCTCGCTGTCCATTACCGTGCACGAGCCGTTGCCTGTCACGGGCCTAGACAACGTGCTGGTGCGGGCGTTCGAGCGGGCCTGGCGCAACTTCGTGGAGCTCGCCGCCGGCTTCATCGCCTCCCTCGGTGTGCTGGTGCCGCTCGTGGTTGCCGGAGGGACCGCGGTGTGGGGCATCCGGAGGTTCCGCCGCCCGGCGACGCCCCGAAGCCAGTGAGAAGGGAGAAGTGAGAGGTGAGAGGCGCCGCAGTTGCCTTCTCACCTCTCACTTCTTACTTCTTACTGCTCATCATGCCCACCGACATCCTCGCGATCGCTGCCCACCGGGACGACGTCGAGCTGACCTGCGCCGGGACGCTGCTCCGGGCCGCCGACGCAGGCTACCGAACCGCCATTCTCGACCTCACCGCGGGTGAGAGCGGAACCCACGGCAGCGCGGCACTTCGCGGCCGGGAAGCCGACGACGCCGCGAAGATCCTGCGCGTGGTCGAGCGTCGCAATGCCGGGCTGCCGGACGCGCATCTGACGAACAGCGAAGAGACCCGCCGGGTGGTCATCGAGCACATCCGCCACTTCGCGCCGCGCGTGGTCATCCTCCCCTTTGCGGTTGGCCGCCACCCGGATCATCGCGTCGCCTCCGAGCTGGGTCGGGACGCCTGCTATCTGGCGGGTCTCGCCCGCTACGAGGCGTCGGGTACGCCGCACCGGCCGCACAAGGTCTTGTACGCGCTGGCGTACCGAGAAGATCCGATCAAGCCTTCATTCGTGGTAGACATCACCGCCCAGTTCGAGCGCAAGCTCGCGGCCATCAAGTGCTATGCGAGCCAGTTCGACGGCGCGAAAGCGGCCGGCGAAATCTTCCCGACTGGCCGGGACCTCTACTCGCTGGTCGAGACCCAGAACGCCCACTACGGCTCGCTCATCCGACGCCGCTATGGTGAGCCCTTCTTTACGCACGAGACGCTGGCGGTCGACGATGTCGTGAAGCTGGAGGTCCAGAGCATGTAAGCTGCAGCCCCGCCGCCACGTGCTATCTTTCCCGCCATGGAAACCGTCTACCTCGACCACGCCGCTACGACACCCGTCCGCCCCGAGGTCCGGGATGCGATGCTGCCCTACTTGACCGGGGAGACGTTCGGCAATCCCTCGAGCGTGCACCGCTTCGGTCGAGCCGCGCGCGGCGGGCTGGAGCAGGCGCGCCGGCAGATCGCGCTCGCGCTTGGCGCCGAGTCGGTGCAGGTCTTCTTCACATCGGGCGGCACCGAGGCCGACAATCTGGCCGTGCTCGGGGCCGCCTTTGCCGCCAGGACCCGCGGGGCGCCGATGCGTGTGGCGGTCTCGGCCATCGAGCACAAGGCCGTGATGGCCGCGGCGCACGCGGTACACCGGCTCGGCGGCACCGAGGAGGCGTTGCGCGTCGGGCGGGATGGCGTCGTGGACCTCGCTGCGCTGGACGAGGCGCTCGCCGGACGCCCCGCGGTCGTTTCGGTCATGTGGGTGAACAACGAAACCGGCGTCATCCAGCCCGTCGCGGAAGTCGGGCGGCGGTGCCGCGCCGCGGGTGTCCTCTTCCACACCGATGCCGTGCAGGCTTTCGGCAACGTCCCCGTCCGCTTCGCGGACCTCCCGTGCGACCTCCTCACGATCTCGGCGCACAAGGTCGGCGGGCCCAAGGGCGTCGGGGTCCTGCTCGTACGCGACCGGCGAGCGATCGAGCCCTTGATCCAGGGTGGCGGCCAGCAGGGTGGGCTCCGCTCCGGGACCGAGAACATCGCGGGTGCCGTCGGCTTCGGGCGTGCCGCCGAGCTGGCCGCGCGGGAGCAGCCGGAGCACGCGTGTCGCCTGGCGGGCTTGCGGAACCGGCTGGCCGAGCGGCTGACCGCCTCGCTGCCCGACCTCGTGGTGACGGCGGAACGGTCCGAGCGGGTGCCGCACATTCTCAACGTGTGCGTGCCCGGCGCCGACTCCGGCGCGCTGTTGATGCATCTCGACCTTGCCGGGATTGCCGTGTCGAGCGGCTCGGCCTGCACCAGCGGTGCCACCGACCCGTCCCCGGTTCTGGTCGCCATGGGCATCCCGGCCAGCCTCGCCGCCTGCGCGATCCGCCTGAGCCTCGGCCGCGAGACGACGGAGTCCGACATCGAACGGGTCGCCGAGGTCTTCCCCGGAATCGTTGGCAAGGTCCGAGCGCTTGCCGGAGTGATGGCCCGTGCCTGAGCGCGTGCTGGTGGCCATGTCGGGCGGGGTGGACAGCTCCGTCGCGGCGGCGCGCCTCGTCGAGCAGGGTTACGACGTGGTAGGCGCAACGATGAAGCTCTTTTGCTACGGCGACTCGGTGCCCGACCGCCCCTGCTGCTCGCTGGACTCGATCGAGGACGCGCGCAGCGTGGCGCATACCCTCGGCATCCCGCACTACGTCCTCAATTTCGAAGACCGCTTCAATCTGCACGTCATCCGGAACTTCGTGGACGAATACAGTCGCGGCCGCACCCCGATTCCGTGCGTCCGGTGCAACTCGTTCACCAAGTTCCGCGATCTGCTCGCCCATGCCGACGCGCTCGACTGTCGCCATATCGCCACCGGTCACTACGCGGTCGCCCGCGACGGCGCGCTCTACCGGGGTCGTGACCCGCGGAAGGACCAGAGCTACTTCCTCTGGGGGATCAACCGCGCGGTGGTGGCGCGGATGCTCACCCCGGTAGGCGAGCTGACCAAGCAGGAGACTCGCGCGTACGCGCGCCGGCTCGGTCTGGTCACGGCGGACAAGAAAGAGTCGGTGGAGATCTGCTTCGTGCCGGACGACGACTACGCCGCGGTGCTCGAGCGCCATCTGCCGGCGGACGCCCCCGCCCTGTCACGCGGTGCCGTGGTCACGACGTCGGGCGAAGTGATCGGCGAGCACGAGGGCTTCGCTCGCTACACCGTGGGGCAGCGCCGCGGACTGCCCGGCGGATCACGGACGCCTCGCTACGTCGTGGCGATCCGTCCGGACACGCGCGAGGTCGTCGTGGGCACCGCCGAGGAGTTGGGTGGACGCCGTGTTACACTCGAGGAGCTGAACTGGCTGGGCGATCCGCTCGACCCCGACGATGCCTGCACCGTTCAGCTCCGCTATCGGGCCCCCGCGGTGCCGGCGACCGTGCTCGCTACCGGCGCGGTGCTCCGACTCGCCCTCGGTGAGCCGGTCCGGGCGATCACGCCCGGGCAGTCCGGCGTGCTCTACGGCCCGGGCGGCCGAGTGCTGGGCGGCGGGGTCATTGCCTGAGCATGGTCGTGCCTTCGTGCCACTGTCACCCTAGCTGAGCGAGTCCATGCGCCACATCCTCATTCGTCTGCTGATCAACGCAGTCGCCCTGTTCGCTGCCGTGAAGCTGATCCCGGGTATGCACTTCACCGGAGGGATCGGCCAGCTGTTGCTGGTCGCCTTCGTGTTCGGACTGGTGAACGCGGTGGTCCGCCCGATCCTGACGCTGCTCAGCTGCCCCCTCATCGTGGTCACACTCGGGCTCTTCCTGCTGGTGATCAACGCAGGGATGCTGTGGCTGACCTCGTGGCTGTCCACCCGGTTCGCCCTTGGCTTCCAGGTCGACGGGTTTCTTCCCGCGCTGCTTGGCGGCCTCGTGATCGGCGTCGTCAGCACGGTGCTCACCCTCTCCGTGGGCCGGGCGGCCGATGGCTAACCGCCGCTGCCACAATCCGTTACACGGTCGTTACACCGTGAATTCCCGGCGGCGGACCCGTTGCGTACATTGAGACCGTGACCCAGGTCTCTCCGCTTCCCCCCGCGACCAGCGACGCGGCGCCGATCGATCTCCGGCACGCGTCGCTGTATCTCAATCGGGAGCTGAGCTGGCTCGAGTTCAACCGCAGGGTGCTGCACGAGGCGCTAGACTCTCGCACACCGCTGCTCGAGCGGCTCAAGTTCCTCGGCATCTTCAGCAGCAACCTCGACGAATTTTTCCAGGTGCGGGTCGCGGGGCTCAAGCAGCAGCTGGCGGCCGGGATCATGGAGCGCACCGCCGACGGGATGACGCCCGAGGACCAGCTGCGTGCGATCTCGGCAACGGTCCGGGAGTTGTGCCGGCAGCACAGCCACTCCCTGATGTACGACCTCATTCCGGCCCTCGCCGATCAGGGCGTCGATCTCCGGCTCCAGGTTCCGGAGCTGCCGCGCGCCGACCGGGAACACCTCGATCGCTACTTCCAGACGAACGTCTTTCCGGTCCTTACGCCGCTTGCCGTGGATCCGGGGCACCCCTTCCCCTACATCTCGAACCTGAGCCTGTCACTGGCGGTCGCGCTGCGGGGCGTGGATGGCGAGGAGCGCTTCGCCAGAGTCAAGGTGCCGAAGATCCTGCCGCGCTGGGTCCCGCTCACGACGCCGAATCGGTTCGTGCCGCTGGAGCAGGTGATCGGCGCGAACCTGGAGATGCTCTTTCCGGGCATCGAGATCCTGGGGTGGTACGCGTTCCGGATCACGCGGAACACGGACCTGCAGATCGCCGACAGCGACGAGGGCGAGGACCTGCTGAGCCTCATTCAGGAGGAGGTCCGGAACCGCCGCTTTGCCGAGGTGGTGCGGATCGAGGTGGACGGCCTGATGCCGCCCTCCCTTCGCCAACTCCTCCTCGCCGAGTTCACAGAAGAGCAGGAGCAACCGGCGCAGCCGCTCACCGCGGATGACATTTACGAGGTGGACGGACTGCTCGACACCGCGGATCTGCTGAGCCTCTCGTCGCTCGATATCCCCGCGCTGCACGATCCGCCGTTCCATCCGGGCACGCAGGCCCGGCTCGCCGGCAACCGGAGCATCTTCGACGTGATCAAGGAGGGGGACGTCCTTCTCCAGCATCCGTACGACAGCTTCGCGACGTCCGTGGAGCGCTTCATCCAGACCGCTGCCGACGACCCGGACGTCGTCGCGATCAAGCTGACCCTTTACCGGACGGGCGGCGACTCGAGCATCGCGCGGACGCTGGCGCATGCGGCCGAGCGCGGCAAACAGGTAGCGGTGCTGATCGAGCTGCAGGCCCGGTTCGACGAGGAGAACAACATCATCTGGGCGCAGCGGCTGGAGGACGTCGGCGTGCACGTGAGTTACGGCGTGGCCGGGCTCAAGACCCATGCGAAGGTCATGCTGGTCGTGCGCCGCGAGGGCGACTCGATGCGCCGGTACGTGCACATCGGGACCGGCAACTACAACCCCAAGACCGCCCGGCTCTACACGGACTTCGGCCTGCTCTCGGACGATCCCGAGCTGGGCGCGGATCTCACCGATCTTTTCAATGTGCTCACCGGCTTCGCGCAACCGGCCGGCTACCGCAAGCTCATCGTGGCACCGCGGGGGATGCGCGAGCGGTTCATCGAGATGATCCGGCGCGAAATCCGCCACAAGGAGGCCGGTCGCCCGGCGCGGATTTTCGCGAAGATGAACGCGCTGGTGCATCCCGACATCATCGCGGCCCTCTATGAGGCCTCTCGCGCGGGCGTGCCGATCGACCTCATCGTCCGCGGCATCTGCTGTCTCCGGCCCGGCCTGGCCGGTGTGAGCGACACTATCCGGGTGATCAGCATCATCGGGCGCTTCCTCGAGCACTCCCGGGCCTTCTACTTCCTGAACGGCGGCCAGGAAGAGGTGTACATCGGCTCCGCGGACTGGATGCCGCGCAACCTGGACCGGCGGATCGAGTGCGTGCTGCCGATCCAGAACCCCGCCCACCGACAGACGATCAGGACGTTGCTCGAGTTGATGTGGAGCGACAACCGGCAGGCGTGGGATCTTGGCGCGGATGGCACGTTCATCCAGCGGGCGCCCTCGAGCCCCGAAACCGAGCGGGGCACCCACCGGATCCTGGCGGAGGCGGTGCGGGGCTAGTAGGTCATCCCTGCCATTTCGGCGAGCTTCTTTACCAGATCCTGCTCCTCCGGCGTCAGCTGATCCGGCAGCGTCACGCGGATCTCGACTAGTTGATCGCCGCGGCGTCCGTTCCGCTCGACCCCCAGCCCCTTGATCCGGAACTTCCGCCCCGACTGCGTCCCCGGCGGGATCTTGAGCACGACCTTCTTGCCGTCCAGCGCGCGGACCCGAAGCCGGGAGCCCAGGAGTGCCTGCGCGAGATTGATCGGCACTTCGCACAGGATGTCGAGCCCGTCGCGATGGAAGAACCGATCCGCCTGGACCTGAAAGGTCACCACCAGATCGCCGGCCGGCTCGCCGGGCCGCCCCGGGAGCCCCTGGCCCTTGAGCCGCACCTTGCTCCCCGACTCGGTGCCGGACGGGACGGTGATCATGACGCGCCGCTCGGTCCGGACCTCACCCGCGCCGTCGCAGGTCGGGCACGGGGCCGATGGGATCTTGCCCCGTCCCCTGCATTGCGGACACGGGCGCGTGACCGCAAACCCGCCCTGCCCGAACGAGATGGTCCCCCGTCCGTTGCACTCGGGGCAGGTCGAGAAGGTGGCTCCGGGCGCGCCGCCGTTCCCGTGGCAGGTCGGACAGGCCTCGGTGACCGGCAACGTGACCGGTAGCTTCCCGCCGAGCATCGCGACGCGGAACGGCACGTCGACTACCGTCTCCAGGGTCTCTCCCCGCTCCTCGCGCTTCCCCCGGCCGAAGATAGAGGAGAAGATGTCGCCGAGACCGAAGCCACCCAGATCGCCGAAGTCGACATCCTCGGTCGAGAATCCGCCGCCTCCAGCCGGGGCGCCGCGTGACGCGCCCGCACCGGCCGGTCGGCGGGCGAATCCGTCGAACGCGCCGAGCCTGCGCATCTGGTTGTACTGTTTGCGCTTGTCCGGATCGGAGAGCACGGAGTGCGCCTCGGAGATCTCCTTGAAGCGCTCCGCGGCCTGCGCGTTGTTCGGATTCGCGTCCGGATGGTACTGTTTCGCGAGCCGCCGATACGCCTTCTTGATGTCGGCTTGGCTAGCGGAGTCGGCGACCCCGAGAATCTGATAGAAGTCTTTCGCTGCCACTTATCCCGCACCCTGTGTCGAATAGACCTGCACCCGCGCCGGACGAACCAGCTGTCCCTTGAATCGATAGCCGGCCTGGAAGGTCGTGCTCACCATGTGGTCCTTTGCCGGATCCGGCGCCGGAACGGTGGATACCGCTTCGTGCTCGGCGGGATCGAACGCGACGCCGGCCGGGTCGATCCGCTCCACCCCGGCAGCTTCCAACTCCTTGCGCAGCTTCCGGTCGACCAGGACCAGGGCTTCCCGCAACGTGTCCAACGGCGTGTTGCGCGAGTCGTCCACCACACGATCGAGATCGTCGAGCACGTCGAGCAGGCGGATCACGAAGGCCGCCTGGGCCCGATCCGCCAGCTCCACCCGCTCTTTCGCCACCCGCTTGCGATAGTTGTCGAACTCGGCGGCGAGCCGGAGATGCCGGTCCCGTAGCTCGGCCACTTCATTCTCCAGCCGCCTGATCGCCTCCGACTCCATCTCCGCCGGCACGCCGGCCACACCAGCCGACGCGGCCGAGGCCGGGTCGGGGCCGGGCGGCGCTGGCGCCCGCGGGTCGTCGGTAAAGCGCTCGTTGTCAGGCACTTGGGCCCCCCGCCAAATGGTACGGTAAGATAACACCCGTAATGGGAGCGGGCGGTCAGGAATTTCGCAGGCGGCGAAGCAGGAGGAAGAGGGCCGTCTGGGCGGATCGGGACCTGATATTCTCGCGGGGGCCGGGCAGAAGCACGCGGGTCGAGTCGACCTGGTCGCCCCTGGCGACGGCGAGCCACACGGTGCCTACCGGCTTCTCGGCCGTCCCACCCGAGGGGCCGGCGATGCCGGTCACGGCCGCCGAGAGGTCCACGTCAAACCGCTTGATCGTGCCCAAGGCCATCGCGCGGACGACCTCATCGCTCACGGCGCCGTGGCGCTCGATGAGGTGGGCCGGGACGTCGAGCAGCGCAGTCTTCACCCGGTTGTCGTAGGCGACGACGCCGCCGACCACGACGTCGGAGCTTCCCGGTGTGTCGGTAAGGCGCTTGGCGAGCAGGCCGCCGGTGCACGACTCCGCCACCGCGATGTGAAGGCCCTGCGCCCGCGCGGCCTCGAGGACAATGGCAGCAAGATCGGCGGCGCCCTCGCCGTAGACATGATCACCAGCCCGCGCCCGCAGCAGGTCGGCGGCGGCGCGCAGGCGGGCATCCGCGTCCGAAGCGGACAGGCCCCACGCGGTCAACCGAAGGTCCACGCCTTCCTCGCCCGGCAGGTAGGCGAGCGTGAGCGGGGAAATCGCGGTCTCGATCTCGCCCAGCCGCTCGGCGAGGGTGGACTCCGGCAGCCCCGTTGTCCGCACGACGAGCGAGCGCACCACGGCACCGTGCGCGCGGGCGGCGAGTCGCGGAATCACCTCGTGCCGAAGCAGGTTCCGCATCTCGTACGGCACGCCGGGCAGCATGACGACGAGCCCCGGCGCACCTTCGAGCCAGATCCCGGGAGCAGTACCCCACCGGTTGGCCAGCACGGTGGCGCCACGGGGGATCTCGGCCTGGACCCGATTGCTCTCCCCCGGCACCCGGCCAAGCTTGGCGAAGCGTGCTACGACGGCCTCCCACACGTTTTCATCGAACTCGAGGGGCACCCCGAACAGGCGCGCGACGGCCCGCTTGGAGATGTCGTCTCGCGTCGGTCCGAGCCCGCCCGTGGTAAGCACCGTGCCGGTGCGCGCGAGCGCCCCCGCCACCGCATCGGCGATGTCGTCCGCGCGGTCGGCGACCGACGTGCGGCGGACTACCTGCAGCCCTTGCTCCCCGAGGGCCCGGGCAATCTCAGCGCCGTTCGAGTCGAGGGTGAAGCCGAGCAGCAGCTCGGTGCCGATGGTGAGGAGTTCGAGGGAGGTGTTGGCCATTAGCCATGTAGCCATTAGCCATTGGCCGTTAGCTAATGGCTAAGGGCTAACGGGTACCAGAGAACAGATGCCGATGCCGGTACATGTAGACGGCAAACGAGTACACCGTCAGTAGCGCCGCCACCGCCAGCGTCACCGCCACGAAGCTGCCGTGGAACTCATTCCAGTACTCGGCGATGCGATTGTGCTCCCAGCCGAGCGGTTTGCGGGCGTCGCGGAAGGCAAACCAGGCAATCGTGGCGCCGATGAAGACGTTCTGGATGACCGTCTTGAGCTTCCCTGCCCCGCCCGCCGGAATCACCACGCCGCGCCGCTGCGCCCACCACCGGAACGCCGTCATCGCCAGCTCGCGTCCGATGAGCAGCAAGCACACCCAGAGGGGAATGCTGCCCCACAGCGGAATGTCGTAGAGGTCATGCCGCTGGCGCGAGATCCAGTAGATCGGGATGAGGGTGGAGAAGAGCAGCAGCTTGTCGGCGATCGGATCGAGCAGGATGCCCAGGTCGGTGACCTGCTTGCGCCGACGGGCCAGGCGACCGTCGAAGACATCACTCACGGCCGCCACGATGAAGATCACGAAGCAGACGAGCTTGGGCCAATACCCCTCGATGAACGGCAGAAGGGCGATGACCGGCGTGAAGCAGATCCGGACGAGTGTAATGATGTTGGGCAACGTCCACATGCCCGCCCCCGTTACCCCAGCGATTTGACGACGGTCTTGCTGATCGCGCGGAGGGTGTCGAACACTCCGTCCCCCGTGAGCGCCACCGCCTCGAAGTAGGGCGCCCGCTCGATCCACTGGCCGTCCTCCTGATATACGAGGTACTCGCCCTCGTGCTGCGGATCGGGCGTGAGGCGTTGACGGGCGGCGTCGGACACCGGCCAGCCGGGATTGAGCGCCGCCTGCAGTTCGGCAATGGGAGCGGCGTTCGGGAGATCGCGCTTGTTGTACTGGACGGCGAAGGGAATGCGGGTCATGTCGTAGCCGTACTGGGCCATGTTCTCGTACAGGTTCTGCATGGCCTCGATGTTCGCGTCCATGCGGTCGATCTGGCTGTCGGCGACGAACAC
>CAZFKN010000031.1:0-29790 GCA_964519805.1 uncultured Gemmatimonadaceae bacterium
GTGCGCGTCAGAGCATCGCCCCTCGCCCGGAAGATCGCCCAGGAGCGCGGCCTCGACATTCGATCGTTCCATGGCTCGGGACCCGAGGGCCGGGTGGTGCTCCGGGACCTTGAAGCCGCGCGCCCCGCCCGTCCCGCCGCGCAACCGGCCGCGCCCACCGGAACCGCCGCGGGCCCGGCCTCCGCCGGCGTCTCCGCGCCACCCGCAGTCCCCGCACTCCCCGCCGCGCTGGTCCCACCGGGTGAGCGGTTCCGCGACGTCCCGCTCAGCCAGATGCGCAAGACGATCGCGCGCCGGCTGGTGCAATCGATCGGGCCCGTGCCCACCTTCTACCTCACGGGCGAGGTGGACATGGAGCGCGTCTCCGAGGCACGTGAGGCGATGCTCGCCGCCGGCAGCGACGTGAAGGTGTCGTTCAACGACATCGTCATGAAGGCCGCGGCTATCGCGCTCCGGCAGCACCCCGCGTGCAATGCGTGGTGGCAAGAGGACCATATCCGGTACTGGAACGAAGTCCACATCGGGATGGCGGTGGCGATCGACGATGGGCTCATCACGCCGGTCATCCGCCACGCGGACCGCAAGTCGCTCCGGGAGATTGCGGCGGAAGCCCGGGATCTCGCGGCGCGGGCGCGCGAGCGGAGGCTCCACCCGGACGACTACACCGGGGCGACCTTTTCGATCTCGAACCTCGGCATGCTCGATATCGACGAGTTCACGGCCGTCATCAATCCGCCCGAAGCCGGGATCCTTGCGGTCGGTCGGATTGTTGGCAAGCCGGTCGAGCACGCCGGCGCGGTCGCGCTCCGGCGCCGGATGCGGATCACGATGTCGTGCGACCACCGGGTGATCGACGGCGCCACGGGTGCGCGGTTCTTGCAGACGCTGAAGGCGATGCTGGAGAATCCGCTGGCGATGGTTTGGTAACGGTGAACAACTAAGCGAGGTCTTCTTGGCGAACCAGTTCGACGTCATCATCGTTGGCGGCGGGCCGGCCGGCTACGTCTGCGCCATTCGCTGCGCCCAACTCGGCCTCACGACCGCCGTCGTCGAGCGCGACAAGCTGGGTGGCGTCTGCGTGAACATCGGATGCATCCCGACCAAGGCGCTGCTCCACAGCGCCTACGTCGCGAACCTCATCCGGCACGATGCCAAGGAGCTGGGGCTCACGACGGGCGAGCTCAAGACCGACTACGGCACCGCCATGCGGCGATCGCGCAAGGTCTCGGAACAGAACTCGAAGGGCGTCGAGTTCCTCATGAGGAAGCACAAGATCACGGTCGTGCGCGGCGCGGGTAAGCTCCTGCCGGGCCGGAAGGTACAGGTGGGGAACGAAGTGTACTCGGCTGCCAAGGGGGTGGTCCTGGCCACCGGCTCCCGGGTGAAGGGGCTGCCGCAGATCGGGCTCGAGCTCGACAAGACCACCGTCATCAGCTCGGACGAGGCCCTCTTCCTGGAGCGGGCGCCCGCCTCGCTCGCGATCGTGGGCGCCGGCGCCGTGGGCTCGGAGTTCGCCGACATCTTCAACGCGTTCGGGACCAAGGTCACGCTGATCGAGGTGCTGCCGAAGATTCTCCCCGTCGAGGATGCAGAGGCCTCGGACGCGCTCACGAAGAGCTTCAAGAAGCGCGGGATCACGGTCCACGCCGGCGCCAGGATCACACGCGCCGCCGTGGCCAAGGACAAGGTGACGCTCGACGTCGAGGTGGGCGGCAAGACCGAGAAGGTCGAAGCGGAGAAGGTCCTGATGGCCGCCGGTCGCGCGCTCAACACCGAGGACCTGGGTCTGGCCGAGGCCGGTGTGCAGCTGACCGACAGCGGCTTCATCAAAGTGAACCTGGCGACGCTCGAGACCACGTCACCGGGGGTCTACAGCATCGGCGACGTCGCCGGCCCTCCGATGCTGGCCCACAAGGGGTACCGGGAGGGCGAGCACGTGGCGGAGCTGCTCGCGGGACATCCGCCCCGCCCGATCGACTACACCAACGTACCGAGCGTCACCTATTGCCACCCGGAGGTGGCGAGCGTGGGCCTCACCGAGGAGCAGGCCAAGGCCAAGGGCCTCGCGATTCAGGTCGGGCGGTTCCCCTTCAGCGCCAACGGCCGAGCCCGCACGGCCAACGAGACCGAGGGCCTGGTGAAGATCATCCGCGACACGAAGTACGGGGAGATCGTGGGTGCACACATCGTGGGCGCGCACGCCTCCGAGATGATCCACGAGCTGGTCGTGGCGCGCACCAACGAGTACACGGTCGAAGAGGTGGATCTCGCGATCCACGCGCATCCGACGCTGTCGGAGTCGATCGCGGAGGCGGCCCTCGATTCGATGGGCCGCGTGATCCACATCTGAACCCGGTCCGGATCGCCACTTCTGGCGTGGCCGCGGCCGCGCTCACCGGCACCCTGGTCGCGACTCTCGCCGTGCTCGGCGTGGACCTGCTGCGCTTCGGCTGGATGGCGGGGCCCGCCGCAGGCCGGACCGCCACGGGGGCCCCCAGCGCCGCCGCGACCACGCTGGTCCTCGGCGGCACGCTCGGGGGCTTCGTCATGGCAGGTATCTCGGCCTGGTGGCTGCTGGCGCCGCTCGACTCGCTCTACCGGCGGGCGGCCCTGGCCCTCTCGAGCAGCTTCGCCACCATGGTGCTCATGTTGACGGCGCTGCCGGTCCACCAATGGGCCGGGCAGCCGGGACTGCTCGGCTTCGCCCTGCTGCTCGCGACCGGCGCCCTGGTGTTTGCCCTGCGCGCGCGCCGCGCTGCCCGAGACCGATGACGCCGCCGCTCGTGGTGCTCGATCTCGGTCGCGGCGCCTACCGCGAGGTGCTGGAGCTCCAGCGCACGCTGGCGCGCCGCCGCATCGCCGGCGATATCTCGGACGACCTCCTGTTGCTGGTGGAGCACGATCCCGTCATCACGCTGGGGCGGGGCACCCGCGGCGCGAGCCTCCCGCTCCCGCCGGACGAGCTGACGCGGCGCGGAATCGACGTCGTCGAGGTGGAGCGCGGCGGCGACGTCACCTGGCACGGCCCGGGCCAGCTCGTGGGCTATCCGATCCTCGATCTCACCGGTCATCAGGCGGATCTCCACTGGTACCTCCGCCGGCTGGAAGCCGCGCTCATCGCCGCGCTGGGACGCCTGGACATCGCCGCCGAACGGAATCCCGGCCTTACCGGTGTGTGGACGCGCGGGCGCAAGATCGCGAGCCTGGGGATCCACGTGAAGCAGTGGGTCACGCTGCACGGGTTCGCGCTCAACGTCACGAGCGAGCTGACCGGCTTCGAGCTGATCGTTCCCTGCGGGATCCAGGGCGTCGTCATGACCAGCGTCGCTCGCGAGCGCGGGGGGCGGGACGATCCGGCGGACCTGTGGGCTCGCACCCGGTCGGACGTGGTGGAGGCGTTCGGGAGCGCGTTCGACCGGGAGCCGGCGGCCGGTGCGCTGGAGCCGGATGGAACCGTCGCGAGTCTTCGGACGTTCTGACCCGGAATCGCCGCCACCCGAGCCACGACATCCATGACCGCCTCGCCGCCACCCATCCACGTGGTCGACACCCGCTCCGAACGGGATCGCCTGCCGCCGGGCCAGATCCTCACGCGGAAGTGGCCGGTGCTGCATTACAGCACGGTACCGGACGTCGATCTCTCGCGCTGGCGCTTCGAGGTCACGGGTGCCGTCGCCGCGCCGCTCGCACTCACCTGGTCCGAGCTGCTGGCGCTCCCCCGCCAGGAGACCGCCTGCGACATCCATTGCGTCACCCGCTGGAGCCGCTTCGACAACGTGTTCAGCGGTGTGCCGGTCAGGGCGGTGCTGGAGCGGGTCCGTCCCCTGCCCGCCGCGAAATTCGTCCTGATTCATGCCGAGCAGGGGTACACCACTAACGTTTCGCTCGACGATCTCGACCGTCCGGCGAACCTGCTTGCGCTCTCGCACAACGGCGAGCCGCTCACGCCCGAGCACGGGGGCCCGGTGCGACTCCTGATCCCCCACCTGTACCTCTGGAAGAGCGCAAAGTGGGTGCGCGGCTTCGAATTGCTGGAGGAGGACTATCCAGGGTTCTGGGAGCAGAACGGCTACCACATGCGGGGCGATCCGTGGACCGAGGAGCGCTACGGTCGGCCCGATCATTCCAGAATGCGACGGGGACCGCGACGCTAGCCGCAGGACGGGCGCGGCCATGCCGCCCCCGTTGCCTTTGGGCTCCCGACCCATCACCCTTCCTACCATGGCTGATGTGACACGACGACCGCCGCCGGAGGCGCAGGCGGAGCAGCGGGTCGGCGAGATCCTGCGGGCGGCGGAAAGCTGGTCGAAGGAGGCCCCCCCTGCCCTGTTTCCGGCCATCCGGGCGGTGTGTATCCGGTTGGCCGAGATGGTGGCTGACCAGCGGCACTACCTGGCACCCTTGCCCGAGCCGCAGGAATCGGAGCGCCGAGCGGTGCTCACCCTCGTGGCCGACCACCTGCGCGCCCCGGCCGTGACCCGGGGGCTGGAGCCGCACCTCAAGGCGCTCGAGGAGCTGGAGCTTCGATCGACCGGATCCTGGGCTACGGTCGCATCGGCGCAGACCGAGTGGATCACGACCGCCATCCGCTATCTCGAGGCCAGTGCAACCAGACTGCCCGCCGGCGAGCGCCCCGACCCGTACTGGGCCGACGACGTCGTGGCGGGCATCATTGCGTCGGTGCGGGCATTGATCGGCGTGGACGAACTGCACGCGCGTACCGAGGCCCGGTACTCGGGCCCGGTACGCCGAGAGCCGGCCTCACCCGACGAACTGGGTTAGGCCGTCACCGCCTCCTCGGTCACCGCGCCCGCCCGCCGCCGTCCTTCCCCCTCGCCGAACAGCTCGAAGAACCGTCCGAACACTGCGATCCCGGACCACAACTGCTCCAGATCGAGCTTCTCGTTCGGGGAGTGGAGCCGATCGTCGGGGAGACCGATCCCCGTAAGCAGCACCGGTGCGCCGGAGCCACCCAGCTCGGGCACGATGGGAATCGAGCCGCCGGAGCGGGCGCGCACCGTCTTGCGACCCGTCACCTCCTCGAACGCCGCGTCGAGCGTTGTGAAGGCGGCATCGGTCGTGTCGACCTCGACCGGGTCGCCGCCGTGCAGCAGCCGGACCTCGACGTCCGCGTACTTCGGCGCGACGCGCGCCACCGCCCGCGCGAGCTGACGCTGAACCCGCTCGAGCGACTGCCCAGGCACCAGCCGCAAACTCACCTTGGCGGTGGCCTGGGCCGGGATGACCGTCTTGGCCCCGTCGCCGGTAAATCCGCCGCGGATGCCGTGGATCTCGAACGTGGGAAGCGCCCAGGTCCGCTCGAAGATGTTGTACTGCTTGAGGCCGGTCAGCGCCTTCGCGCCCACTTCGGCCTCGATATAGGCGTGCTTGTCGAAGGGCAGCTTCTTCCACGCCTTCAGCTCCGACTTGGCCGGCGCCTTTACGTCCTTGTAGAGCTTCGGAATCCGGATTTCGCCGTGCTCGTCCTTGAGGCGGCTCAGCATGCGAACCAGCGTCTCGATCGCATTGGGCGCGACCCCGCCATACGCGCCCGAGTGCAGGTCGTGGTCGAGCGTGCGCACGACGATCTCGGCGTAGCACATCCCCCGGAGTGCGGTGTAGACCGCGGGGATGCCGGGCGCGAAGTACGACATGTCGGAGACGAGGGCCGCGTCGACATCCGTGCGCCACGATTCCTGTCGCAGGAGATCGAAGATCACGCGGCCACCGCACTCCTCTTCACCCTCGAAGATGAAGCGGACGTTGACGGGGGGCCGGCCGTCCGGCCCTCGCGCCGCCTCGTAGGCCTTGAGCAGGCAGTACACCTGCCCCTTGTCGTCGGCCGCGCCGCGGGCGAAGAGCTTGCCGTCACGCACCGTCGGGGCGAAGGGCGGCGTGATCCATTCGTCGAGCGGGTCCGGTGGCTGAACGTCGTAGTGCCCGTAGATGAGCAAGCTCGGCTTGCCCTCCACCGGAGGACTCTCCGCCCAGACGACCGGGTGGCCGTTGCCTTCGATGAGCGTGACGACCGGGCAGCCGAGCCGCTGGAGCTCGGCAATGAGCCATTGCGCGGCGACACGACAGTCGCCGGCGTGATCGGGGAGCGCGCTCACGCTGGGGATGGCGAGGAACTCGCCCAGCTCGCGGAGCATGCGCTCCCTCTCGCGGGAGATGAAAGTATTGTCCATAGGGATAACCTACTGCGCCCGGCGGAACGAGAGAAGAGAGCGGGTGATGACCATCACTGCGGGTCCACGTGGCAGGCAGTACCCTCAGCCTTCGCGGTCGCCGCCGGGTGCCCGGCGGAGGCCTGAAGGATCGACGATCCACGTGGAGGTCACATGCAACGCACGCAGCGCCTTACCTTGCTCTCGACCCTTACGGCCGCCGCTCTCGCCGGTGTGACTGCGACGGCCGGCGCGCAGCAGGAACCATATCCGCAGAAGCCCCCCGCCCCCGTCGAGACGGGAGCGGTCGATTCCACCAAGCACATCGCACCGCCGGCCGCAGGGCAGCCCGCCGACACCGCACTCTCGCGGCAACCGGGTGTCACGCGCAACCCCGCCGCAGCTCCCGGCCCGATGGCGGATCTGCTCGATCTCAATACGGCGACCAAGGAGCAGCTCGAGGCCGTGCCCGACATCGGCACCGCCTACGCCGACAAGATCATCAAGGGCCGCCCCTACGTCCGAACGGACGAGCTGCTGTCGAAGAAGATCCTGCCGAATGCTGTGTTCGCCAAGGTGAAGGACAAGGTGATGGTACAGCAGAAGTAGCCATCGGCTATCACGCTCCGATGCAAGCGACCCTCCGCAGCCATGCTCGGAGGGTCGCTCTATTGCGTACTGTCGCCGACCGCCGCCGTCAGCCGCGCCAGCGCGCTGTCGCCTTCCACGCCGTCCATCAGCTCCTTCAGCGAGGCGACGCTCTTCGCCACGTCCGCGTCGTGCCGCTCGTACCAGCGGTCGAGCAGATCGAGTCGCGTCCGGTAGATCCGGGCGCCGACCAGCTGCGCATTGTTGATGGGACGCTCGGCCAGGCGGCCGATCCGATAGGTCACGAGCCGGGCCCCGACGGGTCCTTCGAGCTGCGCCCGCGCCCACCGCGCGGCCTCCGCGCGCCCGGAATCCAGCACCTCGGGGCTGGGGTGCGTGTCGTAGAGCCGCTGGAGCCGGCCGACGAGAGAGTCGTAGTACTCGCCCAGAACGATTTCGTCGTGCCAGCGGGCGGCAGCCCGTCGTGCGGCCGCCGAGTCGCCCCGGGCGCGGAAGAAATGCTCGGCCGCGCGATACGCCACGAGCTGGGCGTAGCTCTCGTTGAACGGGGTGGCACTCCGGACGTACAGTGTGTTGTGCGCAATCTCGTGGAAGACCAGCGCCGCGAGCTCGACGGAATCGGAGGTGAGCGCCGTCGAGAGCAGCGGGTCGTTGAACCAGCCAAGGGTGGAGAACGCGGCGGCTGGACGGAGATAGACGTCATAGCCGCGCGCGGCCAGGGCGTCGGACTCGCGCTGCGCCGCGCGGACGTCGAAGAACCCCTTGTACGGAATGCGCCCGACGATGGGATACTTCCAGGTGTAGGCGCAAATGCAATTCTTGGGGGCGGCCGAAAGGTTGAGGAGCAGCGTGTCCCGGCCGATGTCGGCGTAGGTCGTGTAGGTCTGCTTGGCGGCGAGACCGAGAGTCGCCGCGTAGTCGCGGGTGTCGAGCACCAGCTGGAGCTGGCCTCTGAGGTCGGGCTTCGTGGCGGGGTCGGCGACCAGGGTGGTGATCGACTTCCGCGCCTGGAGTATTCTCGTCTCCTCGAGGCCGGCGCGCGTGATGTAGCGGACGTCCGCGCTGGCGACGTAGGCGGTGCTGTACCCCGCCATCAGGACGCCTACGATCACCAGGAAGATCATGCCGCCGCGGCCCATTCCGCGCGCGTCAACGGATCCGCACCAGACCCACGCGCGGCACGAGAGTCGCCGAGATGGCGGCGCCGGCCAGCCCCGAGAGCTTGAACTGCACGCCGGGGGCGCCCGCCGACTGGATGATGCGCACGTGGTGCGCGGACCCCTGATGCAGCGTGCCGGCGTGTGAGAACGTGCCCGTGAGCGTGCTGTCCGGCACCAGCGGGAACGCAGGCGTCCGCTTGAGCTGGGCCAGCGCCGCTCGCAGGTTGAATCCCAGGTATTGGAGCCGGGGGTTCAGCGGCGTAAACCCGGGGAGGTCGTCGAGATAGTTGGCGGCCTGCCAGTAGGTCACGAGATCGGGGAACGCGACCCCGGACTGCTGGGCGACGTTCGCGGCACCGAGCAGGGTGGTGTTCTCCAGCTTGAGCGTGAAATCCGTGCTGGGCACCAGAAAGTGGGTGGAGTCCGGCGTCGTGGTGCCAAACTGGTTGGCCAGCCATTTCACCATCAGCCAGTTGGCCCCCCGCTCGGTGAGCAAGCCGGTGGACTGGTCCGACTCGATCAGCGCGACGGCCTCGGGATTCGACAGGTAGCTGTACGCGTTGTCGTAATCCGACCCCGCGAACTGGCCCAGGGTAGTCTGGCCCGGCTGGAGGAGGGGGTTCTGGACTTGGTTGTTGGGAATCAACCGTCCCCCGAGCTCCTCGGCGTAGTGCGACATTCCCTCGTTGAGCCACGTGTCCTCCGCCTGTCCGCCCGCGACCAGCACATGCCGGTTGTAGCTGATCATGTGCTGGAATTCGTGGATGAACGTCGGCCCGAGATTGTCCTCCGCGAACGACTTCGTGATCGTGCAGGAGTTGTTGTTCGGGTCGGGGACGATGCTGTAGAAGATCTCCGCGGCGTTGGAGTTGGCCAGCGTGGGCTCCAGATCCAGGCTGAAGAAGTAGCCGAGGATCACGCTCTTGGTAGTGTTGCAGCTGCCGCTCAGCCGGTTGATCTGCGGGGTCATCAGCACTTCCACGAACCCGTTGCCGTCGATGTCGGACTCGCGGCCGAAGTTCGTGGTGTCGATCGGGTACAGGTAGTTGTCGAACAGCTGGCCGATGTTCGCGAGATCGGCGGGCGTGTACGTTTGCGCAACCGTCGCAGCGTTGTCCACGAAGATCGCGACCTTGCCGCTCACCTCCTGCGCCGTCGCCATCACGGTGGCGAATGGCGCGTTGCAGTTGATGTTGGCGCAGACGAAGAAGCTCTTCTGGTCCCCCACTTGCGGCGCCGCCGCAAACGACGGCGCCCGGGCGACGTTGGCCCGGAGCACCGCGAGCCCGGGGTCGGCCGCCATGGCCCGCTCTCGCTGCCGCAGCATCATATGGAACTGCTCGGCCGTGGGCGCCGGCTGGAAGGCGGTGAACAGGGGCGACGGCAGCGCGGTCTGCGATGCGGTCCCCGCCAGCAGCGGGGAGCCGGTAATGGCGTAGGGAGCCGAAATCCCGCCCGAGGTCTGCTGTCCGGCCCCGGAGACCGCCAGATAGAGGTATTCGGCCCCCCCGCTCCCGGCCGCCGGCACCGACGGCACCGCGACGCAGGGGCCGCCGGAGGCCGGGTCGACTATGGTTGCTTCCCCGGCGGCCAGGTTGGCCGGGGCGACGGTGCCACACACCGAGAGGCTGGGGCCGGTATTATCGCCCCCGCAAGCGGCAAGGGTTGCCAGAGCAATGGCCAGCGAGAGGGCGGACTTGAGCGACACTTGGGTATGGCTCCGGCAGGATTGTGGGTCGAGGCGAAGCGAGCAAAATAAGACAGGACAACGGCTTTGACAATCGTCGGACCCCCCGGTACTTTGTGACCGTGCCCGACGAAGCCTGGCTCTCCCGTATCAAATTCGATGCCGACGGATTGGTCCCGGTAGTCGCACAGGAGAGTCGCTCCGGCGACGTCCTGATGCTGGCCTACGCCGACCAGGAAGCCCTCCGCCGCACCCGGGCGAGCGGGCTGGCCCACTACTACAGTCGGTCCCGGAAGGCCCTCTGGCGCAAGGGAGACACCTCCGGACACGTCCAGCAGGTCCGCCAGATTCGCGTAGACTGCGATGGCGACACGGTACTCTACAGGGTGGAGCAGACCGGCCCGGCCTGCCACTCGGGCGACCGGACCTGCTTCGCCAACGAGGTGACGCCGGAGGGCGGGACCGTGCACACTACCGACCCCGGCGCCCATGTGCTCAGCCGACTGGCCGAGACCATCCGGACGCGGGCGGCCCGGCGCCCCGCTGGATCATACACCGCCGAGCTGCTGGCCAACGGACCCGCCAGGATCGCCCGGAAGGTGGGGGAGGAAGCCGTGGAGGTCGTGGTCGCCGCGCTCGGCGAAGGCGAGACCCGCCTGGCGGCGGAGTCCGCGGATCTGCTGTACCATCTGCTGGTATTACTGCAGGCCAAGGGCGTTGCCGTTGAGCAGGTGTGGCGGGAACTGGAAGCGAGGGAGAGACGTGAACAGTGAACAGTAGACGGTAAACAGGGGAGCCCCGCGCACCGGCGGATCCCTGTTCACTGTTCACCGCTCACTGTTTACGCTGTTCTGATATGGCCTTCGTTCATCTCCATACCCATTCGGAATACTCCCTCCTCGACGGGGCCAACCGGATTCCCGATCTGGTCGCGCACGTCAAGAAGCTCGGCATGGACAGCCTCGCCGTCACCGATCACGGCAACCTCCACGCCGCCTGGTCGTTCTACGAGGAAGCGAAGGCGCAGGGCATCCGGCCGATCCTCGGCTTCGAGGCGTATCTCGCCTTCGGCTCCCGCCGCGAGCAGCAGAAGCCCGCCTGGGCCCCGTCGCACTACAGCCATCTCGTGCTGCTGGCCCGAAACCGCACCGGGTACAAGAATCTGGTACGCCTCTCGTCCATCGGATTCACGGAGGGGTTCTACCGACGCCCGCGTATCGACCGCGAGACGCTCGCGGCGCACCACGAAGGCATCGTCGGTCTCGCGGCCTGTCTCTCGGGCGAAGTCGCGCTGTGGCTGCGCCAGGGGCGCTACGACGAGGCCCGAAAGAGCGCGGAGTGGTTCGCGCAGCTGTTCGGCCCGGAGCACTTCTGGCTCGAGATCCAGCAGCACGGGATTCCCGAAGAGCGGCTGGTCATGGAGGGGATGCTGCGCCTCGGCGAGGAGCTGGGGCTGGGCGTCGTGGCGACGAATGACGCGCACTACCTTCGGCGCGAGGACGCCGAAGCGCACGATGTGCTCCTCGCCATCGGCACCGGCGCCGACCTCGACGACCCCAAGCGGTTCCGCTTCACCGGAGAAGAATCGTACGTCAAGTCCGAGCGGGAAATGCGGGCGCTGTTCGAGAATCATCCGGAGACGCTGGAGAACACCGCCCGCATCGCCGACCTGTGCGAGTTCTCCTTCGAGAAGCGCTACTTCCTCCCCGGCTTTCCCCGGCCGGTCGAGTACGCGAGCGACGAAGCGCTGCTGGAGGATCTCGCCGGTCGGGGAGCGGAGGGGCGTTACGGCACGCCCTTGCCCCCGACCGTGCGGGAGCGGCTCGAGTACGAGCTGGGCGTCATCAACCGCGCGGGCTACGCCGGTTACTTCCTCATCGTCCAGGATTTCATCGCGGCGGCGCGGGCGCGCGGGATCCCGGTGGGACCGGGCCGCGGGTCGGCGGCGGGGTCGCTCGTAGCGTACAGCCTCGGGATCACGAGCGTGGATCCGCTCCGGTTCGACCTGCTGTTCGAGCGGTTTCTCAACCCCGAGCGCGTATCCATGCCGGACATCGACGTGGACTTCTGCTTCGAGCGTCGGGGCGAGGTCATCGAGTACGTGCGGGAGCGCTACGGGCGAGACAGCGTGGGCCAGATCGTCACCTTCGGGACGATGAAGGCGCGCGCCGCCGTCAAGGACGTCGCGCGCGTGCTTCGAATTCCGCCGGCCGACGCCGACAAGCTGACCAAGCTCATTCCGTCAGGTCCCGCCTACAGCCTCTCCATCCCCGACGCCGCGGAAAAGATTCCCGAGATCCGCGACCTCATGCGCGCCGACGCGACGTACCGGCGTCTGATCGACCTGAGTGCCCGGATCGAGGGCATCTCGCGCCACATGTCGGTGCACGCCGCCGGGGTCGTCATCGCGCCGGGACCGCTCGCGGACTACGTGCCCGTCTGCACCGCGCCTACCAAGGGCGCGGGCCAGTCGGCCGACGGGGAAGACGCGATCATCACGCAGTACGACATGAACGCGCTGGAGAAGGTCGGCATGCTCAAGATGGACATGCTCGGCCTCAAGACGCTCACCGTCATCCATGACGCGTGTGCCATGATATCTCGGCAGGGTGGGGCGGTGCCCGACATGGACGCGCTGCCGCTGGACGATCCCGCCGTCTACGCGCTCCTCCGCCAGGGCCGCACGGCCGGGGTCTTCCAGTTCGAGTCGCCGCTCGCCACGGACACGCTCCGCGCCATGAAGTGCGACCGCTTCGACGACCTGGTCGCGGCGAACGCGCTCCTCCGCCCGGGGCCGCTCGACGCGGGCATGCACACCGTGTTCGTCAGGCGGAAGCTGGGGCAGGAGCGGGTGACCTACGCGCACCCCCTGCTCAAGGAGATCCTCGAGCCCACCTACGGCGTCATCACCTATCAGGAGCAGGTGATGCGGATCGCCAACGTGCTCGCCGGCTTCTCGCTGGCCGAAGCCGACGTCCTTCGAAAGGCGGTCGGCAAGAAGGACCAGGAGCTCGCGAATCAGGAGGTTGCCAAGTTCATCGAGCGGGCGGTGGCCCAGGGGCATCCCCGGCACGTCGTGGAAGAGCTCGGCCGCCAGATCGTCACCTTCGGCCGGTACGGGTTCAACAAGTCACACTCCGTCGCGTACTCGGTGCTCTCCTACCACACCGCGTGGCTCAAGACGTACCATCCCGCCCAGTTCATGGCGGCGCTGCTCTCTTCGGAAATCGGCAACACCGACAAGGTGGTTCAGTACATCAACGAAGCGCGGGAGCTGGGGCTCGAGGTGCTGCCGCCGGACGTCAACGAATCCGGCTGGAAGTTCACCGTGGTCGGCGATCGCCGCCTCCGGTTCGGGCTCGGTGCCGTGCGCAACGTGGGATGGGGCGCGATCGAGTCCATCATCGGCGCGCGCGCCGAAGGGCCGTTCACGTCGCTCACCGACTTCGCCGAGCGCATCGACCTGCGGCTCTGCAACAAGCGCGTGCTCGAGTCGCTCGTGGCCGCGGGTGCTTGCGACTCGCTCGGCGGGCACCGAAAGCAGCTCATCGAGGGACTCGACCGGGTCCTGGCGGAGGCGCAGCTCCAGCAGCAGGAGCGGGAGGCCGGGCAAGCCTCGTTGTTCGGCGAGGCGGCCGCGCTGCACCGTCCCGCCCCGCCCACGCTGCCCGACGTCCCCGCCTGGACCGAGGCCGAGCGGCTGGCGCGGGAGAAGGACGTGCTGGGCTTCTTCATCTCGGGTCATCCGCTCGAGCCGTTCCGGAGCGAGGTCGAGCTGTTCGGGACCCGCACCACGGCGACTCTGGGCGAATGGAGCGAGCACGCGGTCAGCGTCGCCGCGGTGGTGACGGCGGTGCGGCGTCAGATCTCGAAGAAGACCGGGAAGGAATACGCCCGGGTAGTGCTGGAGGACTTCCACGGGACCGCGGAAGCGATCGTCTTTCCCGAGGCTTGGGCCAAGCTCAACCAGGTGGTGCTGCCCGACCGCGCCCTGCTCCTCACCGGTGGCCACAGCGTCCGGGACCGGGGCGAGGACCGCGCACCGTTCGTCGTCGAGACCGCCCGCCCGCTGGACGACCTGAAGAGCACGGGGGCGGTCGGCTTGAGCCTTCGGTGGCGGGCGCCCTCCGCCCCCGAGCCGGACGCGCTCCGGGCCGCTGCGGCCCTCTGTAGCGCCCATCCCGGCCCGGTTCCTGTCTATATTGAGTGGTCAGATGGGAACGGCGAGGCCGTTCGGCTCCGGGCGAAGCGCGTGCGGGTCGCCCCCGGAGAGGATTTGGTGCGGGCCCTCCGGGATCTTCTTGGCAGCGATGCCGTCAACTACGTGAAAGCGAGCTGAACGGGCATGGCGCCGACCTATACCCTCGAGTTCGAGAAACCGCTGCTCGAGCTGGAAAAGCAGATCGACGAGCTCAAGCGCCTGGGTGAAGAGCGAGAGATCGACGTCGACGGCGAGCTGGAGGGACTCCAGGGCAAGCTCGAGGCCCTCCGGGCGGAGATTTACAAGAACCTGAGCCCGATGCAGCGCGTGATGGTCGCGCGACACCCTCGCCGACCCTATACGCTCGATTACCTCAGCACCATCTTCACCGACTTCATCGAGCTGCACGGCGATCGCCTGTTCCGCGACGACCCCGCCGTCGTCGGCGGCTGGGCTCGCCTGGCCGGCATTTCGGTGATGGTCGTCGGCCACCAGAAGGGCCGCGACACCAAGGAAAACCTCAAGCGCAACTTCGGCATGCCCCACCCCGAGGGCTACCGGAAAGCGCTCCGGCTCATGGAAATGGCCTCGAAGTTCAGCGCGCCGGTGATCACGCTCATCGATACGCCGGGCGCTTACCCCGGGCTCGGCGCCGAGGAGCGCGGACAGTCCGAGGCGCTCGCCCGCAACATCCTCGAGATGGCGGGCCTGGAGACGCCGATCATCAGCTGTGTGATCGGCGAGGGCGGCTCGGGCGGCGCACTCGCGCTCGGCGTCGCCGACCGGGTGCTGATGCTGGAGAACTCGGTCTACTCCGTCATTTCGCCCGAAGGTTGCGCCGCCATTCTCTGGAAGGACGCGGGCCAGCGCGAGCGGGCGGCCGAGGCGCTCAAGCTCACGGCGGAAGACCTCCTGCGGCTCAAGCTGATCGACGAGATCGTCCCCGAGCCGGTGGGCGGCGCGCACGTCGATCCCGACTCCACGGGCGAAGCGCTCCGCGCCACGCTGATCCGCCACGTCACCGAGCTCCGAAAGATCCGGCCGGAGAAACTGGTCAAGCGCCGGGCGGAGAAGTACGCCGCCATGGGCGTCTTCACCGAGGCGTGATGCTGCAGACGGTCGAGGTCCGGTTCAAGGGCACCCGCAAGGGGTACTTCACCTGGGCCGACGAGGCCCTGCCGCTCAGGCTGCAGGACGCGGTCATCGTCGAGGTCGAGCGGGGGAAGGATTTCGGGCGCATCACAGCCACCGGCGACGTGGCGAATCGAAAGTGCACGTCCTGCAGCACGGGCTGCGCGATCGGCGAGGGCCCAGGCGACGCCCCCGCGCCCTCGGCAGACGAGCCGCTCAAGCCGGTCCTGCGCCGCGCCACTCCCGACGACATCCGCCAGCACAACGAAAGCCGCCGCTCCGAGGAAGACGTGCGGCGCAAGGTGCTCGAGCGGGTCCGGACGCACGCCCTCGCCATGAAGGTGAGCGACACCGAGTGGCAATGGGACCGGAACAAGCTCACCATCTATTTCACGGCGGAGAAGCGGGTGGACTTCCGCGCGCTAGTCCGCGATCTGGCCTCGGTGTTCCGCACCCGGATCGAGCTGCGGCAGATCGGCGTGCGTGACGAGGCGGCGCGGCTCTCGGGCGTAGGCCGCTGCGGGCGGGAATACTGTTGCTCGACCTGGCTCACCGAGCTGTCGCCGGTCAACCTCGGCCTCGCCAAGGACCAGCATCTCTCGCTCAATCCGTCGCAGATCTCCGGCGGCTGCGGCCGGCTGCTGTGCTGCCTCAAGTACGAGCACGAGTTCTACGTCACGGCACGCAAGCGCTTCCCCAAAGAGGGCAAGACGCTGCGCACGGCCGTCGGCGCCGAAAAGGTCGTCGCGGTGGACATCTTCCGGGAGCGCGTTTTCCTCAAGAGCGAGGAGGGCTCGCGCATCATCCCGCTCGTGCAGCTGCGCGAGGAAGTGGAGCGGCTGGGAGAGGTGCTGCCGACGCCGGAGAGCCGCCCCAAGCCGCTGCCGCTGCCCGAGGCCGCGGAGCTCGTCCCGACTCCCTCCACCAACGGTCACGGCCACACCAACGGTCACGGCCACACCAACGGCGCGAGCCGCCCAGACGGCGCTCCTCGACGCCGGCGGCGCCGGCGCGGCGGCGGCCCCGGAGGTCCGGCCGGCCCGCCTCGGTCCGAGTCCTGAGTGGCGAAGTTCTATCTCACGACCGCCATCGACTACTCCAATGGCGAGCCGCATCTTGGTCACGCCCTGGAGAAAGTCGGCGCAGACTGCATCGCCCGGTATCGGCGGCTCCGGGGCGACGCGGTGCACTTCCTCATGGGCATGGACGAGAACGCCCAGAAGGTGGCGCTGGCCGCCGAGCAGGCCGGAGTGCCGCCCGCGGAATGGGTGCGCACGCTCGCCGAGCGGTTCGACTCGACCTGGCGCCGGCTCCTCTGCTCCCACGACGACTGGATCCGCACCACGGAGGCACGCCACCACCGCGGCACCGTCGCGCTGATCGAGCGCATCCGCGAGCGGAATCCCGACGACGTCTTCACCGGCGTCTACGAGGGACTCTACTGCACCGGCTGCGAGGAGTTCAAGCAGGAGTCCCAGATCGTCGACGGACACTGCGAGGAGCATCCGAACCTCGAGCTGGTGCGGACCAAGGAGCGCAACTACTTCTTCCGCCTGAGTCGCTATCGCGATCAGATTCTCGATCTGATCCGTTCGGGCAGGTTCGCGGTCGAGCCGGCCATCCGCCGCAACGAAGTGGTGAAGGTGCTCGAGGCCGGGCTCCAGGACATCTCCATCTCCCGTCTGCGCCTCGCCTGGGGCATCCCCTTCCCCGGCGACCCCGACCAGACGGTCTACGTCTGGTTCGACGCCCTGATCAACTACCTCTCGGCGACGGGCTTTCCCGACCCGGGCTACGAGCGGCTGTGGCCGGCCGAGCTGCATGTGATCGGGAAGGGCATCACCCGATTCCACTGCATCATCTGGCCGGCCATGCTGCTGAGCGCCGGCGTGGCGCTCCCCCGGGAAGTGTGGGCCCATGGCTACGTGCAGTGGGGCGGTGCCAAGGTTTCCAAGTCGGCCGGAACCGCCGTCAGCCTGGACGACGCGATCGCCCGGCACGGGCCGGACGCGCTCCGGTACTTCCTGCTCCGGGAGGTCGGGTTCGAGGCCGACGGCAACTTCACCTGGGAACGGTTCGACGAGCGCTACACGGCGGACCTGGCTGACGGTCTCGGCAACCTGGCCTCGCGGTCGCTGGCCATGATCGCCCGCTACCGGTCGGGCCAGGTGCCGGCCGGCGGGTCGGGAACGACCCTGGAGGCAGCCGGCCTGGCGGCCGTGGATCGGTATGCCGAGGCGATGGACGTCCTGGACTTGCGGGGCGGTGCGGAGGCGGTCTTCGAGCTGGTAGGGAACGCCAATTTGTACGTGCAGCACGGCGCCCCGTGGACGCTGGCCAAGCAGGGGCGGGACGCGGACCTGGACGAGGTCCTGGGAAGCCTGGCGCGCTGTCTGTACCGCCTTGCCGTCCTGGCAGGACCCTTCATGCCGGGCAAGGCGCAAGCCCTGTGGCAGGCCCTTGGCGCGGTTGGGGAGGTCGGGGAGGCGCAGTGGGCTTCATTGGCGGCCCCCCCGACCCCAGGCATGGTTACCGCAAAACCTGAGGTGCTCTTTCCCAAGCCAGCACCAGCCTGAGACTTAGGGATTTCGCTGTCAAACCACTGTGTGTCAAACGGTTATGCGACCGATGTCATGGGTTGACAAGGGTTTCGCCAGGCACGACTTTAGCCTACTCTCCGGGCCGGGATTCTCCCCCCGGTTTGACCGTTCTGGCCAGGCCTGGTCCCGACGGCACACCCGGGCCCGCAGGCCCCGACTCTACAGGCCGTTTTTTGAGCTATAACCAGGAGTCATGAGTGTCCCTGGACCCCTGTTCGTGTCGAGTATTCGCTGATGCCTAAGCGCCGCTGGACCATCGTGCTCGTCCCCCAAGGTTCGGGGCCGTCCAAGGTGGTCGAATTGTCGCGGGGGGTGGTGAAGCTGGCCGCGGCCGTGGCAGTGGTGGTGGCTGTCGCCGCCGTTCTCCTCGGCTCGGCCACCGTGTCGCGCCGGATCGAGCTTTCCCGGACCACCAGGCTGGAGGACGAGAATTCCAGGCTGGCACAAGAGCTGGGCGAGCTGCACAGCCGGCTGACGACGCTCTCCGACACGATCGCCCGGATCTCCCAGCGGGACGCCAAGGTTCGTCTGCTCGCCAACCTCGACCCGATCAGCCCGCAGGTGCAGGCGGCCGGTATCGGCGGCCCCGCGGCGCCGCCTTCACCCGGCAGCCTCGGCACGCAGTTGCTCCGGAAAGCGGCCGACGTGCGGGTCGACGCCAACGCGCTGATCCGCCGGGCCAACCTGCTGGCCGCGTCGTTCAGCGCCGCAGCCGACAGCCTCGCTGCCCACAGTGAGCGCCTGGCGGCGACCCCGTCCATCATGCCGACCCAGGGCTGGCTCTCGAGCGCCTTCGCGGCGATGCGGGAGCATCCGATCCTGCACATCGCGCGGCCGCATGAGGGGATCGACGTATCGGCCCCGATGGGGACCCCCATCGAGGCGCCGGCGGCCGGTGTCGTCCGGTCGACCGGCTGGGAAGCCGGCTACGGCAACACGATCGAGATCGACCACGGGTTCGGCATCGTTACCCGGTTCGCCCACACGTCGCGCATCCTGGTTCACCAGGGGCAGCACGTGCAGCGTGGCGAACGGATCGCCCTCGTGGGCAATTCAGGCCTGGCGACCGGTCCGCACCTTCACTACGAGGTGCACGTCAACGGTCGCCCAGTGGATCCCCTCCACTACGTGATGCCGGACAACGTGGTCAGCGATTGACCGCTCTTCCCCTCCCACAGATCCCGACCTAGAACTTCACCTTCGGAGCCCCCTGGGCTTCCGCTTCGGCTTTGAAGTATGGCCGTGGCCTGGCGAGCCCGAAGACTTTGGCCGTCAGGTTGTAGGGGAACCGCCGGATGTAGGCGTTGAAATCCCCGACGGCCGTGTTGTAGTCGGTACGGGCGACAGCGACCCGGTTTTCCGTCCCCTCCAGCTGATCCTGTAGCTGCTTGAAGTTTTCGCTCGACCGGAGCTGCGGGTAGTTCTCCGAGATCGCCAGAAGCCGCGCCAGGCCGGCGCTCAACTGATCGTTCGCGGCCGCCATGCCCTCGACGTCCTTCGCCTGCACCGCGCCCGAGAGGCGGGCGCGGGCGTTCGCGATCGAGATGAAAACGGTGTCCTCCTGCTTGGTGATCCCCTTGACCGTCTCCACCAGGTTGGGGATGAGATCGGCCCGGCGCTGGAGCTGGGTCTCGATCTGACCCTGGGCCTGGTTCACCCGCTCGTCCAGCGATTGGATGGTGTTGTAGCCGCACCCCGCCGTGAAGAGCAGTGCGACGCCGAGGAGCGTCCCGCGGGACCGCCTGATCCGCTTCATGAGTGCTGATCTCCCAGCTGGAGTTGGTCGGTGAACCGTGCCGTACGATCCACAGCGTCGAGGTACGCCTCGAAGTCCCGGCCGGCGAGCGGGGCCCCGCGTGACACCCGGCAGGCGAGCACACGCAGCACCGGGGCGGGGTCGAACCCCACCAGTGCGCCGGCGCTTTCGATCACGGCGCGCGGATCGGCCGGCGCCGGGCGGTTGACGAGGATCAACAGGCACCGAAGGAACACGACGATGGCCGGGATCGTCGTGCCCGCCCACTGACCCAGCTTCTTCTCGCCGTGGGTAAGGTATCGCTGGCGGAGACGCAGCAGCTTGCCGCGGAACTCCTTCTCCAGAGCGCGCCGCAGGTCCGCGGGCTCCGCCCGGACCTGCGAGACGAGGTCCGGACCGCGGAGAACCTCGTGCGCGGCGCGCAGATCGCAGATCTCGATCGAGAAGACGTCGGAGCCGTGCAGCCACTCGTCTCGGCTCAGCACGAGCGGCAGGACCGGCATCGTCCGGCGCCAGCGCAAGAACGCGGGCGCGAGCCGGGCGAGCGAGGCGGGATCGGCACGCTCGACGATCAGCATGAGGTTCACGTCCGAGTGTCCCTGGACGTAGTCGCCGCGGGCGGCGGAGCCGAAGAGGATCGCCGTGTACGTGGCGCCGAGCACGGCGTCCACGTCGGCGAGAAACGGATCCACCATGCGCCGGACCGCGTCGAGCATCAGAACCGTCCCCCCGAGCCACCCCCGCTGAAGCCGCCGCCGCCGCCGAACCCGCCGAAGCCTCCTCCACCGCCTCCGCCCCACCCGCCGCCACCACCCCATCCACCGCCGATCCACGGACCGCCGCCCCAATATATGCGGCCCCTTCCTCCTCGGACGGCACGCTGAATCAGCCCCGTGACGATGAAGAACACGAGAAAGAGAACCAGCGGCAGCCAGTTGGGCAGCGTCACCTCGTCGACGGCGTGGGGCACCCGGTAGGCAGTCAGCGTCGAGTCGCTCACGCCGAATCCTTCGGCGATGACGCTTGTGAGTGCGCGCACGCCGGCGAGCATCGCGGCGTCGTAGTGCTCGTCGGACAAGAGCGGCCCCATGATCTCGCGCCGGATGCGACCGGCCGTGGCGTCGGTGACGATGCCCTCGAGCCCCTGTCCGACCTCGATCCGCAGGTGGCCGGTGTTGGGCGCGCGGTTCTGGCGCGGCACCAGGAGGAGCACCAGGCCCGCATTGCGTCGGGCGTCACCGATGGCGGCTCGGGATCCGACGCCCCATGCGCGCCCGATCGTGAGCGCGACTTCGGCCTCGTCCCGGTCGTCGATCGTGGGGAGGGTGACGACGGCGACCTCGGCGCCAGTGGCCTCGCGAAGCCGCGTCAGCAGCGACTCGATGGTCGATCGGGTGGACGCGTCCAAGACGCCGGCCACATCCGTGACGAAGCCGGCGGGACGCGCTGGAAACAGCCGGGTGACGGCATCCTGCTGCGCGACCAGCGCGGTCGCGGCGGCGAGTTGAAGCGCCATCCCGGCGGCGATAGCTTTGAGCGGTGTCACGTTCCTGGCTGCTCCTCATCCTGGCCGTCGCCGCCTGCGAGCAGCGGCCGCGGGACGTTGCCGTCCGGGTCTCGATTCCCGGGCCCGACTCGGTCGCCGCGCCGGTCGCGGGTATCGGCCTCGTGGCACTCCCCTACGATCGTGACAGCGTGCTCCACGCGCTCGAGGCCCGGGCGCGCTCGCCGCGCCCCTCGACCACGCAGCTCGACAGCCTCTTCCAGCAGTTCCGCGGTCCGTTCGCCGAGTACGCGAGCACCAGCTTCGCGGCCGACAAGCTCCGCGGCGACCTGGCCGCGCTCAAGCACCACCTCGACTCCCTCCCGCGCAACGCGCCCGAATACCGCGACCTGTACGCACGATTCGGCCAGCAAAGTGCCGCGCTCACCACCGCCGAGAAGCGCGAAACCGTCGCGCGAATCGCGCTCGCGGATGCGCGGACCAAGTTCGTCGCCCGCAGCGACAGCCTCCGCACCCGGATCAGGATGTGGGAAGATAGCACCTACCAGGGGTACGACAGCATCGTGCGCGGGCTCACGAATGCGCGCCGGCGCTCGCCCGTCGCCGACACGACCGGCGTGGACGGCTGGGCCCATCTCCGACTGGAGGGTGGCCCCTGGTGGATCTATGCTCGCTCGTGGGACGCGACCGATCCGAATGCCGAGTGGTACTGGAACGTGCCGGTGAACGGCGACACGATTCAGCTGACGCCGGCCGCCGGCGCTCGGCGCCCCAAGTATTGAGGTCCCCGATGACGATCACGACTCGACCGCTCCGGGGTCTCGCCCTGGCCGTCCTGCTCGGTGGTGCGCCGGCCCGGGTCGCGCTCGCGCAGGCCACGGCGCAGAGCAGCAGCCAGGACGCGGCCACGAAGAACACTCTGGGCGAGCGCTCGCTGGGCTCGGCGACGGCACCGGTCACGGTCTACGAGATGTCGGACTTCCAGTGCCCGTACTGCCGCCGGCACGCGACGGACGTCTTCCCCCTGCTCGACCAGACGTTCATCAAGACCGGCAAGGTGCGCTGGGTCTTCATCAACTTCCCGCTCACGTCGATTCACCCGAATGCGGCCGCCGCGGCGGAGCTGGCGCTCTGCGGAGCCCGCCTCGGCAAGTTCTGGCGGGTGCACGACCTGCTCTTCAAGTATCAGGACACGTGGGCTCCGCTCAAGGAGCCGGGGCCTTTCCTGCTCTCGCTGGCCGACTCCGCGTCGGTGCCCCACCAGGCAATGGAGGCGTGCCTCACGACCGGCATCGCCAGACCCGAGATCGAGGCCGACGTCGACGGCGCCCGGCGCTCGGGGGCGCAGAGCACACCGACGTTCTATATCGAGGGGGGGTTGCTGGTGGGCGCGCAGCCGCCGGACGTGTGGAAGCAGATATTGGATTCAATTTACGCCGCGAAGACAAGTAAGAAGTGAGAAGTGAGAGGTGAGAAGGAAAACGACACGTCTCACTACTGCTCACTTCTCGCTGTCATATCGTTACCAGCACGTCATACAACGCGTGCGTCCACGCGGTGATCCCGAATCCACGCGTGAGGTAGAGCCCGCTGAACAGCACGCCCGCGATCACCCGGAACGTGAACGACGGCAGCGCCAGGCGGTCGCCGTAGGGACCGACGTAATGGAAGGCCGAGAAGATGAGCGCGCCCACGATCGTCGCGAACACTCCCGCCCCAACCTCCTTCCACCTGAACACCCGTCGCGCCAGCCACGCCAGCAGGCCCACGATCAGGACCCGGAAAAGCAGCTCCTCGTAGATCCCAGCTCCTAGGGAAATCATCAGCTGGGTCGGCAGGTCGAGGCGGGGCTCGGCGCCGATTGTCAGTCGCACGAGTCCCTGGAGCACGAGCCCGGTGAGGCCGCCGGCGACGGCGCCGAAGAGCGCCGCGTAAAGCACCGACTCGGCCGTCATGGCGAGAAAGATCGCGAGGCGGGGGCGGCCGGCGGCGCGATCGCGCCGGATCAGCGCCAGCCCAGTCCCGATGAGCAACACCCCGAAGACGATCAACCCGCTGCGCCCGCCCAGCCAGACGAACGCGCTCTTGAGCACCACGTCGGCCCCGTTCCGGACGCCGGTCAGCGCGTCGTGCGACAACGCGAAGGCCAGGGTCTCGTAGATGAGCAGCAGCGGCAGCGCGAACAGCAGGCTGTAGCGGGGGGACCTGGAGAGCCGCCAGTAGTCGGACATCGGTGAACGGTAAACGGTAATCCGTAAAACGGACGTCGCTTCCGCGCCGGGACGCGTCAGACGGGGGCCACCAACGCGGCGAACTTGGCCAGATCGATGTTTCCGCCGCTCACGACGCAGGCGATCTTCCCGGTTCCGCACTTGCCGCTCAGTGCGCCCGCGACGGCACACGCGCCCGCCCCTTCGCTCACGACGTGATTGCGCTCCGCCGCCGTGCGCATCGCGCGCTGGACGTCGTCCAACGAGCACACGATCGACCCTGCCAGGAGATGCTCCGCGAGGGCCCACATCCGGGGGAACACCGACTTGCCCCCGCACCCGTCCACCCAGCTCGCGGTCCACGCCGGGAAGGTCTCCGCCCGTCCCGCGGCGAACGAGCGTGCCAGCGGCGCCGCCGTCTCCGGCTCCGCCGCGAACACCTTGACCGCCGGCCGCCGGAGCTGCATGGCGGACGCGATCCCGCAGGAAAGCCCGCCTCCACCGAACGCGGCAACAACCGCGCTTACGTCAGGCAGGTCTTCCAGAATCTCGAGTCCGACTGACGCGTTGCCCGCGATGAACTCGTCGTCCTCGAACGGGTGCACGAATGCGCCGTCCATGCCCGGGTAGGTCCGGTCTGCCAGCGCCTTCCAGCATTCGTCGAAGGAAGCGGTCACGATGTCGGCGCCGAGACGGCGGACAGCCTCCAGCTTGGTCGCGGGCGCGGTATCCATGACGAGGACTCTGCAGGTCGTCCCGACCGTCCGCGCGGCGAGCGCGACGCCCTGCGCCGCGTTGCCGGCGCTCACCGTCCAGACGCCGTGGCGCCGCTGCTCGGGAGGGAGGAGCCGCACGGCGTTGTACGCGCCCCGGATCTTGAACGACCCGATGGGCTGGAGGCTCTCCAGCTTGAGATAGATCTCCGCCGGCCCGTCGCAGTTCAAGCGGACGAGCGGGGTCCGGATCGCGGCCTCGTGGACGTGACGATACGCGTCCTCGATGAGCACCGGCGGGATGGTGCGGCCCATGAAAAAGGGGGCCGGTTAGGCCCCCTCCGTCGCCGTTAGGTGTTGATCCCTTGTGAACTCGGCGCAACACCTACTGTCATCGCGACTCGACAATGGATCACCTCCTTCCACAAGGTGGCACATAGCTGCGGACCTCCAACACTAAACAGCCTCCCCCGCGGCGACAAGACCGCGAGGGAGGCGCTATCCGGGCGCGGCCGATTACTTCGGCGGTGCCGGCTGAGCCGGTGCGGCTTGGGTCGGCGCCGTCTGCGTGACCACGCCCTCGAAGACGACTGACCGCGGCGCGATCACGCCGGCCGTGAGCAGGGTAACGAGGAAGTCGCCGAAGCTGACGTGCGTCTCGATCTTGAGTTCGGCCACGCCCTTGCCGCCGACGAGCTGCGTCGCCAGCGACTTCTCCAGCGAAGGCGCCTTGACCCGCAGCACGCCCCAGAACGCCCAGATGGCGTGCGAGCTGACCCGGAAACGATCGCCCTCAGCCGGCTGGTTGACCGGAGACGCCATGGTCACCGGCACGCCGAGGTTGGTCGCGTCGAAGTTGAGGCTGCAACCCTCGAGTATGGCGACCAGGGCGAGAGCGAGCATCGCGCGCCGACGCGGTGCGCTCAAAGCCCTGGGATCCTGAGCCCGTAGTGCGCGCCGACCGCGAAGATGCCCGGGTCGCTGCCGGATACGAATAGGCGGTCGTAGGAGGCCTGGAAGCCGAGCCCGCTGAGGAGGTTCAGCTCGACGCCGGTGCTGAAGCCGAAGTTGGAGTCCCAGCCGATGGGAGACGGCGAATGCGTGAGGTCGATCCGGGGCGCGATCCAGGGCTTGATCGCGAGCGCAGGGTTGGGGATCGTGAGCGCGAAGCCCACGCCGATCGGCAGGTGCCAGAAGCTGGCGCCGTTGGAGCTGGCGTAGGCGAGGCCGCTCTGAAACGTGGCAGAGAACGGAATCAGTGGACCGCCCAGCAGCTTGTAGTTGAAGCTGCCGCCGATGGAGTTGAGCGTGTTGTTCGGCCCGCTCGGATTGAAGGACGCGATGGTCGCGGTGATGCCGATCTTGCCGATGCCGAGCCGGCCGCTGGCGGCGAAGGTGGTGCCGTCGCCCGCCGCAGCGTTGGGAAAGGCCACGTCGGCATACAGGCCGAGCCCGGTGGGAACGCCGCTGTTGTTGACCGGGAGCCCAAAAGCCTGCGCCGACACGCGGTGGACCGCGCACAGGCTCACGCCGAGCCCCGCGGCGATCGCGAAGTTGATAGGTCTCATCGGTTCCTCTCTGGAGTCGGCGACAAGCTTAGCCGCCCGCCGCGCGGGAAGTCAACACAAGACGGCGCCCGGCTCCATCGGGAAGCCGGGCGCCGACTGTTCCAGCAGGCGACGGATCAGCGGACGAAGGCGACCCCCAGCGACACGCCTTCGATGTCCCCCACTCCGGCACTGACGCGGAAATCCACCGTGTTGCTGAACCGGATGTCGACGCCGAAACCGAGCGCGGCGTCCAGGTTGCTGTCCCCGCTCGAGAACCGTGGCACCAGCACCGGCTGCACGTAGGGGACGAAGCTCGTGCGCGACCCCTCTAGCAGAAACCGGCGGCCCAGGGAGACGCCCACCGGCAGGTAGACCTGAGCCGGCCCCGACCCCGCGTTGAGGCCGATGCCCAGCGTGAGTGCCCCATCCAGCGGAAACTTGTCGCTCGCGTTGAGCACCCGGGTGCGGAAGTCCGCACCGAGGAGGGCTCGCGTATCGCCGTTCGGGATGTTCTCGAAGCCGCCCCGGATGCCGAGGTCGTAAGAGCCGTGACCGTAGCTGTAGAACCCTTCGAGCGCGAAATCCGGGGCTCCACTCGGAAACGAGATCGTGCCGCCGAACTCATACGAGTGGAATGCGCGGTACGGGGCCTTGAAGACCGGCGTGCCGGTCTCCTGCGCCGCCGCTCCGGTCGCCATCGCCGCGATCATCAGCGCTACCGCCACTCCGATGCCGGCTTGCCTCATGCGTCGCTCCCTTGCACGCGTTCCGCGACCACCCGCACCCGATCGTTCACCACCTGGAGGAATCCGCCCTCCACCTTGAACTCGCTGACCGTGTCCGCCCGCCGCACGCGGAGGCGGCCCCGGCCGAGCAGCGTCATGAACGGCGCGTGGCCGGGGAGAATGCCGACCTCGCCGTCGTACGCGGGCGCCGTGACCGCGTCCGCGTCGCCGTCGAACATAGCCGCGTCAGGCGAGATGACCGTGACGCGCATCACGAGCTCGCGAGCTTCTTGGCCTTCTCCACCGCTTCCTCGATGCCGCCCACCATGTAGAACGCCTGCTCCGGCAGCTGGTCCAGCTCCCCGGAGAGCACCCGCTCGAAGCTCGCGACGGTGTCCTCGAGCTTCACGTACTTGCCGGGGAAGCCCGTGAACTGCTCCGCGACGTGGAACGGCTGCGAGAGAAACCGCTGGATCCGGCGCGCCCGGGCCACGATGAGCTTGTCGTCTTCGGACAGCTCGTCCATGCCCAGGATCGCGATGATGTCCTGCAGCGCCTTGTAGCGCTGGAGGGTGCGCTGCACGCCGATGGCCACGTTGTAGTGCCGCTCGCCCACGAACTGCGGCGCCAGGATGCGGCTCGAGCTGTCGAGCGGGTCCACCGCGGGGTAGATGCCCAGCTCGGCGATGGAGCGCGAGAGCACCACGGTGGCGTCCAGGTGGGCGAAGGCCGTGGCCGGCGCCGGATCGGTGAGGTCGTCGGCCGGCACGTAGATCGCCTGCACCGACGTGATGGAGCCCTTGTTGGTGGAGGTAATCCGCTCCTGGAGATCGCCCATCTCCGTCGCCAGCGTCGGCTGATAGCCCACCGCGCTCGGCATGCGCCCGAGCAGGGCGGAGACCTCGGAGCCCGCCTGCGTGAAGCGGAAGATGTTGTCGATGAACAGGAGCACGTCCTGGTTCTCGACGTCGCGGAAGTATTCGGCGATCGTGAGCCCGGTGAGGCCGACCCGGAGACGGGCGCCGGGCGGCTCGTTCATCTGACCGTAGATGAGCGCCACCGAGCTGAGCACGTTGGCTTCCTTGAACTCGAGGTAGAGGTCGTTGCCCTCGCGCGTGCGCTCCCCCACCCCGCAGAAGACCGACTTGCCGCCGTGCCCCTGCTGCACGTTGTGGATCAGCTCCTGGATGATGACCGTCTTGCCCACGCCCGCGCCGCCGAAGAGACCGATCTTGCCGCCCTTCACGAACGGGGCGATCAGGTCGATGACCTTGATGCCGGTCTCGAAGATTTCGGTCTTGGGCTCGAGGTCGGTGAACTTCGGCGTCTCCCGATGAATGGGCCACCGCTCCACGTCGGCCGGCAGCGGCGGGCCGCCGTCCACCGGCTCGCCGAGGACGTTGAGAATCCGGCCCAGCGCGGCGCCGCCCACGGGCGCGGTGATCGGGCCCCCGGTATCGACCACGGCCATGCCGCGGACCATGCCGTCGGTGCTGCTCATCGCCACGGCGCGCACCTGGTTCTGGCCGATGTGCTGCTGCACCTCGGCCACGACGCGGATGCCCCGCTCGGTGTCCTCCGCGAGCAGGGCGTGGTAGATCTCGGGGAGGTGCTCGGGCTCGAACTCCACGTCGAGCACCGGGCCGATGATCTGCACGATGCGGCCGGTGTTGCGGGCCGTCTGGTCGCCCGATGCGGGGCGGGACTTGGTCGCGGCTGCGGTCGCCATGTGGGGTCCGAGTGTCGGGTCGGGGGTTGGACTAGCCCTGCAACGCCGCCGCGCCGCCCACGATCTCCGCGATCTCCTGCGTGATCTGGGCCTGCCGCTGGCGGTTGTACGTGCGGGTGAGGAGATCGATCAGCTCGCCCGCGTTGTCGGTTGCGTTCTTCATTGCCGTGCGGCGCGCGCCGTGCTCGGCCGCCGCGGTTTCCACCATGCCGCGGTAGACGGCGTTGCGGACGTAGAGCGGCAACAGCTGCTCCAGGATCGCTCCGGCACTCGGGGCCAGGATGTAGTCGGCGACGGGTCCCGGTGCGGCGCCCGGCGCGCCGGCCTTCTCGCCCGCCTGCACCGGCAGAATCCGGATCGTGGCCGGTGGCGTGGAGAGCGCACTCAGGAACCGGGCCTGCACCAGGTCCACGCTCGCCAGCGCGCCCGCCTCATAGGCCGCGATGAGCGGTGCCGCGATTTCCGTGGCGTGGGCCACCGTCGGCTTGTCACCGATGTCCTGCCGGTCGGCGGCGAGCTTCCGACCCAGGTACTTGAAGAAGCCGGCGCCCTTCTTCCCGACGGCGTACAGATCCACCGTGTAGCCCTCGGCCTCCAGCGCCTCGATCCGGCGCCGCGCTTCCTTGATCAGATTGGCGTTGAAGGCCCCGCAGAGTCCGCGGTTGGAGGTGAGCAACACCACCGCCGCGCGCCGAGGGCCGCCCTGCGCGATGGGGTGCTGCGTGCGCAGGAGCGGAAAGTCCTCGGCCAGCTCGGGTGTGACCAGGTCCGCGATGGTTTCGCGCAGCGCTTCCGCGTACGGGCGTGCGGCGAGCACGCGATCCTGCGCCCGCTTCAGCTTGGACGTGGACACCAGCTCCATCGTCCGGGTGATCTTGCGGGTGTTCCGGACGGAGCGGATGCGCCCCCGAAGCTTGCCGCCCTTCGCCATCAGTCGGCCGGCGCGAAGAGGGACTTGAACGTCGTGATCGCCGCCTTGAGGCCCCGGGTCGTGTCGTCGTCCAGGGTCTTCTTGGTGCGGATCGCCTCGAGCACCTTGGGCGACTTGGCCTCGAGGTAGCTCAGGAACTCCCGCTCCCACTGGCGGATGTGCGGCACCTGCACGTCGTCGAGGTAGCCGTTGGTGACGGCATAGATGATCGCCACCTGCTTCTCGACCGGGACCGGCTGATACTGCGGCTGTTTGAGCACCTCGACCAGTCGCGCGCCGCGCGCGAGCTGCTTCTGCGTGGCGGCATCGAGATCGGAGCCGAACTGTGCGAACGCTTCCAGCTCGCGGAACTGCGCCAGCGACAGGCGGAGCGGCCCGGCGACCTGCTTCATGGCCTTGATCTGCGCGTTGCCGCCCACGCGGCTCACGCTGATGCCTGCGTCCACGGCCGGACGGACATTGGAGAAGAACAGGTCGGTCGTGAGGAAGATCTGCCCGTCGGTGATCGAGATGACGTTGGTCGGGATGTACGCCGACACGTCGCCCGCCTGGGTCTCGATGATCGGCAGCGCCGTGAGCGAGCCGCCCGGCTTGTGGATGCGGGGGTCGAACTTCACCGCGTCCAGATCATCGGAGATCTTCGCGGCCCGCTCGAGCAGCCGGCTGTGCAGATAGAACACGTCGCCCGGATAGGCCTCTCGGCCCGGCGGGCGACGCAGAATGAGCGAGAGCTGGCGGTAGGCGGCGGCCTGCTTCGACAGATCGTCGTAGACGCAGAGCGTGGCCTTGCCCTCCTCGTACATGAAGTACTCGGCGATGGCACAGCCGGCGTAGGGCGCGATGTACTGGAGCGGCGCCGGCTCGGACGCGGACGAGACGACGACGATCGAGTAGTCCATCGCGCCGGCTTCCTTGAGCCGCTCCACCACCGTGGCGACCGTGGACCGCTTCTGCCCGATGGCGACGTATACGCAGACGACGCCCTGGCCCTTCTGATTGATGATCGTGTCGATCGCGATGGCCGTCTTGCCGGTGCCGCGGTCGCCGATGATCAGCTCGCGCTGCCCGCGCCCGATCGGGATCATCGAGTCGATCGCCTTGATGCCCGTCTGGAGCG
>CAZFKN010000032.1:0-14641 GCA_964519805.1 uncultured Gemmatimonadaceae bacterium
GCGCTCGCCGAGCCGGGTCACGGCGAGGCCGGCCTGCGCCGCCGCGCGCGCGGCTATGAAGTCGCCCAGGCCGGTGACGACCGCCGTGGTGATCGAGGGGTACCGCGCAACGACCCGACCAATGGCGTCCGCGACGGCGGCTGCTTGCGCGTCGGCCAGCGCCCGCGCGATCGCGTCGACCTCGGCGTCCGTGAGCATCTCGCGATCGGCACAGACTACGCGCGCCAGGCGTTCGCCGGCAAAGTTGCGGTCAGCGGGACGTCCGTCCGGCGCCGGAACCGTGTAGTCTTCAGCCGCGAGGGCCCCGAGCCACACGTAGACGTCGCCCATGATCGCGAATCCTTCGGCCGAGACGCCGGCGGAGGACCCGCGGAAGGGAACGTGTCGGGCGACCGCCTCGGTAGGCGTTCGGAGCGCCCCGGTGTACGTCAACTCGCCGGTGACCAAGCGCTCGGGATCGGTGCGGCCCGACGCAACGACCCTCCCCTCGACCAGCGGGATCACGTCCGTCGTAGTCGAGCCGATGTCCACCAACAGACAGTTCGGCACCGTCTGAGCAACGAGGGCGCCTGTCGCCATCCAATTGGCGGCGGCGACGGACAGGGGTTCCTGCCGGGCGTCGCTCACGCTGCGAAAGCGCCCGTCGGTCCCGAAGACGCTCAGCCGATCGGCGGGGAAGACGGCCGCGAGGGTGCGGACGATGAAGTCCACGCCCTCGCGCTTTGTCCGGAAGAACTGCGACAACTCGGCCGTCATCGTGACCGCGTGGCGTTCGGCGCCGGTGGCGCCGAGACCCGCGGCGATGGCCGCGAGCGTGGGGGCGAGCCGGTGGGGCGCCCGCTGAAGTTCGAAGGGCTCGAGGGTCACGCGCACGTCGCCGCTCCCGAGGCGCGCCGCCTTGATGTTGACGCCGCCGATATCCCAGCCGATGATGCTGGACATCGCTACGGAGCCGCCAGGGGGATGTGATGGAAATCGTCCCGGTGCTGGACCTGACGCAGGGGATCGCCGTGCACGCGCAAGGTCGCGTGCGCGCCGACTACGCCCCCGTCCGGTCCATCCTCGCGCCGGACGCGCCCGGCGACCCCGTGGCGCTCATCCGGGCCTATCGCGACATCCTCGGCGCGCGGGCGTGCTACGTCGCCGATCTCGATGCCATCGCCGGCGGCCCGGTGCAGCGCAGTCAAATCCGCGACCTGGCCGAGTTCCGCTCGGGCTTCCTGGGTGAGCTGCTGGTGGACGGGGGCGCCAGCGGGCGCGACGGCGCGCTCGAGGTACTCTCGGCCGGCGCCTCCGACGCGGTCGTTGGGATGGAGACGCTCCGGTCGTTCACGGCGCTGGCCGACATCGTGGACGCCGTTGGAGCGAACCGCGTCGTATTCAGTCTCGACCTTCAATTGGGCACGCCCATTCTGCATCCGCTGATGGCGGACGCGGCCGGCGCCGTTCCCGACGCGCTCACCCTCACCGCGCAAGCGGCGGATGCCGGAGTAGCCTCCATCCTCGTGCTGGATCTGGGACGGATCGGGACCGGGGTGGGTGTGGATCTCGGCCTGCTGGAGAACCTGCGGCGTCGGCACCCGGGCACGCGGCTGTTCGCGGGGGGCGGCGTGCTCACGCGCAAGGATCTCGAGCGGATGGAAAACGCAGGCTGTGACGGAGCGCTGGTGGCCAGCGCGATCCACGCGGGCCGGATCAACGCGGAGGATTTCGCGGCGCTCCGCCACGCGGGGGCCGCCGCTCAGTCGGAGACGAGCGACTCGCGGTAGGTCGCCGACTGACCGTAGTTCTCCTCGACCTCGAGCTCGAGGAGCGTAAGGTGGGTATAGCCTTCCTTGACCAACTCCCGGTGGGCCGCGGCGCCCAGGTACTGCGCCAGCATCTCCGCCGTCGTGTTCGGGATCGGCAGCAGCGCACAGTCGCTGCGCGGGAACACGTAGGTCAGCTTTCCGAAGTACTCCACCGCCAATGCGCCGTCGGTCTCGCGGAAGCTCAGCTTGGAGTTCTGGGCCGGCAGCAGCACCTTGTGGTCGATCTCGTCCACCAGCTTGCGCACGATCCGCTTGAGCACGCTGAAGTCGAGCACGAACAGACACTCGCCGTCCACCGATCCTTCGACCGCCACACCAACCCGATAGTTGTGGCCGTGGAGCGACTCGCACTGGTGCCCGCGGAACGTGATGAAATGCGCGGACGCGAAGACCAGGTAGTCCTTGGTCACCTCGACGCGAAACTTACTCTGCACGGGCATGCTCTCCCGATGAGTGCCAGCCATCCTCCAAAATAACCACGCAGATCGCGGCCGCGGTCAGGTCGGCCGTAGTGCCGGGGTTCCGCGTGTTCCGATCGTCCCTCAGCTCGGCGTCGAATGCCGCCATTGCCGAACGCCCGCCAACGCTCCGTACTCCGCCGAGGGCCCGAACTTCCCGTGCGCGCCGCGAGATCATCTCCGCCACGGGTGCGCCGAGCTTGCGTGCGACGTGGCTGTCGGGAACAGCGGCGAGGATGCCAAGGTAGGCGTCCACCACCGCATCCGTCCAGGCGAGCCCCTCGGCCAGCCCCGCCCGCAGGGCCGGCGCGCCCAGCTCAAAGGTGACTGCGAACCCGGTGACATACTCGCGGGCCACGGTGTCCCGCTCGGCCGCGAGCGCCATCGCGTCCCGGAGGGAGACTGTCGGAGCTGCCGCTACATCCTGGGCTCCCGCGGCGCCGAGCCCACTCGGGGCGGCGAGCCGGATGGCCTCGTAGACCGCGGCGGCGTCGCCTACGCTCGTCTCCGCCAGCACCCGGTGCACCTGCTGGCGCAGCGGTGCGGGTTCCGGCTGCCGGGCGGCGCGGCAGAGCGGGCCGAGGAGCAGCACGATGCCGAGGTTCGTGTTGCGGGGGGTGAGGCGCCGCGTGGCCGCGACGGCATCACGGATGGTGACGCCCAGGGGCCGGTCGCCGGCCGCCGCCATGGCCGGGCCGATCGCCACGGCGCTGGCGAGGAAGTCCTCGTATCGCGTGTCGTGGAAGTGTCGTCCGGGGGAGACGTTGCCCGGCTTGGGGGCGCTCGCCTCGAGCAGGCAGGCAAGCTGGGCGGCCGCGCCGACCTCCGCCGGCGTCACACCACGCTCTCGGCCGGCCGGCGCGCCATGTGGTCGGCCAGCGCACCGGCCACGTCGATGCCCGTGGCCTGCTGAAGACCTTGCCACCCGGGAATGCCGTTGATCTCGAGGACGTAGACGTTCCCGTCGCGGCCGGGCAGTAGGTCGACGCCGGCGTACGTCGCGTTCACTGCCGCCGCCGCCCGCACCGCCAGGTCGGCCCAGCTGGGTGGCAGGGCCAGGGGCGCCGCCCGCCCGCCCCGCGCGAGGTTCGTCCGCCAGCCCGCCGCTCTGCGCTCCATCGCACCGAGGACCCGCCCACCAAGCACGAAGACGCGAACGTCCCGTCCTTCGTGCTCGACGACCCGCTGGAGATAGAAGACGCCACGGATCGTCTCTATCGCGCGGAACACGCGGAAGGCCGTCTCCTCCTCGCTCACGCGCACCATGCCGAGCCCCATCGAGCCAAAGAGTGGCTTTACGATGACGTCCTCACCGAGTGCCTTCCATGCCTCGTAGGCAGCCTCGATCGACTCGCACACCACCGTTGCGGGGGTGGGCAGCCCCTGGCGCTCGAGCGTCGCGGACGTCCATAGCTTGTCGACTGTCCGCTCGATCACCCGCGCCGGATTCACGACCCGAATGCCGCGCTCCTCCAGCGCGTGGAGTGCGTCCACGCGAAAGATGATCTGCTCCAGGGAGCCGTTGGGGATGATGCGGGCGAGCACCAGGTCCGATTCATCGAGCGCCGCGCCGCCGCTCCGCAGGGTCGTGCCGCCTCGCACGGTCGCCACCAGCTCCTCGTAGCGCGCGAGCGCCGCCGTGTGGCCGCGCTCGCGGAAGGCTCTCACCAACTCATCCGTGTGCCAGCCCGAACGGGAGGCCAGGATGGCAATGCGCATGCCTATGAGCCTTCTCTCGGCGTCACTTCTGCTCGCCGATCAGGCCGGTGAGTCCGCCGGTAGCGAAGTTCGGGAAGTCGTCGCCCACCTTCTTGAACGCCGGTGTCGCAATGCCCTTCTTGAGCGCGTCTATCGAAGGGAAGCAAAGCTCCGCCTGGCGGTACTCGGTCGCCGGGCTGCCGTCGAGGTTGGACTCGAACTTCGTGAGGTCTGCCCGGACAAAGCCGATGTCCGCCTGGCCGTCGCCCACGAGCTTGAGGTGGTTCGGGTAATAGCCTTCGAACGCCGCCGCATCCTTCGGCTGGTTGTAGATCACCGTCACAAGCGCGGGGCAGGGCGTGTCGCTCTTGTCGCCGGTCTCGACCGCCACCATCCCGATCAGGCCGCCGGTCGCGAACTTGCCCAGATCATCGCCGACCTTCTTGAATGCGCCGGTGGCCATGCCCTTCTTCGCGGCGTCGAGGCTCGGGAAGTAGAGCTCGGCCTGGCGGTAGAACGCCGGCTTCTTGCCGTCGATGGCCGTGGTGAACTTGGTGAGCTCCGCCTTCGTAAACCCGATCTCTGCCTGCCCGTCGCCCACGATCTTCAGATGCGTCGGGTAGTACTTCTCGAACGCCGCGGGGCTCTTGGGCCACTTGTAGATCACCGTGACGATCGCCTGATGCTCGGGCGGAGCCGGCGCGGCCGCAGGCGTGGCGGTGGTGTCTGCCGTCTGGGCCGGCTTCTCCTCCGGCTTGGAGCAGGCGGCCACGACGATCAGGGCGGCAAACGCGAACCTGGTGCGGTGCATGGAGGTCTCCGGTAGGGGGGCTAGGCGAAGCACGATTGCGCAAGCACTTCGGGATTCACCCGTCCCGCGCGGAACGTTTTCCCGCTCATCGTGCTGGTGAGCCAGACTTCGGCCGGGCTGAACAACAGGGGATCGATCTTGTAGAAATCGCCTTCGTAGCGTTGGAAGATCTCGTAGAAGGGCGTGCCGTAGTCCCGCGACGCCGATGCCGGCACCTTCTCTACCAGGGCGGCAAGCTCGTCGTCGGAGGCGCGAATGGTAAAGCGCGCCCGGCCCCCGTACAAGATGCAGTCGTTGGTGCGGCCGATCGCCCGGAGGTCGTTCTTCGCGACCGGCGCGACCGGTGCGGTCCCGATGCCGCTCACGACCTTCCGCACGTCGAAGCCCAACGTCTCCATCTTGTGCAGACCGGTTTCGAGAATGCGGGCGGAGATCTGCACGCCTCCCGCAATGCTGGCCGTCGGCGCAACCACGAAGGTGAGCTGCGTCGGAGTGAGACCCGCCTTGCCGGCCACCCAGGTAGCCACCTCCTCGGTGGGCGGCGTCCGCCCCTCGAGTACGAGCACGCCGTGCGCCGCCGTTTCCGCGTACCCGAGCTTCTCGAACAGCTCCTTCTCCACCCGCGCATGCGCCCGAAGCGGGCCCGACCCCATCGCGAAATACTTACCGACCGAGATCGCCCAGCCGGCGTACTGTGAAGCCATGCACGCGACCGCCGGGTGATCGGTCCAGACGGTGACGCCGGGCCACGACTCGCCGCCGAGCTCGACCGGACAGTAGGTGACCGTTCCCAGCCCACCCATGCAGATCTCCCCCAGCGCCAGCCCGGCGTCGAGGCCGCCGTCCGCCTCGATTCCGGCGTCGATGATTCGCGCGCCGTTCGCCAGCGTGCGGACACCCACCCGCAGCGCGGCGGCCTGTTCCTCCAGGCCGTCCGCGATCTCGGCGGCGGCTGCGTTCAGATTCGGCGGCGTCAGTCCCGTGTCCATGCGAGAATTTCTCCGGCGCCCAGCTCGGCGAGATCGCCGCTGTAGCGTCGATAAGAGCCCGTGAGGTGTTCGTGGGTGACCGGCAGGCCACGGCGATTCCCGAGATGGCGCAGCACCAGCGCCGCGTATTGGGGCTGGTAGCTGCAGGCAAAGCGATACGTTGCCGGCGGCGTGATCGGCCCGAGCGCCAGGATCGTCCCCCGCTTCGACCATTGGCCCGGTGTGGGTCCGGTCGTGCCGAATACGACTACGGTACCGGCGAGCATCGCTCGGCCGGCACCCTCGCCCGCGTCGCCGGCGACGGCGACCAGCCCCCGGCGCATGCACGCTCCGGCCTCAACGCCGACGGACCCGCGTACGATCACCTCGCCACCGGTCATTCCGCGCTTGGCCCCGAGCGGCGCGCCCCCCGCGCGGGGGCCGGCGGTTCCGCCGATCTCGAGGACCCCGCCCGCCAGCTCGAGTCCGGCGCCCCAGCCGGCGTTGCCGGTGACGCTGATCCGGCCCCCGCGCATTCTGGCACCGACTTCGCGCCCGATGTTGCCTTCAATGAGGATCTCTCCGCGCTCGAGGCCCGTGCCCAGGCCCTCGACCCGGGCCAGGTCGCCGGTGAAGCGAATCCGCCCGCCCTTGGCACCTCGCACGTCGAACACCTCGCCCAGGGACAGGGTCCCCGCGCCGGCGCTGCGCACAGGGAGCCGCGCTACTTCCGCCGGGGCCAACTCAGGCCAGGTGTGCAGCGCGAGACCGGAGCAGTCCAGGGCCGCCTTGAGCGGCGCCCGCAAGGCGAGAACCAAGTCGTCGCTCATGCCGGTCCGCCCTCGGCCATGATCTTCCGCAGGTGGAAGTGGTGCGGGCCCAGCTTGCCGGCGTAGTTACCGGCGCTGATCGAGACCACTCCTTCACGACAGGCGGCATCGATCCCGGCGCGCATGGCACGGGAAATGGCCGACGCGTCGATGCCGTTGATCACGATCTCGAGCACCGAGTTCACGCCCTCCGGCAGTTCGCTCTTGGTGACCGCGCGGAGGGTGGGACAGTACGCGTCGTTGGTCGACGCGATCATGGTCTTCGAGCGACGCGAGCCGACCTTGCTCCCGCTCCGGACCACCCCACCGGGAAACGGGAGGAAGACGCCGGCCGTGCCGGCCATCGCGTCCACGGCGGCCTCCGACGCCGCGAGCGCGGCGGAGGCGCTCCGCGCCAGGATTAAAAAGTTTCCCCCGCCGACGGCCTTGAGCATCCCGAACTTCTCCTGCACCAGGAACTCGCCCTCCATCACGGGGACGCGCCAGAATCGCTCACCCGCGATGACCTTGCTCGCCTGGAACCCGTCCCCGAAAAATCGAAGCGCCGAGCCCACGCCCACGCGATCGGGGGCGTCCGGCAGGCCGTCGTAGCACGCCGTCGTGGGACAGGTGAGCACCGTCTGTCCGACGCGCTCGATGAGCCGCTTGGGCATGTCATCCTTGCTCATCGTCATGAACAGCACGCTGACACCGGTCCGCCCGTCCGGCGTCTCCGAGGGCGTCAGCTCCCGCTCGATGCCGGCCTCGCACTTGCAACCGATTACCGATGTCGCGAAGCCGGTCAGCTTGAGCGCCGCGGCCATGGCCCACCGCGGGCTCGCGGCCGTGATGACGAGCCGAGCGGCGCGCATGGTGAACGCCTCGGCGAACGTGTCTTCGATGAACACGCCGCGGATGTTCACGGCGCGATCCTCACCGGATCGTCGGGCACGTCGCGCACGGCGTAGTTGTCGAAGGCCACGGTCGAGTAGGCGTCGAAATGACGGCGCACGTCGCGCAGCACCGTGTCATCGAAGCCCGGGCGGACGTGAAGCCGGCGTCCCTTCGGCGTGCGGCGCAGCTGGCCCTCTTCCACCACGAGCCTGCCGCCCTTGATCACGTAGCGCGGGCTCGCGAACATCCGCGCGATATCGGGGTCCCGGGCATAGACCGTCACGTCGGCGTCCGCACCGGCGCCGAGGTGACCCTTGTGCGTGAGGCCGAGGAGGCGGGCCGGTCCCGCGCGGGTCACGATCGCGACCTCGTTCAGCGAGTACTCTCGCGCCAACCCGTCGGCGATGGCCCCGCCCGCCAGCAGCTTGGGATTGGCCCGTTTGAGCTGCTCGTCCCGGGCGGAGCGGTCCATGAGAAGCTGGATCAGTGCGGGATACGCGAGGAACGATCCGCCATTCGGGTGGTCCGTCGAGAGGACCACGCGCCACGGATCCTTGGCGAGCAGAAACAACTCGAGCCCGATGGCCCACTGCAGCGTGGCCACTGCGGCCTTTTCCTTATACGTGTACGGGACGATCCCACAACCGGTCTCCAGCTCCACGTCGATGTTGACCCACTTCCGCCCGCTGGTGGAGTAGAGGAGGTACTCGACGGGACCGTCGGCGGTGACGGTCGCTGCCGGGCCGAACATCACCTGGCCCACGTCCACCGAATGCTCAGGATGGCGGTTGACGTGATCGATCACCGCGGACGCGGCCGAGCTCCAGGGTGTGCCCGCTCCGCCTCCGTAGCAATGGAACTGGAGATGGGTGAAGTGAGCGCGCCGTCCGGCGAGAGCCTGCATCGTCGCCAGCGTCGTGGCGCTGTTGCCGGCCTGGCCCAGATTGTTGCCGTGGATGTGAATCGGGTGCGGCAAACGGAGCCCGTTCGCCGCGTCCGCGAGCGTCTCGAGGATGGCACGCGGCGTCACCTTGCTGCCGCTGAGGGCCTGATCGATGTCGGTGAGGTTGCGCTGGCCCGACTTCCAGGCCTCGATGCCGCCGGGATTCACGACCTTGACGGCGTAGGCGCCGACCGCGCCGAGCAGCCACGCCACATAGTCCGCTGACCGACCACGCTCGCCCGCCGCAATCTGGCGCAGGAGGTACTCGTCGTTGCCCATCAGGGCGAAGCAGCCTGCGTCGAGCACCGGCGTGTCGTCCAGCTCGGCGTGCGTGTGTCGGGCCGTGAGCGGCGCCACCGCGGCGTCGAACGCCGTGGTGTAACCCAGGCCGGCGTAGCGGTAGCCGGTGGCGAACGTCGTCGGCAGCGTGCCGCCGGTACCCGAGCGGGCGGGTCCCTGGCCGTCCAGAATCGCAGGGGCGCGGACCGGATCGCTTGCGTGCTCCTCCGGCAGCAGGCGGCGCGCATGGTTGCAGGCGGAGCTGGCGAAGTGGGCATGGATGTCGACGCCGCCGGGCATCACGACCATCCCACGGGCATCGAGCGTGGGCGTCCCGGCCGGCACGTTCGGGACGATCCGGCCGTCCTCGATGCAGACGTCGCGCACGTCCCCGTCCACGCCGTTGGCGGGATCGTGCACCGCCCCGCCGACGATGCGCAGCCGCTCTGGCGCGGTCACCGGACCGCTCCTCCTGCCGTCAGCGTTCCCAGCATCGCGGCCAGGGACTGCAGCACGGTGAGCGTGGGCGGCGGTCCGGGAAGAACCTGGAGAACCGGCAGCGGCACATCGTCCATCCGGTAGGCGATCCCGGCCTCGTGGATCCCGGCGACGCCCGTGTCGATCGCGACCTCCACCGGAAACGGAGCCTCGCTTCCCCGCGGTCCGACAACGGCTACGCGTCGCCCGGCGATGGCGCCGACGACGGCTGGAGGCAGCCCGCCGACCGCTCCAACGATCAGGACGCTCGCGAGATCCCGAAGCGCGGTAGAGGCCGGTTCCTCCGGGCGATACCGCGGGAAGCCCGGGCCGAAGTCCACCGCAAAGGGAAACCCCGTTTGCCACGTCATCGCCGCGTCCGCGCCTGATCGGTTCCCGCCGGCCCGCAGACTCGAGAGCGCGCAGCGTGCGGGCCCATTCAGCGCTTGCGCGAGACCCACCAGACCCTCGGCTCGCTGCGGATCCGCCGGCTCAGGGCCGACCTCGGCGTCGTGCACGATGCCCACGTACCGTGCGCGCGCCATCTGGCGGGCGAGGTCCAGGGCCGCTGCTAAGGCCGGTGGGAGGCCCGACACCTCCCGCCCCAGGATCGCCGCGCGCATGAGGCCGAGCGCGGCAGCCTCGTCCGCCGGCGCGAGCGCGATCCGTGTCGTGGCCTCGGCAGGGCCGCGGGCCGTGCCGACATCCACCGCGACCACGGTGCGCCCGGTCGCGGGCACATGCGTGGCGGAGCGATTGAAGGCGTAGCGGGAGAGATATCTCGGATAGCGATTGCCTGGATCCACGGCCCAGAACACCAGTAGATCGGCACGGTTCCGGAGCTCGCCCAGGGTGGCCGTCGCCCGCCCGCGTCGCTGGCCCACCAGAATGCCGGCGGCGGCGGTGTCCGAGGTCACGCTGTCCAGCCTCGCGCCAGCGCGGTCGGCGATCGCGATCGCTTCACGCTGTGCCTCGGTGGTGATGTCCGGCGCGAGATACACCATTGCGGGCCCGGCGCCGAGGAGCTCGGCGATCCGGCGGACCGCCGCGTCACGCGCCGCCGGCGCGCCGCCCACCGTGACCCGCGCCGGTACGGTGCCGTCGCCATACCAGCTGAGTCCGAGCGGGCAGGCGTTCGTCGCTCCGGTGATCCGGCCTCCGCTGACGGTGACCGCGATGTCGTCGCAGGCGCAGCCGCACCCGAGACAGACCGCCCGACCGGCGACCGGCGCGGTCACGCGGCCTGCTCCGCCTGCGCCGCGGCGTAGACGACGGCGGCCTGCGCGATGAGTGCCTCTCGGCAGCTCGCCTCGGTGGCGGCGTCGGCGAACACGGTGCAGATCGGTTGTCCGCCCGCGATCCGCTCGCCCGGGTGGGGCACATCCCGCACGTTGGGGTCGGTCCACCACCGACGCAGGTGCCCCATGATCATCGCGCTGCGAGCGTACACGATCGCTTTGCCCGGCACCCGCGCCGCGGGCCGGCCGAAGGCTCCGGGCGCCGGAAGGCGTCCGCCGCACCCTTCGGCGTGGAGCGCGAAGACGGAGACGCCGTGCGTCCGCTCGACCAGCTCCATGGACGCGGTGTAGCGCGGGTTTACCTCGATCGGCCACGGAACCCCGTCCCGGGCGACGAAGTCGATCCCGTTCACGCCCTTGAGTCCGAACGCCTGGGTCACCGCGGCAGCGAGCCCCTCCGCGGCCGCGGCCAACTCGGCCTCCCGGGGGAACAGGGGTTCCGGCCCGCCGCAAAGCAGGCTGCCGCAATAGCGAAACCCGCTTCCGCCGAACTCCGCCTCGCCCACGAGCTGGCGTGACAAGCCAAGCGGAACGACCCGTCGCCCATCTGCCACGAACGTGATCGAGCCGGGCACGCCGTCCACCAGCTCCTGGAGGTAGGCGCGGCGGGAAAGGCGGTCGCCCGCCCGCCACGTCCTCACACCACGGCCGCCGCCGGACCGCCGTGGCTTGAGAAGCCACGTCTGCCCGCGACCTGCTCGTGCCGGCGCGTCGAGTCGGACACGCGGAGCCGCGAGACCGCGCCGCGCCAGCTCCCGCGCCAGGCAGACCGGGTCACGCACACGGCGAACTGCTTCAGGTGAATTTCCCAGGAGGCGTCGGCCGGCGGAGAGTCGGCCGAGCCAGTGGGGGTAGTTGTCGAGGTTGGACACGTAGGCGACAGAGGAGCAGGCGAGTCCGGCGGCCGCGGCAACCGCCCGGGCCGGCGACCACTCGACACCAAGGTCGCGCCGCAGCGCGATCGTCGGCGCCCGCGCGAGCAGGTCGAGATCGCCGTAGGCGTCGACGGCAAGCACGTCGACGCCCGCCGTCGCGGCGGACTCCGCCAGCCCCCGCACCGACGCCCCCACGATCAGCACGCTGCCATCCGCCTTACCCATGCACGCCGAGTCCCAGCCGCCGTCGAGCCGCGGCGGCGTCCACCACGAAGAGATGGTCCAGCACAGTCCCGCGCGCCTGCCGCAGCCGGAGGCTCTCGACCAGATCGCGGTGGCGTCCCCCCGCGAGGCCGTCCGCCAGGAGCGCCGCGCCCTGCGCCCCCTGCTTGGCGGCGCCGGCGAAGCCCGCCAGGAGTACGACGTCCGCCGATCCGGCGAGGCGCTCGCTCAGCGCCGGGCGAAGCTCCGCCGCGTGCCGTCCCGACAGGATCACCTCGCGGGCGGAGGGCGCGGCCACGCGAAGCGTGTGTACCACCTTGACCGCACCCTCGACGAGCGCGGCCAGGGCCGCGGAGCGGAGGTTGGGCTCGGCCGCGACGATCGACTCCAGGCCTCCGCGAAACAACAGGTCTTTCCCCACCGTCCCGGCAAGGAACGCAACCTCGCCGTCCAACGCGCCCGACCCGCGCCATCCGAGGGGGCCGCTCGTGCCGCCCAGCCCGTCGACGATGCGCCCACCCTCGACGGCGACCGCCGCCGTGAACGCGCCACCCAGTTCGAGCAGCAGCAGCGAGGTCCGGCTGACCGCGATGCCAAGACGCGCCGTCTGGTCCGCCATGGCGAGCGCGGTGGCGCACAGCTTGTCCGCCGTGCCGAGGTCTACCCGATTGAGCTTCCGGTGCACCGGCACCGTGTCGAGATGAACGACGCCCGGCAGCAGGAGCATTCGCAGTCCCGCCGCGGCCAGGCCCCGCGCCAGGCGTCGGAGCCCGCCGATGCCGCCGTCCTCTCCCGGCGGCGCGAGGAAGGCGAGTCGCCACTCCTCCTCGGTGGCCTGGTCCGCCCGCACCAGCGGCAGGCCATAGCCTGACGGACCGGTCACCAGAGCCGGCTCGCCCGCCGACCTGACGTACGCGATGAACGCGTCCTGATCCGCGAGCGCGTCGGCGGTGGGCCAGGCGCGGTCGAGTACGACCCGCCCGTCGTCCAGACCGCAGACGTCGATCGAGACGGTGCCGGGGTCGATGCCGACGACCCTCGGCACGGGCCTCAGTCCTTCTTGTCGGCCACGAGCTGCCGGGCCACGTCAGCGATGGCCTCGGCGTCGAGGACCAGATCGTTTCGCTCGAACAGTCGTCCCACGCAGGCCTTGTGCAGCTTGGTCTTGAAGTTCCCGACACCGAACGCGCCGAACACCTTCACGCCATCCCGCACCACGCCGGAATCGTTCAACTCCACCCCTTCGATGCCGAGCGGCGGTACGGCGTTCAGATCCACCGCGACCTTCAGGGTCTTGCAGTTGCCCCACGCCGTCTTCGGCGCCATGAGCACGCCCGCCGGCCCGGAGTTGAGCAGGATGTCCGCCCCTTGCAGGATCTCCGCGCAGTGCGTGGCGTCGGGCATGCCGGCGATGCTCACTTCGACCCGGAATCGCTCCTGAATCGCCCGGCGGGCACGGTCACCCTGCTCCGGCTTGCGCGAGGTGATTGTGACCTTGGCCCCGCCCAGCGCGAGAAGCCCGGCCGCGCGCTGCCCCACCGGTCCCGTGCCGGCGAGAATCACCACCTTGAGACCGCGCACGTCGCCCACGGCCTGCTCGATCTTCACGACGGCCGCGACCGCGGTCGTGTTCGACCCGTTCGAGTCGAGCATGATCGACACGCTGAACGGCGCGAACAGCGAGTCCTGCGCGATCGCGAGGAGCTGCTCGCCCGCGGACATGTTGTTCCCGCCGATCCAGACCGCCGTATTCTTGAGATCCTTCGGCGCGCGGGTGAAGATGCACCCGTGGATGAGGTCGCGAACGTCACCCTCCGTCACCCCGCTGTAACTCAGGACCTGATCGGCGCCGGCATCGTAGGCCACCACCTGGTCGAACACACTCGCCAGCCGCGAGCTGTCGAGCTGCAGCAAGAGCTTACGCATTGCGGGTTGTCGCTCCTCGGGACAAACGTCGGCAAACGACGAGGGGCGCCCCATCCGGGCCGCCCCTCGTTCGACTGTCGGCCGGGCCAGCGTCGGCGATCAGCCCTCCGCCCCGCCCGCAAACGGATGGCGGGCGCTCTTGTACTTGGAGAGCACCTCGTCCACGGTCGGCTTGCCGGCGAGGGCGCGCTGGATCGACTCCTTCACTGCCTGGTAGTTGAAGTCGTAGATCTTCTTGTCGTTCTCGGCCTGCCAGTGGATGAACACGCCGACGAGGATGCAGTAGTCGTTCGCCTTGTCCTTCGGAATCACGCCGGAGGCGAGGCTGTCCATCACCGCTCGGGCCACCGCAGCCTGCGCCGGGCCGAACATCTGGACTGCCTGCTTGGCGCCCTTGATCGTGACCTTGTTGAAGAGCAGCGTGTCCGGCTTGGCCGGGAGATTTGGGGTAACTACGGCGAGAAGATGATTGAAGCCATCGGTATTGGTGGAGAGGGCCTGGGCAAACGCTTGTCCGGCAGGACCGGCCTTCGACCCGATGATCAGGTCGATGTGGGCGATTTCGTTGCCATCCCCGACGAGCGACTCGCCAATGAAGAAGTCCGCGGCCATAGCTGCCTCCAGTGTCGGTTTATTGAAGAAAGACAGAATTTGACGAAGCATGTTTGAATCGGCGCGAGTGGGCTCGGGTGCAGGAGCAGCGTGCCGGAAGTCAGCTCACGCAGTCCCGCCGGGGCGGGTAGCTCTCAAGAGTACGGCAACTTCGCGCGACGAAAGCGGCCCATAGTATGGGCTTGGCTCCCTGCCCTGTCAAGCAGATTGCTTTCGGCGTGTCTTCGGCTTAACGCACCCCCCACGATCCCGTCGGAATCCGTAGCGACCGATGTACAGGTCGCGAACTCCTGAACGAGGTCCGTATGAAAGCCAGCATCGCCGTCGGTACCGTGGCGCTTGCCCTCACTCTCGCCGCCCGCCCCGCGCAGGCCCAGATCGTCGAGGCGGGGATCGTCGTTCGCAGCGGGCCGGTATACGGCCACATTGTCGTGGGGCCGCCCGGTCCGGTGATCGTGTACCCGGAGCCGGCGCCCAGGGTCATCGTGGCTCGCCCCTACACGCCGCGGGTGATCTTCCTGTACTACGACGGCGTTCACTACTACGACCGGTGGTACGGG
>CAZFKN010000032.1:14741-24094 GCA_964519805.1 uncultured Gemmatimonadaceae bacterium
TACGACCGGTGGTACGGGCGCCCGGGGCTGCGCCGGGTCGCCGTCTATGAGCGCGGGGGCCGCTATTATCGTTGGACCGGCGATCGCGACTGGTATCGTCCGCGCTACGACTACCCCAGGCACCATCGCTAGAACCGCTTGAGCGGGCAGTCGTCCTGAGTGCCGAGCATCCCCGTGTGACCCACGGGGATGCTCGTTTTTCTCCGCGCCGGGCGGCCCGGTCGCCTTATCATTCCCGGATGCATCCCACCCGCGACCATCTTCTCCCGCCCGATCCTGACGCCTACCGACGCAGCGCGCCGGCACGAGGCCGCGTGATCGTGATCGCGCCGACCCGGGCGGCCTGCGAGACGATCGAGCTCGCCATGGGCCTCCGCGTCGATACGGTGCTCGAGCGGGAGCACGGCGAGGAGCTGCGGGCCTGGGCGGCCGGCGGGAAGGGCTTCGGCATCGTGGCCGGCACGGGGGTCGGCAAGACACTCGGCATCCGGCCCATCGCTGAAACCATCCTCGAGGAGCCGCTGAAGGTCGGTGTCGTGAACCGCGAGCGGGAGGCGACCCCCGAGACGCCGACCTGGAACGTCGTGATCGTCACGACCGGCATTGCCCGTCGGTGGTTCGAGGACGACCTGATCACCCGGCGTGACACCCTCGTCGTGGACGAGATTCACCAAACGTCGGCCGAGCTGGAGCTGTGCCTGGCGCTGGGCAAGCGCGCCCGGTGCCGGTTCATCTGGCTCAGCGCCACCGTCGATCCAGCGTTCTACGCTCGATATCTCGACAGCGCCGATGTCCTCGTCACCCGCGCATTCGACCCGGACCTCAAGGCGAAAGTCAGGGTGCTGCCGCTCAAGCCGGACGAGTTCCTCGACGACCGCTTCATCAGGCACGTGATCAAGCAGAAGCGGGGAGTGGCGGTATTCGTTCCCACGCGAGCCGAGGTCGAGCATCTGGCTCGCGGCCTCGGCGAGCAATGGAAGCGGCTTACCACCGCCTTCTATCACGGCGGCGAGCCCATCAGAGTGATCCGCCCGTTCCTTGAAGGCGAGATGGAGCATCCGTGGCTGCTCGCGATGACGGCGGCGGGTCAGTCCGCGCTCAATCTCCGGGGGCTCGATACGGTCGTGATCTACGACGCGCGCTACGGCAACGTGGTGGATCGGGGTAGGAACGTCCTCCACCGGCTGTACCTCGGCGCGAATGAGATCCTCCAGATGGCCGGACGGGTGCACGGGCGCGTGGCCGGCGGGGAGGTGTTCATCCTCAGTGACCGGAATCTCGTGTTCGCCGAGCTCGAGCCCGGCCCCCCCGAATTCCAGCTCGCCGGCGACGCCGAGCGGGTCGCCATCACCTGCGCGGCGCTCGGCGTGGACGCGCGCGACCTCGACCTGCCCGTGCCGCTGGATCGTGCGGCCTACCGCCGGGCCCTGGAGACGCTCACGCAGCGCGGCCTGGTCGAGGCGGGCCGGCTCACGGCGTACGGGCGCGCGGTCGAGGCCATGCCGGTCGAGCGACCCTGGGGTGAGCTGTTGGTGCACGCGGATCCGGAGCTGGTGCCGATCGTCGCCGTCTGCTCGAACGTGGAATCGCTGCACCGCATGACCCGCGAGGAGCGTGATCTCCACGGCGCGCTGGTCAACGGGAGTGATCACCTCACGGCCTACAATCTCTACGCGGAGGCCGTGAACCAGCATGGCTACATCGGAGAGGTGTACGGCCTCCCGCGGCATCTGTTCGAGGATGGACTCGAAGCGTGGGCCGAGCGTCGCGGCGTGCTGGTAAAGGCGATCGAGGACGCAGCGCTGGGCACGGCCTCCGTCTACCGATCGCTGGAGCTTCCGCTGCCCGCGCGGCTTCCGCACACCACGCGCGAGCTTCGCGAGCGTTGGGGCGAGCTGCTGGCGCGGGTGATGCCGTTCGATCTCGTGATCGATGAGCACACCGCCGACGGCCAGGAGGCGCGGGTCTCGAAGAGCTCGGTTGCGGGCAGTTGGGGGGCCGTCGCAGGGACGCTCCGCTACTTCGCGGACCGGTTTGGCGTCCCGCGCGCAGGGATCGAGGGGACCACGCTCTCGTACGACCTGATCCGCCGGTTCGCCACCTGGGGACCGCCCACCGTCTCCGTCGGCGGCCCCAGGCGACACCAGCGACTGGCCGTGGCGCGGGACCTGTCGTACTTCGGTTTCCACCTCGAGACCGAGACCGAGCTGCTCGAGGGAGCGTTCCCGCCCGACCTCCGGGCCGCCGCGCTCGAAGCTCTCGCCGATGCGATCGTTGCGGGCGAGACGGTGCACCCCGACCAGGGACGGATGCGGCGGGCGCTGGGAGAGCTGGACGAGCTGTGGCGGCGGTCAGGCGGGACGCTGGCCAACGCCGGTCGGACCCGGCTCCGCGAGCTGATTCGCGCCCAGCTCGAACGAGTCGCGAGCTGGGATTCGTTTCTCGCGACGCGGCTCCGACTCGAGGCCGCTGAGCTGGTCGACGAAACGACGCGGGCCACCCTCGCCGAGTTGCCGTCGGCCGCGCGGCTGAAGGGCGATACCGTCGCGCTCGAGTACGACCTGGACGGGAACGACGCCGTGGTCCGGCTGCGATTGCGTGAGGGGCAGGTCCGGCGCCTGGAGTCGGGTGATCTCCCGGCGCTCGATCGTCCACTGCGCTTCGAGGTCGTGCGGGGAGGCCGGCCGCCCGTCAGGGCGGCCACGCTTGCCGGTCTCAAGGCCGAGCTGGGTCGGAAAGAGCCGCGGGACCCCCGGGATCGGCGACGCGCCCGGCGCGGGGGCCGCTGGCGGGACTGAGCCGGCGCCGCCTACTGGAGCTGCGCCGTCAGCCGGTCGCCCAGCTCGGCGAGCCGGTCGGCCGCGGTCTTCAACTCGTTGACCGTCGCGAGCTGCTGTTCCGCCGTCGTCGCCGCGCCCTCCGCGCGTGCCAGCTGGGATCGCGCAACTTGCGTGCTTCGAGCGACGGCGGCCTCGATCGTCGCCGTCGCTTCCCGCAGCCGATCCGCCCGGTCGCGGATCGTCCCCGCGGCTCCCAGGAGCGTCGCCAGCTGGCGCTGGGCCGCTTCGAAGATCGATCCGCCCCCGCGACCGCGTGTCGCCGCCTGCCCCATGCCGTCCAGGACCCGAGCAAGCGCCACAACCGCGCGCTCGATTTCCTCACGGATGCCCGTCACCAGCCGTCCAATGTCCCGCGCCGAATGACCGGTGTCTTCGGCGAGTTGTCGCACCTCTTCAGCCACAACGGCGAAGCCTTGTCCCTCCGCCCCCGCTCGGGCGGCCTCGATCGCCGCGTTGAGCGCGAGCAGGTTGGTCTGGAAGGCAATGCCGTTGATGGCTCCTGAAATCCGCTGGATTTCCTCTCCCCGAGCCACGAGCGCGTCCACCTCGCCGCGGACGAGCCCCAGGGTATGCATGCCGCGCTCGATCTCATCGGCGAGCGCCTGCGAGCTTCTCACGAGCGCCTCGCTCTGTGCTTCCAGCGCCCGGCCTGCTTCTGCGCTGCGGCCCGCTTCCGCTCGCACTTCGTCGGCCACCGACGCGGCGGCACGAGCCGCGCCCTGCACCTCGGCGAGGTCTGCCGCCTGGAGCCGTGCCCCGGCGGCGGCTTCGCGAACGCCGGTGGTGGATGAACGGGCCGTGGTCTCCAACTCGTGCCCGGCCTGTGGGAGCGCCGCTACCAGCCGGGCCAGCTCCCCCGCGGTCATCCTGAACTCCAGGTCCGTGAGCTTGGCGCGGAGCACGGCGGCCATGGGGCCCGCGATTCGAGAGAGGGAGCCGATCTCGCGAGAGCCGAACCCGCCGGATGTCCCGTCCACCAGGCGCACTTCCCCGACGACACCGCGCTCGTCCGCCAAGGGGAACGTGAGGCTCGGGGGCTCGCTCGTCAGCTGGACTCCGGGGGCAAGCGGCGCGGTCGCCCAGTCGGCCGGACGCTGCCCGGCCGCGGCCAGGACCCGCGGTGCACTCCCGTCCAAGACGCGGATCAGGACGCCTGACGCGCCGAACGCCTCAGCCAGGTGCCGAGCGAGATCCTGCGAGGCGGTGGCGAGGTCCCGCTCGAGCAGCAGGCGAACCTGAAGCTCGCGAGCTTCGCGCGCGAGCCGGTGGTCGTCGAACAGCCGGTTTCTCGCCACAGCCAGCGCGAGGCCAACCGGCAGCAGCAAGGCGAAGCCGGCCGCGGGTGTGAGTTGCGGCAGAATCGGCTCGCCGAGGGCCGGAACCAGCGGCGCGATCCAGCCCGGTCCGAGGCCGAGGAAGATCGCGATCGCCGCAAGGTCGAGGGTCCGGCGTCCCTCCGCCGGCAGAGGCAGCGCCTGTCGAGCCCAGATGAGCGCGGCGAGCGACAGCAGGAATGCCGTGAGGTTGAGCGTCCCTCGCAGCACTTCGTCCACGAACGCGAAGAGCGGCTCGGCGCCGCCCAGGATGGCGCCTATTGCAACGACCAGCAAAACCGCGTGCAGCGCGTACCACGCCGACACCGGCGCCTTCCAGCGGTCTTCGCGGTGCGGCCATCCCAATGCGAGGGCGAGGTGAGTCAGCGAAGGCGCATGCGCATAGGATCCGAGCCCGTACGCCGCGAAGAGCCCAGCCGGTGGCAATCCCGACGGTGGCAGGAGGGTGATCAGGCCGAAGTAGGAGGCCCAGCCCACGCATTGGACGAGGAGGGGGAACGCCGCCGGGGACCGGCGGGCGCGGAGGAACGTGGCCACGCTCAGTCCCCAGAACAGTCCCCCTTCGGTCGTGAGCCAGAGCAGGGCCTTGGCTTCCTGGGCGGATCGGGCGCGTCCCGCCGTGAGGGCGAGGCCCGTAACAAGAATGAGGAAGCCGGTGGCGGCGACGACCGCTGCCAGGGGCAGGTGTGCACCCCGGTCGGACGCGCGCGTCCTGCTAAGGAAAGAGGTCGTCACGTTCGGAATCGCTGCTGAGGTCGGATCGCGCCGGGCGCCTGAATGGTAGTCAGTTGAGCCCACCGCGAAAGCCGGCCTTGCAGATCAACGTATCGGATTGAAACTTTCACTCGACCCGGCGCGTATCTTCTTACATGACAGAGACTATCTCGCTCGACAAGCTGCCCGCGGTGTTCTCGCCGCTCGCCAAAGCCGTGCTCGACGGGTTCAGCGAGGGGGTTGTGGTGTTCGACCGCGACGGTCGAATTCTCTACGCGAACGATCCCGCGCGCGAGGCCCTGAAGGACTGGGATCTCTCCGAGGGCGCGCCCGATCTCCAGCCCCGCCTCGCGGCGCTCGGTGGCCGGCTCCGCACGCTGCGGATCGGCACCATGGAGCTGGGCGAGGCCATGTTCGTGCCCGGGGTCGCAGGCCCCACGACGTTGGCGGCGCGGGAGAAGGAGGCTATCGTCAAGACGCTGGATGCGCACGGGTGGAAGCTGGCCGAGACCGCCCGCCATCTGGGAATCAGCCGTACTACTCTCTGGCGGCGACTCAAGGCCTACGGACTGCATCGCGACGGCCGGAGCAAATGGTCCCAAGCTTCCTGACACTACTCCTTCTCACTCAGCCCGCCGCAAGTTCCGACACCGCCTCCCCCTTCGCAACGCCCCTCACCCGCCTGATCGTCGAGCGGGCGATGGCCCGGCATCGCGCGCAGGACAGCGCCGTCACCGACTATCGCGCTCGACTCCGCTACCGGCTCTCCGCCAGCGTCGGGCGGCGCCGTTGGGCGCAGATTCCGGTGACCGCGGTCGAGGAGCAGGAGGCGCTGGTCGAGTGGCAGCGGCCCAACGATCTTCGGGTCGACGTGGTCGGCCGGCGGTTCCGAACGCGCGATCCCGACTGGGATTTCTCCAGCGTGTTCTACCGTCCGTGGTTCGTCCCCCGCGGTGTAGGCGATTCCGTCCGCCTCTTCAGCGATAACTTCCCCGCCACCGGTGCGCTCCACCCGCTCGCTTCGAGCGGACCGGATTGGTACAGCTACGCGCTTCGCGACAGCGTCACGGTCGCGACCCCCGGGGGCGAGGGGGTGCGGATTTACGTGGTGGACGTCACGCCGCGACGCACCGGCCCGGCGTTGATCGCCGGGCGGATGTGGATCGACGCCGGGACGTCGGAGGTCGTGCGGCTCACCTTCCGTTACGTCGGGACCGGGCTGTTCGTCCGGCCGCGCCCGGGACGCCGGAGCGAGGCGTCGGCGCGGCGGGTCAACACGATCGGCAATCGAATCGTCAGCGTGGACGCCGACCTGGAGTACGCGTTGCAGGACGGCAAGTTCTGGATGCCTTACCGGCAATCGATCGCCGGGCGGGTGCAGCTCCCCATCCTCGACGATCTGGTCATCCCGTTCGAGGCGGTGACCAGCTTCAGCGATTACGAGCTCAATAGCGGACGACCCATCGCGTTCACCCTCCCGCTGCCCGACAGCACGCTGCCGCGAGACTCGGCCCGCGTGCTCCGCCGGATGCGCCGCGATTCGATCCGGGCGGAGCGCCTGCAGCAGAACGTCGAAGCGACCCGCACCCGCTCCTGGAACTACGCCGATCGCTGGCCCGGTGGGCGGTACGAGCTGCACCGCCCGCCGAACGACTCACTGGCCCGCTACGCGGCCTGGGATGACTCACTCGAGCTCGGCTTGGATGACCAGGACCGGATACGTCTGAGAGACGTCGCTACGACCCTCGCGCATATGAGCGACAGCCTGCCCGACGAGCTGACCGGGGCGCGGGCCGGCGGCTTCGGCTACGAGCGGCTGGCCGACGCACTGCGCTACGATCGTGTGCAAGGCTACTCGCTGGGCCTCGGCTATCACATCCGCGTGCCAGGACTCGAGTTCACGACCTTGCAGGCGACGGTGCGGTACGGGTTCTCGGACCAGCGCGGGACCGGCCGGCTCTCGCTCATCCGTGACGCGCCCGGCGGCCGGTTCCGATTGAGCGGCTATCGCGACATGGCGAGCGTGGACCCGATCGGACGCGGCCCGTCGGTCGCCAACACTCTGAACGCGATCTTCGCCGCTCACGACGACGCCGACTACGCGCTCGTCACCGGCGGCTCGGCGTCGTTCGAGACATCGGTCGGCGTGGGGTGGGAGCTGACGGTATCGGGGCGCGTCGAGCAGGAACGAACGGTCATCGCGCAGGCCAGCTCCGGCGTGAACGATTTCTTCGGTGGGCAGGGGATCTTTCCGCCGAATCCACCCATCACCGAGGGGACGTTTGGGGGGGGAACGGTGCAGCTGGCGCACACGGGGCGGACCCGCTGGGCGCTGACCGCCGACGTGCTTGGCGGCGCCGGCACGGCCACCGTCCGCGGATGGGGCGAGCTGCGCCAGGACGTGGGCGGCAAGGCGGGGTTCACACTCCGGGCCAAGGCCGGAATCGCATCGACGCCGGTGCTGCCGCAGTCCGCGTTTCGGCTGGGTGGGCTGAACACGGTGCGCGGGTTCGACTACGGCACGCTCGTGGGACAGGCCTTCTGGGCCGGACAGCTCGACATTGCGCCGCTCCCGGGTCGGATCCGTCCCGTGCTGTTCGCGGACGCCGGTCAGGCGGGCTCCGCTAACGGGCTGTTCAGCACCCAGGCCCTGGTGGGGGCCGGCGCCGGACTCTCCTTCTTCCGCGGAGCGTTGCGCTTCGACGTGAGTCGCCGCCTGTCGCCCGACGTCGCACGGCTCCGGTTCGACCTCGTGGTGGGAGCGGTGCGTTGACTTGTCGCAGCGCCGCGGCGCCCGTTCTGGTTGCGCTCGGGCTCGCCGGCTGCGAGATCGTGGCCGGGCGGAACCGCAGGTTCGAGGCGGTCTGGGCCGGTTCGGACCGGGGCCGGCTGGTCACGAGCGCCACGGCGGTCTGGTGCCGGGACGCGAAGATCGGGCAGGTCACGGCCATGCGGGGCGACAGCGGCATCTCGGTGCTCATCCATCCGGCGGAATCGCTGGTGGCGGGGCGCTATCCGATCCTCGAGCCGGGCAGCGCGCGGGCCTCGTCGCCCGCCGCCGCGGTTGCGCTCAGGCTGCTCGGCTCGACGGCGGTCGTTGGGTACCGGAGCGAGTCCGGCACCCTGACGCTCGAGAAGATCGAGGGCGGGCGAGTGTGGGGACGGTTCGAGTCCGAGGCGAAGGTCGCCAGCGCATTGGCCGGCAAGATCCAGCTCAACGGCCGGTTCGCGGGCGTGCCGGTGACCGCAGGCGGGGCGGCGTGCCCCTCATGACGTCGGCCGAGTGCGGCGGCCGGGTGTAACTTAGGCGCATGGAGTCCACCTACTTCCGGAAGGGCTTCGGCCTCAAAGACGCGATCGAGGGTCAGCGGAGCCGTGACTACCACAGCGAGGTGGTGGAGCGGCTCCGGGCGAACGACTACGGGCTTGCCGTCGGCGCCCTCACGTTCCGGCTGGCGCGCGAGTTCGGCTTCTGCTATGGGGTGGACCGCGCGGTGGACTACGCGTACGAGACCCGGCACAAGTTTCCCGACCGGCGCCTGTTCCTCGCGGGCGAGATCATCCACAACCCCCACGTCAACCAGAAGCTCGGCGACATGGGGATCGGCTTTCTGTCGAACGGGCCGAACGGCGCCTTCGACTTCGCCGCGCTGACGCAGGACGACGTGGTGATCATGCCCGCGTTCGGCGTCACGATCCAGGATTTCGAGCGGCTGCGCGGCATCGGCTGCGTGATGGTGGACACGACCTGCGGCTCGGTGCTGAACGTCTGGAAGCGGGTAGAGGCGTACGCCCGCGACGGATACACGGCCATCATCCACGGCAAGTACTGGCACGAGGAGACCAAGGCCACGGCCAGCCAGGTGACGAAGTATCCGGGCGGACGCTACCTAGTCGTGCTCAACATGGCGGAGGCCCGGACCGTGTGTGACTTCATCGAACGCGGCACCGACGCCGCGCCGTTGGAGCAGTTCGCGCGCTCGGCCTCCCCGGGTTTCGACTTCGTCGCCGACCTGAGGAAGGTCGGCATCGCGAATCAGACGACGATGCTCTCCGGCGAATCGCTCGCCATCGCGGAGGAGTTCCGCAAAAGCATGGAGCGCCGCTACGGAGGCGCCGCCCTTGCCGATCATTTCCGCACCTTCGACACGATCTGCTCGGCGACGCAGGAACGGCAGGACGCGGTCCTCAAGCTGATCGACGAGCCCCTGGATGTGATGGTCGTGGTCGGCGGGTACAACTCGAGCAACACCTGCCATCTGGCCGCCCTGGTCCACTCCAAAGGCATTCGCACCTTTCACATCGAGGACTCGGGCGGCATCGATCCCGCGGCCGGGACCATCCGCCATCAGCCCGTCGGCACCAAGCGGGAACAGACCGATGCCACCTGGCTCGGCGGCTCACGCCTGATCGGCATCACCGCCGGCGCCTCCACGCCCAACAACAAGGTGGGGGAGACGCTGGC
>CAZFKN010000032.1:24194-29038 GCA_964519805.1 uncultured Gemmatimonadaceae bacterium
TGAATGCTCATCGATCTCTCCCACACCATCGAGCACGGGATGACCACCTATCCCGGGCTCCCCGCGCCATTCATCTGTGACTATCTGAGCCGCGAGGCCTCACGCGCCAAGTACGCCGCGGGCGTCGAGTTTCAGATCGGCAAGATCGAGATGGTGGCGAACACCGGGACCTACATAGACAGTCCGTTCCATCGGTACGCGGAGGGCAGGGACCTCGCGGCCCTGCAGCTGGAGAAGCTCGCGGGTCTGGACGCGGTGGTGGTGCGGGTGGGAGCAGGGGGCGGGGCGGGGGCGGCGACAGCACGCGGGATCGGCTGGACGGCGTTCGAGCGCCTCGAGCTTCGCGGTCGGGCGGTCCTGGTGGCAACGGGGTGGGACCGGCACTGGCGGACCGAGCGCTACGGACGGGAGAATCCGTTCCTGACCGCCGACGCATGCGAGCGGTTGCGAGACGCCGGGGTGGCGCTGGTCGGGATCGATTCCGTCAACATCGATGATCTCGACGACTGGGCCCGCCCGGCGCATTCGATTCTGCTCGGCGCCGAAATCCCGATCGTCGAGCACATGTGCAACCTGGCCTCACTGCCGGATCGGGGGCTCAGGTTCTGGGCGGTGCCGCCGAAGGTGGCGGGGTTTGGGACGTTTCCGGTGAGAGCGTTTGCCGAAACGACGGTGAACGGTAAACGGTAAACAGTGAACAGGGGTCTCCGCTGAACGCGGGGCTTCCTGTTCACTGTTCACTGCTTACTGCCGTTCCGAACAGCCTCACCACTTCCAGCACCGTCAGCGGCGCGCTTCCCTCCACCCGATTATTCACCAGGATATAGGCCGGGAGCCGGGTTTCGACGGCCGCCCGCGCCACCCGCACCAGATCCCGGCGGAGACCCGGGTTCGGCTCGCGGATGCGATCGTAGGGCGCGAAGGCATCTACGGCCTCCTCATAGGTGCGGCCGATCCGGAGCAGCGCTCTCGCCACGAGGAAGGAGCCGGTGAGCACGCCCGGCAGGTCGAGCTGCTCACCGATGGTTGGCATGCGGGTCCAGTTGTTGAGCACGTGGGTCACGCCGTGCTCCCGGAGCACGGCGAAGTACGCCGGTGTGAGGAACTCGTCGTTCCGCACCTCCACCGCGTAGGGCGCGTCCCGCGGCAGCGCGGCGAAGAAGGTGTCGAGCGCTTCGGCGAAGAGAGCCGCTGTCATGCCGCTCCCGCGTGCAATCTGCTGGAATTCGAAGACCAGCGGTCCGGTGTGATCGGCGAACCAGTTGCGGTAGGGCTGGTAGACCGACTCCAGAAAGACGTCGGGATTGAGGAAGTCCGGGTTGCGGCGGCCAGCCTTGGTCCGGTCCTGCGCCTTGGTCCAGGTGTGCACGGTGATCTGCTGCCAGACCTTGCTCACACACGGGAACCCCGGCGGCAGCGGGTCGGCCCAGCTCCGAAGCACCTCCTCGGTCGGCGGGGCGTAGAAGCTCGAGTCGATGCCCACCGTGCGGAAGAGCGGGAAGCGGGCATACTCCTCCAGCATGCGCGCGGATGTGCCCTTCCCGCGGTAGTCGCGGTGGTAGACGAGACCCTTCCAGCCGGGGTAGTTCCACGACGATGCGCCGAACCGGAGCAGGCTGGGCAGCGTCGCGCCCAGGCGGGCGATCTCGGCGGGGTCGGGCGCGCTAGTGGAAGTCACGGCTCGCGTAAGTGAGCTCCCGCACCGCGAGCTTCCGGAACTTCCGTCCCACGACGTTCATCACCGGCCCGTCCCGCTCGAAGCGTCCTTGCACCAGCACGAAGAGCGCGAATTTCACGACCTCCCGGTTGGGCTCCACCAGCCGATTCGGCACGACCACGTTGATGAAGCCGTGCTCGTCCTCCAGGAGGAGAAAGATGGTGCCCCCCGCGGTCTCGGGGCGCTGGCGCACGGTGACGAGACCGGCCACGATCACCTCTTCACCACCTGCCAGCTCGAGCAGCTCCCGGCTGTCGAGCGCGCCGCCCTGTTTCAGCCGCTCGCGGACGTGCTCCATGGGGTGACCGTTCAGGCTCATGCCGGTGGCCAGGTAGTCGAGGTAGATCAGCTCGTCCTGCCGCATGGCGCGGGGGTGATGACGCGTGCGCCGGGCGGGAGCGAGCGGCAGGTCGTCGCCCGCGACGCCGATCGCTTCCCAGGCGGCGTGCCGGCGGTCGGGCTCCCACGCCCCGAACGCACCCGAGCGGGCAAGACCAAGCGCCTCGGTGCGGGTGAGCGCGGCCCGGCGCACGACGTCGGCGATGGCGCCGAACGGTTTCTCGCCCCGCGCGGCGGCCAGGCGCTCGATGGCCCGGTCTCCCACGCCGCGCACGTGCCGCCAGCCGATCCGGAGCGCGGGATGTGCCGGGTCTGCGGTCTCCTCCACGGTGCATTCCCAATCGCCGTCGCGAAGACACGGTCCGCGTACCTCGACGCCCTGGCGTCGAGCATCGTTCACCAGCGTGGCGGGCGGATAGAACCCCATGGGCCAGGAGTTGAGAAGCCCCATGAAGAACTCCGCCGGATGGTGGCGCTTGAGCCACGCGGTGGCGTAGGCGATGAGCGCGAAGCTCCACGCGTGCGACTCGGGAAAGCCGTAGCTGCCGAAGCTCTCGAGGTCCTGGGCTACCGCGGCCGCCACCGGCGCTTCGATGCCGCGCTCGATCATCCGCTCACGCAGCCGGGCCAACTCCTCCACCAGACGATGCCGCTTCCGCTGATGTCCCATGGTGCGGCGCAACGCGTCGGCCTCCGCGGCGCTGTAGTGTCCCATCGCCATCGCGATCGCCATGGCCTGTTCCTGGAAGATCGGGAGCCCCTGGGTGCGGGCGAGGATGGGCTCCAGCAGGCGGTGGCGGTAGCTGACCGGCTCGAGCCCCCGGCGGCGCATGGTGTAGGGGTTGACGAAGCGCGCCTGGATCGGGCCGGGCCGGATGAGCGCTACCTGGACGACGAGGTCGTACAAACGCTCCGGCCGGGTCTTGAGGATCGACGCGATCTGCGCCCTGCTTTCGATCTGGAAGGTGCCGATCGTTTCGCCGCGGGAGATCTGCTCGTAGGTGGCGGGATCGTCCTGGGGGAGGCGATACATCTCGGGCCGCTCGCCGGTGCGCCGCTGGATCACGTCGAACGCCCTGCGCACCAGCGAGAGTCCGCCCAGGCCAAGGAAGTCGAATTTCGGCACGCCGATGGAGTCGAGGTCGTCCTTGTCGAACTGGACGATGGTGCGGCCCATGGTGGTGTGCTCGATCGGGAGCCAGTCTCCCAACGGGGCGGACGAGAGCACGAAGCCGCCCACGTGGGTGGAGCGAAGCCGGGGAAGGTCGTCGCACCCCTCCATGATGGCGAGAATGGCGCGGCCGCGAGGATCGTCCAGCGAAAGGCCGAACTCCTTCGCCAGCGTGTCCCGCACGTACTCGGCGCCTTCGGCGGCATCGGAGCGATGGATCCGCTTGGAGAACGTGAAGGCCAGCTCGGCGGGAAAGCCGAGGACCCGCATGGCGTCGAGCAGTGCGTTGGGCGCGCGGTAGTGCTGCACCGTGCAGGCGATCGCCGCGCAGGAGCGCTGCCAGCGGCCGTAGGCGTAGTCGAGCAGCTCTTCCCGCCGGTCATGCTCGATGTCGAGATCGATGTCGGGCGCTTCGGTCTGGCCGTCCACCCGCACCTCGGAGAGGAAGCGCTCGAAGAGGAGCCCGTGGCGCACCGGATCGACGGCCGTGACGCCGAGACAGTAGGCGACGGCGGAATTGGCGGCGCTACCGCGTCCCTGGCAGAGAATGCCCAGCTCGCTGGCCTGGCGCACCGCATCCCACATCACCAGAAAGAAGCCCGCAAAGCCGAGCCGGCCGATGACGCCCAGCTCGTGGTCGAGCTGGCGCCGTTGCGCGTCGGTGAGCAGCCCCCAGCGCTCGCGCGCGCCCTGCTCGACGCAGAGGCGGAGGAAGGTGTCGTCGGTATGTCCATCGGGAACGGAGAAGCGAGGCAACGGCGGTCGCATCCAGGACAGGTCGAAACCGCAGCGCTCGGCGATCGCGGCGGTGGCCTCGAGTCCCTCTGGACGCGCCGTCCAGCGGCGGGCCATCTCCTCGGGCGACAACAGCCGCCAGCGACCATTGGGCAGCAGCACGCCCTGGCTCGCCGCTTCCGAGAGCGTGAGGCCGGCCCGGAGCGCGGTGAGCATGTCATGCACCAGCCGGCTCTTGCGATCGACGTACCGGGGGTCTTGCGTGATGACCCAGGGGACGCGAAGCGTCTCGGCCAAATCGACCAGCAGATCGGCCAGCTCGGCCTCGGGGGCGCCGGTCTCATGGCGCTGAACCTCGACGGCCAGCCGATCGCCGAAGACCTCGCGCCATTCGGCGAGCCGGCGACAGGCGTCGGCCCGGCGGCCGGAGCAGATCAGCGCGGCCAGCTCGCCGGAGGGAGGGCCGGTGAGCGCGATCAGTCCCTCGCTCCGCTCGACCACTTGCTCCCAGGTAACGCGGGCGCTGCCGCGGGTGGTGTGCGGGTGCTCCCGGCCCCAGGTGTCGAGATTTCCCACGCGGGCACGAGTGACCAGGCCGGCGAGGTTGCGGTAGCCGCGCTCATTCATGGCGAGGAACGCGGCGGGATGGGCGGCGGTGGAACGATCAGCGACCAACAGCTCGGCGCCGATAATGGGCCGAATGCCCTGGCGGCGAGCTTCGAGCACGAACCTGACGACCCCGCCCAGATCCGCAGCGTCGGTGAGACCCAGGCTCTCGTATCCCAGAGCGGCGGCGCGACGCGCCAGCGTCTCGGGGGTGACGGCGCCGTCGCCGAAGGAGAAGGCGGAGTGGGTGCGGAGTTCGGAGAAAAGAGCCATTAG
>CAZFKN010000033.1:0-28248 GCA_964519805.1 uncultured Gemmatimonadaceae bacterium
GGAGGGAGCGAGGGTCGGGCATCGTGGCGGACAATATAACGCCAGCCGTAGAGGCACGGAGAGAGGCACGGAGAACTGCTACGTGTCTCTGTGCGTGCAGTTCTCCGTGTCTCCCCAGCCTGCAGCTCTCCGTGTCCCCCGTGGTGACAACAAGAAAGCGGGCCCCGTAGCCGGAGCCCGCTTTGAGTCGATGACCCGACAGAAATCAGGCCGGTGCCGGCGCTGCGGCCGGAGGATCCTCGGCCGGCCAGCTCACCGCCGCCAGCACGATCCGGTGGTGGATCGGATCCACCTCCAGCACCTTGAGCTCCACCGCCTGCCCTTCCTTCACGGCGTCCGCGGGGTTCTCGAGGTTCGGCAGCCCCAGCTGGGACATCGGCACGAACCCCTCGATGTCGTTCCCCACGTCGACGACGACGCCCTTGTCCATCAGGCGGAGCACCTTGCCCCGCAGCTCCATGCCGATGGGGTAGGTCTCCCCGATGTGGAGCCACGGATCGTCCTGCGCCTGCTTCAAGCCCAGCGAGATCCGCTTGTTCTCGCCGTCGATGTTGAGGATGACGACGTCGACCGCGTCGCCCTTCTTGACGACCTCCGACGGGTGCTGCACCCGCTTGGTCCAGCTCATGTCGGAGATGTGAATCAGGCCGTCGATGCCCGGCTCGATCTCGACGAACGCACCAAAGCTCGTGAGGTTGCGGACTTTCCCGCTGATGCGCGTGCCGACCGGGTACTTGAGCGGCAGCACCATCCACGGATCCTGCTCGGTCTGCTTCATGCCGAGCGAGATCTTCTCCTCGGCCTCATCGACCTTGAGGACGACGGCTTCGATCGTCTCGCCGATGGACACGATCTTGGATGGGTGGCGCACGTTCCGGGTCCAGCTCATCTCGGAGATGTGCACCAGGCCTTCGATGCCCGGCTCGATCTCGACGAAGGCGCCGTAGTTGGTGATCGAGACGACCTTGCCCTGGACCCGCGTGCCGACCGGGAACTTCGCCGCGACGTCCTTCCAGGGATACGTCTGGAGCTGCTTCATGCCGAGGCTGATCCGCTCACGCTGCCAGTCGATGTCGAGAATCTTGACCTCGACCTCGGCGCCGATCTGCACCATTTCGGTGGGGTGCGAGACCCGGCCGTACGACATGTCGGTGATGTGCAGAAGGCCGTCCACGCCGCCGAGATCGATGAAGGCGCCGAAGTCGGTGATGTTCTTGACCACACCCTTCCGCACCTGACCCACCGCCAGCTCCTTCATCAGGTGTTCGCGCTTGTGGGCGCGCTCGTTCTCGAGGATCACGCGGCGGCTCACTACGATGTTCCGGCGCCGCTTGTTGAGCTTGATGATCTTGAACTCGTACGTGTGACCCAGCAGCTCGTCGATGTTCGGCACCCGCCGGAGCGCGATCTGGCTGCCGGGGAGGAAGGCGTCGACGCCCATGAGGTTCACCACGACGCCGCCCTTGATCTTCTTGACCAGGGTGCCTTCCACCGGCTGATCGGACTCATAGGCCACGCGGATCTTCTCCCAGACCCGCATGAAGTCGGCCTTCTTCTTTGACAGGACGACTGCGCCCTCCTGGTCCTCGAGGTGCTCGAGGAAGACCTCGACCTCCTCACCCTCCTTGGGCGGCTCCTTGAATTCGTCGAGGGGCACGGACCCCTCGGACTTGAAGCCGACGTCGAGGATGACGGCGTTCTCGGTGACGCGCAGGACCTTGGACTTGACGATCTCCCCTTCAGCGATCTGGGACATGGTGCCCTCGTACATCGAGAGCATCTGCTCGTAGTCCTGCTCCGAATAGTCCTCGTCGTAGAGGTCGGGGCGGACGCGGAGGCCGGTGGGGGACGCGATCTGGGCGGGGGCCTTCAAGGACTCATCGAGGGTGGGCACAACGGATTCCTTTGCGCAACCGCGCCGGGAGGGCCGCGGGTTGGAGGGTGTTCCGGCCGCGGCGGACGTGTCGCGGTGGAAGCCGCTAAGTGTATCCAGGAAGCCGGTTTCGCGCAAGGCTGACGATGCGCGCCACCTGCTCGGTGAAGCTCAGGTTGGTGGTGTCGAGATCGATGGCGTCGTCGGCCCGACGGAGGGGCGCCACCGCGCGAGTGGAATCGGCCTGGTCGCGGGCGGCCAGCAACGTCGCCTCCTCTGCCAGCGTCCCGGGGTCGGTCGGGCTGCCGCGCTGGACCAGGCGGCGCCCCGCCCGCGCCTCCGGAGACGCGGTGAGAAAGATCTTGAGCAACGCGTCGGGAAAGACCACGGTCCCGATGTCGCGTCCGTCCACGACGACGTCCATCCCCGCGCGCACCGTCGCCCGCAGGTGGATGTTGACCCACTCGCGGATCACCGGAAGCGCGGAGACGGCGGATACGTGCGCCGTGACCTTGGGTGAGCGGATGGCGGCGTCCACCGGCTCCCCCTGCAGATACGCGGTGAATCCGTGACCATCGGGCAACAGGCGGAGTCCCCAGTCCTCAGCGGCGCGGAGGATGGTCTCGGCATCCACGACGCGGAGGGGGTCGGGACCCGCGAGGTGGGCGTGGGCCGGCGCACCGGGTGGAGGGGCGGGCGCGGCGCCGCGATCGGCGGCCTCGCGGAGGGCCACCAGCGTCACCCCGCGATACAGCGCCCCCGAATCGAGATGCTGGAAGCCCAGCGCCTCCGCCACCGCGCGCGCGGTGCTCGACTTGCCCGATGCCGCCGGGCCGTCGATCGCGATGACGCTACCGCTCACCGGCGCCGCCTCCCGATGGAGCGCAGCGTCGCGGAAAAGTCGGGGAAGCTCACGGCCGCGCACGCCATGTCGTCCACCGACACCCGAGCGCCCGGCAGCATGCCCAGCACGGCGAACGCCATCGCCAACCGATGATCGCCGGCGGTGCGCACTCGGCCCCGGGGCACGATGTCGCTTCCTTCGACGACCAGGTCGTCAGCCGACACCTCGGCCCGGGAGCCGACGGCGCGAAGGTTGGCGGCGATGAGACTGAGGCGGTCGCTCTCCTTGACCCGCAGCTCCCCCACCTGCCGGAACCTGGTGGTCCCCGACGCGCGGGACGCGAGCACGGCGAGTATGGGAATCTCGTCGATGAGGCCGGGAATCTCCCCACCGCCCACCTCTGTGCCCGTGAGCGCGGCCGGTCCCACGACCAGGTCGCCCACCGGCTCACCGTAGCGCAGCTCCACGCTCTCGACCGCCGCCCGTCCGCCCATGCGACGCAGGACGTCGAGAAAGCCGATACGGGTCGGATTGAGCCCGACCCCGGCGATCCGCAGCTCCCCACCTTCGGCGAGCGCGGCGGCGCCCACCAGGAATGCGGCCGACGACGGATCCCCGGGAACCTGCATCGAGAACGGCTCCAGCCGCCCGGTCGGGGCGAACTCGATCCAGCCATCCCGCTCGTCCACGCGAAACCCGAAGGCTCGCAGCATCCGCTCCGTGTGGTCGCGCGAGCGCCCGTGAGGCTCGCGGATAGCCACCTCGACCCCGCCCGCGAGTCCCGCGAGCAGAAGCGCGCTCTTGATTTGCGCGCTCGACACTGGAAGCTCGTAACGTAGCGGCGCGAGCCGGCCGCCGCGCACCGTGAGCGGCAGGCCGTCGTGCTCCGCAAGCTCCACGAATCGGGCGCCCATCCGACCGAGCGGCTCGGTCACGCGCCGCATCGGCCGGCGGCGCAGCGACGCGTCGCCGGTGAGCGTGGCCGAGAACGCGTGTGCCGCGAGGATGCCGAGGAGGAGCCGGGTGGTCGTCCCCGAATTGCCGCAATCGAGGCGAGCAACGGGCCGGCGAAAGCGGCGGCGTCCGCGAAGGGTGACCAGCGTGTCGGGACGGAGCGGGCTCACGTCGGCCCCGAGCTGGCGTACCACCCGCGCGCTGGAGCGTGCGTCAAGCGAGGTCAGCGCGCCGCCGACGTGGCTCGTGCCCGGAGTGAGGGAGCCGACGAGGAGGGCACGATGGGTGAGGCTCTTGTCGCCGGGCACGCGCACCGTCCCGCCGACGATCACGAGCCGAGTCCCCGACGGGTCACGAGTCGAGCCCGCGGCGGAACGCGGCGGCCCGGGACAGATAGGCGTCGAGCGCCCGGTCGTCGCCCGCCGCGATGAGCCGGCGCAGCTCCGCGAGCGACGCACCCGCTCCATCCAAGGCCTCGAGCAGCGCCTCGCGGTTCTGACGGAAGACCTCGCGCCACAGCTCCGGATTGCTCGCGGCGAGGCGCGTGGTGTCGCGAGCACCGGTGCCGAACGACACGCCGCCGAGCGCCCGGTCGGCAAGCGCCTTCGCGAGCGCGTAGGCCACGGCCTGCGGCAGGTGACTGGTCCAGGCAAGCTGGCGGTCGTGCAGCGTCGGGTCGATCAGCACGGGGTACGCCTCCATCGTCCGCTCCCAGAACCCCATGACGGTGCGCGCCGCGCCGTCGCCCTCAGGCCCCGTGGGACAGACATAGACGACGCACGCACGGAACCGGTCGGGACGGGCATGGGCGAAGCCGGACCCGTGCGTGCCGGCGAGGGGGTGCCCGCCGGCGAACCGGGCGGCCACCCCGGCTGAGACGGCACGGCTCACCACGGCCGCCTTCACACTTGCCACGTCGGTGAGCACCGATCCCGGCTCAAGGACGGGGGCCAGACGGTCGATAAGCTGGAGAGTGATGTCAGGCGGCGTGGCCAGGAGCACCAGGCCGGCCCGGCGCGACGCCTCGATCGGAGAATCCGCCAGCTCGGTTACCGCGCCGGCTTTGAGCGCCGCGACGCCCTCCGCTCGCTCGGGAGAGAATCCGACGACGCGAGGGACGCCGGACAGGCGCGCTTGCCAAGCCACCGATCCGCCGATCGCCCCGAGGCCGATCACCGCCAGCGCATCAGGACGCACGATCAGCCACGAGGTGCGGACATGGGAGGGCTCGAGGGCACGGGGCGACCGGTCGTGGCCGCCACAAGCAGGGCGGAATCGTAGCGCTATGATCGGTCAATCTCAACGGACGAAGCGCGCGCCGCTCCCACCCGACCAGGCCGCCAAGCGGGCGGGCGTCCGATGACCGCATCGTGCTCGCGATCGCCGAGCCGGCCACACCGCGGATCCTGGTCCCCGACGACGATCCCCAGAGGCGAACCGCCGGGCTCCCGGTCATTATGCTGACCTCTCACACCGGGAGATCCAGGAGAACGCCCTCGACGTCGGGGTCCAGGACTACCTCAACAAAGCGGTGCAGACCCGGCCTTTAGTCGCGCGCGTGAAGGCCGTCCTCAAGCGCCTGCAGCGCCGGCGGTTGGACGTGTTTTCGGTGGCCTGAGTCTTGCTCCCCGGGGACCCGGAATTGCGACTCCCGGGAGGTTGACCCATGTCCCGAATCCTCATCGTCGAGGACAGCCCGGACAACATGAAGCTGTTCCGCACCCTCCTGACCCTGAAGGGCCACGAGGTGACGGCACTCTGGAATGGCGAGGGCCTCGTGGAGACGATCGCCGCGAGCGTCCCGGAATTGGTGTTGATGGATATCCAGCTGCCCGGCAAGGATGGCTTCGCGTTGCTGGAAGAGATCCGTCAGTCCCCGCACGCGCGGGTCCGGGTCGTGGCCCTCACGGCCCACGCAATGGCCGGTGATCGGGAGCGGGCGATGGCGGCAGGCTTCGACGGCTACGTCACCAAGCCGATAGACGTCCGCGAGTTCCCCGGGCAGGTCGCTCGGGCGCTCGCGGGCGAGACGGTTTCCCTCTGAGCGCGGACCCCACGTGACGATGCCCGACCGGACTACCCAGGTGCCGCACAAGCAGGCGCTCTTCGACGCAGCGGTCGAGGTCGTGCGGAAGCAGGGGCAAGAGCGCGAAGCCGAGCGGGCGCTCGCGGCGAAGCGGGCGCTGGAGGGGAAGCGCGTGTCGCCCATCATCGCGGGCGGCCTCGCGATCCTCCTCGGCGTGGGCGTGTACCTCGCCGTGGAGCAGCCGACCTGGCTCCTGCCCACGGCGCCGAAGCCGGAATCACCCGCCGCGCAGGAGGCGAGCCTCCGCATCGGCATGGCGACGACGATGCAGCGGATCGAGCGCTTCCGGCTGGCCCAGGGCCGGCTGCCGCGCACGCTCGCCGAGGCCGGCGCCGCCACGGCTCACATCACGTACGAGGAGCACGAAAGCGACCGTTACACCCTTCGGGGTGAGAACGGCCCGGTCCGCCTGACGCTCAACTCCGGGGACGCACTCCCGGGATTCGTGGGCAACAGCTTCCGCGTCCTGGCCGAGAGGTCGCACAAGTGACGCGACGCGATAGCCGCGGGTTCACGTTCGTCGAGATCCTCACAGTCATGATCGTGATCTCGATCCTCGCGGGCATCATGATCATGCGCTACATCGAGCTGAAGCACCGCGCGCTCACGGCGCAGGCTACGTCCGACATGGAGACCGTGCGGCTCGCGGCCTTCACCCGGTTCTACGATTCCGGCCAATGGCCGACCGACCCCGGCCCCGGCGTCGTGCCTCCGGAGCTGGCGCCTTACCTCTCGCAGGGCTTCAGCTTCGTCCGGCCGGACTACACGCTCGAGTTCGAGAACTTCACGCCGCCCGGCGGCGGGACCAGCGCCACCTACCAGGTTGCGATCCGGTTCTCCTCCAGCGACCAGAACCTGGTCAACACGATGGTCCAAGTCGTGGGCGACCGCGCGCCGTACGTCGTGCTCGGCAGCGACGTCGCCGTGATCCTGGTGGGACCGGACGGTCAGACCTGACGCTCACTTCGACAACATCGCCTTGAGCTTGGCCACCTCTCCGGGCACCGGCGGGTACACCGGCTTCATCCGCTCCAGCGTCTCCAGCACCACCTCCGCAATCAGCAGATCGCGTACCGGTTTCCGATCCGACGGGACGACGTACCACGGCGCCCACGTCGTATTGGTCCGCGCCAGCGCGTCGCGGTAGGCCTCGGTGTAGTCGTCCCACCGGCCACGCTCCCGCAGGTCGTCCGCGGTGAATTTCCAGTTCTTCTCCGGATCGTCCAACCGGGCGAGCAGCCGCTTGCGTTGCTCCTCCCGCGAAACGTGCAGGCAGAACTTGAGGATCGTGACGCCGTTCTCGCTGAGGTGTCTTTCGAAGGTGTTGATCTGCTCGAAGCGCGCGCCCCAGACCGCCGGCGGCACCAGGCCGTGCACGCGTACCACCAGGACGTCTTCGTAGTGCGAGCGGTTGAAGATGCCGATCTTCCCGTGGGGCGGCACGGCCTGGTGGATCCGCCAGAGAAAGTCGTGTCGCAACTCGAGCGGAGTCGGCACTTTGAAGCTCGTCAGCTCGAGTCCCATGGGATTCAACCGGCCGAACAGATGGCGGACGACGCCGTCCTTGCCGGCGGCGTCGCGTCCCTGGAGGACCACGAGCAGCGCCCGGGTTCCCTCCGCCACGAGCGCGGTCTGGAGCTTGTCCGTCCGATCGGCGACGCGGTCGAGCTGCTCGTGCAGCACCTCCTTGTCCGGGAGGCCCGGGGGCGGCGTGGCCGCGGCGTTGGTCAGATCCGGCGCGGAGCCGGGAGCGAGCGGTTGCAAGCGCATGGGAGACGGACCGGGTGGGGGACGACGATGGACTCAGGCCACGGGCGCGGCGACGAACAGTGCCACGGGCAAGGTACCGAACAGATCCCCTGCGTCCAGCCCGCCCGCTTCGCCGGCGAATCGCTCCAATGTGAACGGATTGTTCCATCGGATGCCGGCCAGCGTGTCGGGGAGCAGGACGCGGGTGCCTGACCAATTCCAACGGGCCGGCGGGAGCTGCCCCGGCATGAGGCCCCGGGCGACGAGGCGCGGCACCGCGACTACGACGGCCCCTTCCGGGCCCTGCCGGAGCAAGGCGAACACATTCGTCGCGGCGGGTCCCTCAACCTCGAGCGCCCGGTAGCACGAACCCTGGAAGACGCCGGGCATGGCGGCGCGAACGTGCAGCGTGCGATGGAGCACGTGGAGCTTGAGCCGTCCGTCCTCGGGGCGCTCCACCAGCCCTCGCAGCAGCGCGGGACGCTCGGCGTCGTCCTCGAAGTCACTGACCAGCTCGTCGAGCAGCGCCGCCCGGTGCTCGAAGTCCACGGGGCGCCGGTTGTCCGGGTCCACGAGCAGGAAGTTCCACAGCTCGTCACCCTGGTAGAGATCGGGCACGCCTGGAGCCGTCAGATGGAGCAGCAGACGCGCCAGCGCGTTCCAGAGACCCGGTCTCGCGATCCGGCCCACGAAGGCGGTCAGGTCCGCGAGGAAGCCCGGTGCCACGGCCGGGTCGAGCGCGCCGCGCACGAACCGGTCGAGCGCCCCTTCGAAGTCCGCGTCGGGCTCGACCCAGCTGGTCTCGAGCTTTGCCTCGCGGGCCGCCTTCTGGGCGTACGCCGCAACTCGATCGCGGAACAACCCCAGCGGGCCCGGGGGCAGGTCGGTCGGGGCCTGGCCGATCAGCTCGAGCGGCCAGGCGCCCACGATCGTCTGATACACCAGGTACTCGGTATTGGCATCGGGCAGCAGCTGTCCGCGCGCCTTGGTCCGGAGCGGCCGGTTGAGCCGGCGCCAGCGATAGACCCGCTCCTCCCACTCATCGGGCAGCTCGGACAGCACGTCCAGGCGCGACCGCACGTCGGCCGATCGCTTGGTATCGTGCGTGGTGACCGTGAGGAGAGTGCCGGGCCAGCAGGCGGCCCGGTGGGCATTGCCTTCGTGCAGCGCCGCGGCCGCATCGCCCAGCAGCGCGTCGGGGGCACCGCCCACCTCGTTCCGGGACAGCAGCGGCACGTGTGCGTAGCACGCGGTGTCTTCGACCCCTTTGGCGGTGGCGGGGCCGCTCAGCTGCTGGAAGCGCTGCACGAAGCGGCGCCGCAGTCGCTCCTCGTCGGGCGTGCCCGGCGCGGAATCGCCGAGGAGCGCGGCGGCCAGCATGTCGAACGCGGCCGGAGACGCCCGGCCGCTCGGCCGTGCGGCGGCGAGCGCATCCTCGAGCAGCGCGCGGTCGGCGAGGATGAGCTCGAGCCGTCGCTCGTCCACGTACGTGCGATACACGGCGAGGTGCACGATCGTCTCGCTGATCGCGCGGGCGAGATCGTGCGGGCGCACGCGACCGGGACCGCCTCGACTGGAGAGTCGCAGCAGTCTCGCGGCCAGACGATGCACGCCGGCGGACAGCCCGGTCTCCAGCGCACGGCGCTTGCCGCCGAGCGCCGAGATGGTGAACCCGACGTGGCGACGGACGATCCGCCGATAGTCGCGCTCCACCTGGGCCGCGCCGGCCGGATCGATGAACAGCGCCTCGACCTCGTTGAGGAAGTCGTAGCCGGTCGTGCCGGCCACCGGCCATGCCTCGCGGAGGCGCTCGCCCCGCGAGAGAATCTTCTCGACGAAGATCGGCGCCCGCTCGCCCTCGCGCCGTCCGAAGGCGTGCTCCGCCAGCCGCTGGAGATAGCCGAGCGGATCGAGCAGCCCATCGGGGTGATCGATGCGCAAGCCATCGATGTAGCCGGCGCGGATCCAGTCGAGCACCAGCGCGTGACTCCGCGCGAAGACCTCGGGGTCCTCCATATGGAGCGACACGAGATCATTCACGTCGAAGAAGCGGCGGTAGTTGATCTCCCGCGCCGCCCGCCGCCAGTGGACGAGGCGATGCGCCTGGAGATCGAGCAGGCGCCGCATCCGGACGATCCCCTCGGGCCCCTCCGCAAACCGGGCCGCCGCGCGCTCCACCCGCCGCCGGACCTCCGGCGACTGGGTGCAGAGGCGGCGCAGCCGACGGAGTCCCTCCGCCGCGAGCCGGCGACGACGGGCGATCGTCTTGGCCTTGCGGGCGGTGCGCCGCGGCAGCCGGTGGAGCGACACCATGACCTCCCGCAGCTCGCGGGTGGCCGCGTGATCCGGCCCGAGATCCGTCGCGCACTCGTCCAGCGCCCGCTCGAGGACGAGCGGCCAAGTCGAAGGGTCGAGAGGGAACGTGTGCTCGTGATACCGCACCCGCAGCTCCCGTCCGGCAAAGGCCACCTGGAGCTCCCCGCGCGCGAGCACGGTCGGGCGAGCGTCGCCGAGGATCGGAATGAGCACCCGGCTGTGCAGCTCGGGAGCGCCGGTGCGCCACTCGATATCGAACCAGCGGGCGTAGGGCGACGCCGGGCCGTGGGTCAGCACATCCTCCCAGCGCCAGTTCTCCGGCGACGTCGCCATGTGGTTCGGCACGATGTCGAGCACGATCCCCATCCCGTGGCCGCGCACGGCGGCCACGAGGCGCTCGAGGAGATCCTCGTCGCCCAGCTCCGGGTTGAGCTGGCCCGGATCGACGACGTCGTAGCCATGGGTGCTGCCGGCACGCGCCCGCAGCACGGGTGAGGCATGCAGGTGAGTGACGCCGAGTCGGGCGAGATACGGAACGAGGTCGCGCGCGCGGGACAGCGGGAAGGCGGCGTGCAGCTGGAGGCGGTAGGTCGCCAGAATCGGCGGCGCGGCGGCGGCGAGGCTCATCCCGCTGCCTGGAACCGGAGCAGCACCAGCGATCGCGCGGGCACGGCCAGGGAGCCGTGGGCGATCTCGAGCGCGGCGTGCGTCGTGCGGACCACCTCGCGCCACTCGCCCGCCTCGGGCCCGGCCGGCAGGACGAACGGGCGCGACCGTCCACCGGCGTTGAGCAGGAGCAGCAGGGCCTCGACGCCGTCGGACGCCAGCATCCCCAGTGCGTGGGCGTGGGTGTGGCCCCAGTCTTCCTCGCTCATCGGCTGCCCGTCGGGGCGGATCCAGGCGACGTCCCCGGGGTCGCCATCGGTGGCCGGCACCGGGAACCTGGCACGGCGGAGCAGCGGCATGGTCGCGCGCAGCTGGAAAACCCGGCGGGTGAAGTCGAGCAGCTCGCGCCGAGCGGGCGTGAGCTGCCAGTCGACCCAGCTCGTCGGATTGTCCTGGCAGTAGGCGTTGTTGTTGCCTTGCTGGGTCCGACCGAGCTCGTCTCCATGGGCCAGCATGGGCACGCCGAGCGAGCAGGTGAGCATCGCCAGAAAGTTGCGCTGCATCCGTTCCCGGATGCGCACGATGTTGGCCACCTCCGTCGGACCCTCGACTCCCCAGTTGCGGCTCAGGTTGTGGTCGTTCCCGTCGCGGTTCTCCTCGCCGTTCGCCTCGTTGTGCTTGCGCTCGTAGCTCACCAGGTCGCGGAGCGTGAAGCCGTCGTGACAGGTGACGAAGCTCACGCCGGCCTGCGGCGGGCGACCTGCGTCCGCAAAGAGATCGGGACTGCCGGTGAGCCGCGCGGCGAGCTCGGGCAGCTGGCCGGGGTCGCCCCGCCAGAACGCCCGGACCGTATCACGGTACCTGCCGTTCCACTCGGCCCACCCGACCGGAAAACGACCAAGCTGGTATCCCTCCGGACCCAGGTCCCACGGCTCGGCGATGAGCTTCACCTCGGCCAGCACCGGATCCTGCCGCACGAACTCGAAGAACCGGGCCCGCGAATCGAACCCATCCGGGTCCCGGCCGATCGCCGGACCGAGATCGAAGCGGAAGCCGTCCACGTGCAGCTCCTCCGCCCAATATCGCAGACTGTCGAGCACCAATCGGAGCACCTCGGGCCGCCTGATATCCATGGTATTGCCGCAGCCGGTGTAGTCGAGGTAGTGCCGGGGGTTGGTCGGGTCCAGTCGATAGTACGCCTGATTGTCGAGGCCGCGGAAGCAGAGGGTCGGACCCAGGTGGTTGCCCTCCGCAGTGTGGTTGTAGACGACGTCAACGATCACCTCGATCCCCGCGCGATGGAATCGCTTCACCATCGTCTTGAACTCGGTGACCTGTTCCCCGAGGCGCCCGGTGGCGTACCGCACGTCCGGGGCGAAGTACCCGATGGGATTGTAACCCCAATAGTTCACCATCCCGCGCTCGGCGAGCCGCCGTTCGCTCACGAAGTGGCACACCGGGAGCAGCTCGATCGCGGTGACGCCCAGGCTCCGAAGGTGCCGCAGGATCGGGTCGCTCGCGAGGCCGAGGTAGGTGCCGCGCAGGGGGCCCGGGACCTCGGGGTGCCGCATCGTCATCCCCTTCACGTGGCACTCGTAGATGACGGTGTCGGCCCACGCGGTCCTCGGCGGCCGGTCGTCGGCCCAGGTGAACGCCGGCTCTACCACCACGCACTTGGACAGGCTTCCCGCGCTGTCGCGCGGATCGGGAACGAGATCTTCCTCCGGATGCCCGATCACGTGGCCTGAAAGCGCGTCGCTCCAGCGGATCGTGCCGCTGATGGCGCGGGCGTAAGGGTCGAGGATCAGCTTGGCGGGATTGAAGCGGTGGCCTTCCGAGGGAGCCCAGGGGCCGTGCACCCGATAGCCGTAGAGCTGACCCGGCCGCACGTCGGGGAGATAGGCATGCCAGACGGCACCGGTCCGGTCCCTGAGCGGAATTCGCAGGCGCTCGCGGACGTCGTCCGAGCCGTCGAACAGGCTCAGCTCGACCGCGGTGGCGTGCTCGGAGCACACCGCAAAGTTGGTCCCCTCGCCGTCCCAGTGCGCGCCCAGGACGGCTGCGGAGCCGGGCCGTACGGTGATCATCGGGTGTGGCTCAGCGCCGATCCGGCGGCGGAGCGTTCCCGCTGCCCCCGTCAGCGACGAACTGCCACGAGCCGGAGTCGGATCGCTGCCACACCGTGAGATACTTCCCCTGGAAGGAGCGCGGCGGTGCGTCGGCGGGCGTGAACACGAACGTGCCGACGGTCCATCCGAGGTCGCCGAGAGGCCCGACGCCGCCGAGCGCCGGCTTCCAGTCGAGCACCTGCCCCGGGGGCCCCGCCTGATCCCGGCCGATCGCCTCGCGACCGACGGTAAAGTCCTTTCCGCCGCCGAGGCTCACGGCGGCGGGTGCCGAGTAGGACGTGAACGCCAGGACGGCGCCGCGCGCCACCGACGCCGCGGCGAAGGCCGAGTCGATTCCGATGAGCGTGCGGGTCTCGGCGGCCGCATCGACCGTTCGCGCGGGACTCCTGCGCGTCTCGGCGAGCGCCGGAAGCGCGGCCGGCGGTCCGTCGGCGGCTCGGCTCCGGTTCCACGCCTCGAGCCCCCACTTGCCGTCGGCCTGCCTGCGCCAGAACGCGATGTACTTGCCGTGGCCGAGCGGGCGTCCCGGCTGCGTCAGCTCGGTCCAGCCGACGACGTAGCCGACGGATCCATCGGCCGAGACCTCGGCGCGGGCGGGCCCGAAGCGGAGGCTTGTCTCGGAGGGGCGCGCGTTGAGAAATACCTCGATGCGATCCCTGCCCTGGATGTACTCGGTGTCCGGCTCGAGGTAGACCGCGTCCCGGCTCAGGTAGCTCGCGAAGCCGTGCGCGACGCCTGCGGTCGCGACGGCGTGGGACAGGGCCGAATCGGCGGCGAGCAGCGCCTCACGCGGCGGGGGTGAGGCGCAGCCGAGCGCAAAGAGCGGGACGCAGAGGAGGGCGAGGGGTCGCGGGATCATTCCGCTAGGATGCAGTACTCAGGCGGCGGATGCAACCGCGGGGGAAACGCGATGGGGCGGTCTCGCAGGCCGAAACGAACGAGGGCGGGAGCAACCGCTCCCGCCCTCGCCATCGCATCACCCAGCCCGTTCAGGGGCAGACCCCGATGCCCTCCTGCGTCGCCGCCGCCGGCGTGCCGGAGGCCGAGAAGGTCGAGCCGACGAAGATGCCGCACGAGCCCGGCGAGTAACCCGGGTTGGAGATCGTCGCCGCCCACCCGCTCGCGTTCGAGGCGGTGTTGATCACCAGGGTGTTCCGCTGGCTGGGCGCGAAGTTCACCTGACCGGTGGCGATGGTGGTGCCGTAGGTCGTGGCATACTTCGAGGAGTCGGCGTAGAAGGCTTCCTGCGCCGTCGCCAGGTTGCGCAGATCCGAGATCATGCTCGACTTGACGGCCTTCTGCTTGGTGTTGGCGAACTTCGGAATCGCGATCGCGGCCAAGATGCCGATGATCACGACCACGATCAGAAGCTCGATCAGGGTGAAGCCCTTGCGGTCCGACATAGTTCCTCCGAATGACATGGGCCCGCGAGCTGAGTGAGTGACGCGTGGGGTGGAGATTTTGCAGACCACATGCCACTTGCGGGACGGTCACGGATAAGCTGGCAGGAAGTGCATACTTAGCAAAATGATGCAGGGTTCTCGCGAATGGTATCAAACGCTTGTTTTCGCGAAATCTGCAAGGGGCAGGCGCACAAAGGGTTGCAGCGATCGCCGAACCTTGCATGTCGGGGAGTACATCGACGCCACGATTGCGAGCGACCAACACGTTCAGATAAGAGAAGGACCGCAATGGTTCGAGCCCACCAGCCAGGGCAGGCCGTTTTCAGATCGGTCCGTCCTGAAGACATCGCCTGGAGGCCATTCCCGGCGTTCCCACCTTCGGTCCGCCTCGCCGTCGTTGTCGGTCAGCCATCAGAGCCCGGCCCCTACGTGATCAGGGTCAAAGTGCCCTCCGGCGTGAAGATGATGCCACACAAACACCCGGAGGACAGAATCTATACGGTCATGTCCGGCGTCTTCTACATCGGCCTGGGCGATCAGTTCGACGGCGATAAAGTGGAGGCGTATCCGCCGGGTAGCGTCATCGTTCTGCCCGGCAATACGGCTCACTTCCACTGGGCAAAATCCGGTGAGTACGTCACCCAGGTAACTGCCATTGGTCCGTTGGGCCTCGAATACTTGGATCCCGGCGACGATCCGCGAGAGCTCGGACATGACCAAACGAGGCCGGCGTGACACGCGACCTGACCGGAGCCGTGGGAACGCCGTTCATGAAGTCCGGATGGCTCAGCCCTCGACGAGCTGCTGGCCGCCGTCGATGTCGAAGGTCGCGCCGGTGACCGCCGTGTTCGTCATGAGGTGGACGGCCAGTGCGGCGATGTCGGCCGGGCCGACGACGCGCCGGATCGGCAGCGTCGTGCGGAGCTGCTCGCGGCGCGCGTCGAGCTGGTCGCCTAGGATCGCCGCCGAGAGTGGTGTGTCGACGAATCCGGCCGCGATCAGGTTCACGCGGACGGGCGCGAGCTCGAGCGCGAGGTTCTTGGTCAAGGCGGGCCCCGCGGCCGTGAGCGCCGAGATGAGCGCGAGTCCCTTGGCCGGGCGGCGACCACCGGTGCCGCCCATAAAGAGCAGGGTCCCTCCCGGACGGACCTTCCCCGCAGCGGTCCGGGCGACCTCGAGCGGCAGCAGAAGATGAGCCTCGATGTCGCGGCGGGCCTTGTCGACGTCGAACTCCGCCAGCGGCGCGTAGTAGGGACCGGGGCCCGTGACCAGCACGTGGTCGATCGGCGTGGGCAGCTCGTCGAAGAACCTCCGGAGTCGTGCGAAGTCGGTGGCGTCGAAGGCCACGGTGCTGGTCGCCCCGAGCTCCAGGCCGACGCTGCGCAGTCGGTCTGGGTCCCGGGCGGTCAGGATCACGTCGGCTCCCTCCTCGCGCGCACGCCGGGCGGTCTCGAGCCCGATGCCGGCGGTGCCGCCGATCACCACGACGGTCTGTCCGATCAACGCCGGCTCATGGTGGGCCGGAGCGATTGTGGATTCGGCCTTCATCGTGCTTCCTCCTATCAATTCGGGGCCGGTTGCTGACCTGCCCGTTTGTTCCAGCCGTGGAACAGCGAGAGGTCGCCCGCGTTCCAGGCCTCACGGAGTCCAGGCTTGCTCAGGTCCCAGTCGGGTCGGATCGCGCTCGTCTGATCGGGCAGCTCGTAGTCCGGGAAGGTGGCTCCGGGCACGATGTCAGGGCGCATCGGGTGACCTCCGTCCGGTTGCGTCGCCGTCAGGCTTCGGCGTCACCACCCAGCACGCGTAGCAGGACTTCGGGTCAGCAGGACCCTGCTCACGACCACGACCCACACGAGGCCGATGATGGGCGAGACGAACCGCGAATAGGCACCGTCCGGTGCCCAGAATCCACCGCTCATCCACGTGGTGCCGCCCAGCAAGACGAGCACGAGGGCTGCGACCCCCGCCGTGAAGAGCCCGTTCGAGATCTGCCCGGCCCGCCAGAGCCCGAACGTCCAAGCCATGATCAGCATCGCGCGCGGGAACGACGTCAACACGACGAGGGCCCACGCCAAGTCGTTCAGCCCGGATGTGAGCATGGTGTTGCTGGAGCCGGCGATCGAGTACGCGAGGGCAGCGGGCACCGTGATCTGCAGGAGGAACAGCGCTCCGAACGCTGCGCTGGCGGCGGTCGCCGCCGCGCCCCAACCGTCTTGCCCCGCATCCGCCAGGACGGTCCTGACCGCCATCGTGAACCACAGGAGGTTGAGCAGGTTGAGGCCGAGGAAGAACACCGCGATCAGGATCCGCGTGCGATCGCCATTGTAGAACGCGACGAGCGCGTCGGCCGGCGCGCCGACCTGCGGCTGCGTGCCGTAGATGAAGGACGCGATGATGAGCAAGCCGACAAACTGGATACCGCTCGTGCGCCACAAGCGCTCCCAGAACCCGGGAGTGGTGTAGGCGCTGGTGGATGAGCTCATGGCTTAGCGTAGTTGCTCACGTCGGCAGCTCGGTGCCCGCCTCTTCCGCCACCATGTAGGCGGCGTACCAGTCGGGCCAGTTCTCGTCGCGCCCTCCGGTGCGCTTCTCGTGCTCGCCGTGGGCGGCCGCCGCGCGCCGCATCGCGTTCGCCAGGTCTGGTACGGAGGCGAACGTCGTCGCGGTCGAGTCGACCCGACCCGGGAGCCGGGTGGTGATCTCCTGCAGTACCCAGCCGTTGCCGTCCGGATCGCTGAAGGTCACGAACGAGGCGTAGCTGCGCCGCTGCGGGTCCGGGCCGCTGGCCCGTGCCGTGGGGTCGAACCGATTGGTGCCGCCGAGGGCGTCGTGGAAGACCTCGCTCGCATCGGCGTCATGGGCGACAAGGTCGGCGCGTGCCGCCACGATGTCGGAGACGACCAGGTGGAGAAACTGCGCCGTGCCGGGGGCCGACGGAGTGACGCCGGTGCCGAAGATGATCGAGCAGGGGGAGCCCGGGGGTGTGAACTGGAGCACTCGGCGGTCGCCGTTCTTGATGTCCGCGTCCTTCCTCCACCCGAGCCCCTCGTAGAACTCGGCCGCGCGCCCGACATCCGAGACGGGGATGACGACGACCTCGAGCTTCATGTCGACCTTCCCGACGCGCGCCTCCGCGGACGCGTCCTTGCTACGGGTTGCGGTGGTGCTCATGGCTGCCTCCTGGGTGCGTGATTTTCACATGCCCGGGGCAGGACTCGAACCTGCACGGCCAGAGGCCGAGGGATTTTAAGTCCCTCGCGTCTACCAGTTTCGCCACCCGGGCAGCCGCACCAATATACCGGTCGCCCGGGACTTCCGGGCGCCGGACCAAACGATACCTTGTGATGAGTTCCCCGTCCGGCACGAGGTTTCTTATGGTAACATCGCGTGTCACCGGCATCGTCGCCGTGGCTCTGGTCACGAGCGTCGTCGCGGCCGGTGGGCAACAGGTTTCCGCCCCAACAAACCGCGACCGAAAGGTCATCACCACCGAAGAGGTCGAGCGGGCCGGTGTGAACAACGCGTACCAGGTGGTCGAGCGGCTGCGGCCCGAGTTCCTGCGTCTCATGAGTCGCCAGCAAACGCTGGGCGCCGGCGCGGTGCCCCGAATGACCGGCTCCCGCGGCGGCCAGGGCGGCGGAGGGGGCGGTGGCGTCGGGGACGCTCCCACGCCCAGCACACGCGATCAGGGGTTCAGCCAGCCCGATCCGCCGAGCACCACCGCGGTCTTCGTGGACGGCACCCAGATGGGCGGCATCGACGAGCTGCAGCGGGTGGCGTCGAACATGATCGAGGAGATCCGGTTCCTGAGCGGCACCGACGCGCAAACCAAGTATGGTCCCCGGTTCTCGGCGGGCGTGATCGAAGTGAAGCTGAAGAACCACTGAGTGGGGCACTGCCGCTGGGCCCTGCTCGCCGGGGCCCTGTTCCTGCCCGCCGCCGCTGCTGCGCAGTTCGCACCCGTCGGCGTGCCGCGCGGCCTGGTGCGGCTCGACCTGGGTGGCGCGCTGGAGAGCACGGACCGCCGCTATTTCGACGGCACGCTCGAGGACTTCGCGGCCGATCTCTCGAGTCCCGCCCTCGGCAGCGATCGCATCCCCGGCCTGACGGACGCCGACGCGCGGCTCGCCCGGATCACCGGCGACGCCTCGGCCCGGCTCGATCTTGGCGGCCTCGCCGCCACGGCCCAAGGCACCCGGTCGGTCGGCGTCGTCGGGCTGGCGGTCGGCGTCACTTCCCACCTCACCCTGTTTGCCCGCCTCCCACTCGCCCGCGCAAGCGTCACGACCCGCCTCACGCTGGACAGCACGTCCGGTAACGCGGGATTCAACCCCGCCGATCCGGTGTTCGGGACCGCGGCGGGCGCGACCCAGACCGCGGCATTCTTCCAGCAGTTCGGCACCGCGCTCCAGAGCCTCGCAACCCGCCTCCAGGCAGGCGTGTACGACGGCGATCCCAGCCTCCGGGCGCTTGCGCAGGCCACGCTCACCTCCGGCACCTCGCTGCGGAACGATCTCTTCGGTCTGCTGGCGGACCCCGCGACCCCCGCAGCGTTCGCACCGACCGCCTCGAGTCAGCTCGGGGCCGCCGTCAGCGCCAGGCTCCAGGCTCTCCAGGCCGCGCTCGCGGGCTCACTCGGCGTTCCGGGGTTCGCGAGCGCGCCGGCGCTGCCCACGACCCGCACGAGCCAGGGCGACTTCACGAACTATCTGACGAACCCCAACGGCCCGATCGTCGGCCGGCTCGACTCCGTGCCGCTCTCCCAGCGGGGCGACGCCGAGGTCGGGGGCGTGTGGACCCTGGTCGACCGGTGGAACGACGACGCCCACGGAACCGGCCTGCGCGTCGCGGTGAGCGCGCTTGCCCGCCTCGGCACGGGCTTTCCTCCGAGGCCGAGCTACTTCCTCGATCTCGGGACGGGGACGGGACACGGAGCGTTTGGCGGCACCGTGACCGCCGACATCGGCTTCGGCCGGCTGGCCGCTCGGCTCACGGGAGGCTATCTCCATCAGCTCGCCGGCAACGAGTTGGTTCGGCTGACGCCACCGGACCAGCCGTTCGCGCCGTTCACGCAGATCGTGACGGTTCGGGTGGACCCGGGGAGCGTCTTCACCATCGGAGCGCACCCGCTGCTCCGGCTTCTGCCGTCGTTCGGCATCCACGTGGGCGTGGACTACTGGCGGCAGAGCAGCGAGCAGGTAGCGTACGCGAGCCTGGCGGATTCAATCCCGGGGATCCCCGCGTCGGTGCTCGCGGTCGATTCGCGCATCGGCGTTACGACCTTCTCGGCCGGGGTCACCTACTCCCGGCCGGCGACAGCCAAGCCCGGATTCGCGGGGCTCCCGCTCGACGCCAACTGGACGTTCGAGCAGGTGATCGCGGGCAGCGGGGGCCGAGTGCGGAAGACCCAGGCCGTGCGGGCGGGCCTTCGGCTCTACTACCGACTCTTCAAATGAGGAACCGCGCGATGCGGCACGGGGCCGGACGGGTGCTGATGCTCGCCGTTGGGATCGCGATCGCGTCGACACGAGCGAGCGCGCAGGACACGACGAGCGCCCGGCTCCAGGCACTCGCCGAGCGATTCTGGGGCTGGCGCGCGGCGAACCAGCCGGCGTCGGGGGACGACATCCCGCGGATCGAGCGGCCGCCGGGGTGGGTCCCGGATTGGTCTCCAGCCGCGCTGGGCGCACGGCGGGAGCGATTGCGCCAGCTGGAGCGGGAGTGGCGGGGCGTCGACACCACGGGGTGGGCCCGCCCGGCGCAGGTGGACTACCGTCTGCTCGGCTCCGCGATCGCGCGGGTGCATTGGGAGCTGGACATCGTTCGCGCGTGGCGACGGAACCCGATGTTCTACCTCGAGCAGACGGTCGGGGTGCTCCACCGCGATCTCCTCCGGGCCCCGCCGTTCGACGCCGCGCGGACGACGGAGATCGTGCGCCGGCTGGAGCGGGTGCCTCGTACGCTGGAGGAAGGCAAGGCCAACCTCACCGAGGCCGTCGGGCCGTTCGCCGCGCTTGCGATCGACGCATCGAGCGGCCTCGGCCCCAAGCTCGACAGCGTGGTCCGGGCGCTTGGCCCCCTCCTCGAGGGACCTGATGCCGCCCGCTTCCCTGCCGCCGCCAAGGCGGCGGCCAAGGCTCTCGAGGCATACCGAGGGTGGCTGACACAGAGGCTTCCGTCGCTGCCGGCGCAGACCGCGGTGGGGCGAGACGCGTACGTCGGCTTCCTGCGCGCTGTGGCGCTGGTGCCGTTCGCACCGGAGGAGCTGGTCGCCATGGCTCGGCAGGACTGGGCCCGTTCCGTCGCATTCGAGACCTACGAGCGCGAACGCAACGCCGCATTGCCGCAGCTCGAGCTCTTTCCGACGCTCGAGGCGCAGCTCGCGCGCGAAGCCGCGGACGAAACCCGGATCCGCGCCTTCCTCGGGGCGAAGGGAATTCTCACCGTGCCGGACTGGCTCCGGCACTACCGCACGGCCCCGCTGCCGGCTTATCTCGTCCCGATCGGTGGTTGGGGCGTGGACGACGACCTCACCTCGGCGACCCGGCTCGGCGAGGACGGCACCAGTTACCGGCCGGCGCCGTCACCGAACCTCGGCTACTTCTATCTCGCCTCGGCCAAGGACCCGCGGCCCCTCATGGTGCACGAGGGCGTGCCGGGTCACTACATGCAGCTGGCGCTGGCCTGGGCGCACGAGGACCCGATCCGACGCCACTACTATGACTCGAACTCGAACGAGGGGATCGGCTTCTACGCGGAAGAGATGATGCTGGAAGCGGGGCTCTTCGACGACCGGCCGAGGGTGCGGGAGATCATCTACAATTTCATGCGACTTCGGGCCCTCCGGGTCGAGGTGGACGTGAAGCTCTCGACCGGCGAGTTCACGATTCCGCAGGCTGCGACCTATCTGCGGACGACCGTCCCCATGGACTCGGCGACCGCGATCAGCGAGGCCGCGTTCTTCGCCTCAGGCCCGGGCCAGGCGATCACCTACGAGACCGGCAAGTTGCAGATCCTGGCGTTCCTGACGGACGCCCGGCTCCGACAAGGCGACGGCTTCTCGCTCCGCGCGTTCCATGACTTCGTGTGGAAGAACGGCAACGTGCCGATCGCGCTGCAGCGGTGGGAGCTGCTCGGCCTGGACGACGAGATCCGGCTGCTCAGCGGCGAGTGACGCCGGCGCTCACACGTACGAGAGCCACGCGTCCTTCCGCGTCGCCTTGAGCCCGGCGAACCACCGGCAGAGCGGATAGAGGGCCAGCACGACCCCGATCCACACGGCGTAGACGACGCCCAGGCTGAAGCCGAAGCTCCGGGGAAATGCCCAGAAGCCGTTCAGCAGCGTGGCCGGCGGCACCTGCCCAGTCAGCGCAGCGGCAGCAAGGGCGAGCGTGTGGATCAGGTAGAGGTGGAGGATGTAGTAGAAGAACGGCACCCGACCGTAGACGACGAAAAACCGGACGACGGGCCCCGATGCCCGGTCGACCAGCGCCAGCAGGGTGATCGCGGGGCCGAGCGTCATCAGCAGATACAGCAGCGACGGCGGATACTTTGTGGTGTTGAGGAACGACAGCACCGTGTAGACGGGATCCGGTTGCACCGACCACGGAGCCGGATCGCCGTAGAGGTTGAGCCCGCGCAGGACGATGAACGCCGCGGTGAGCGCCAAGCCGAGGCGGAGCAGGACCCGCCGCCGCTGGTCCGGCGGCCGGCGCACGAGCGCCCCGAACGCGTACCCTGCCGCCATCACCCCGACCCAGGGGATCAACGGATACAGAACGGGGCGGTTCCGGACGTGGAGCAGGCTCCAGGTCCAGTCCCAGACCGTCGCGTCCGGGCTGTACCGACCCGCGACCGCGAGCGGCCGGACGTGAATCCCGTCGAGCAGGTTGTGGCCCGCGATCATGACCACGGCGATCGCTGCCACTACGCGGAGCGGCAGCCACGCCAGCGCGCCCAGTGCCACCATCGACCAGCCGATCACCCAGATGACCTGCAGCCCGATGGAGCTCCAGGTGAAGTTGAAGGTCCAGGCCACCGTCACCAGCGTCAGCTCGACCACCACCAGCCAGAGGCCCCGCGTCACCAGGAAGCGGGACAGATCCGCGCGGCTGCGGCCGCGGGCAGCAGCCCACAGGTACCCGCCGGTGCCCGCCAGAACGACGAACGTCGGCGCGCAGAAGTGGGTGATCCAGCGGGTGAAGAACAATACCGGCGTGGTGCGGGTGAGGTCGGTCGGGTCGAAGAGGCGGGCGTCGAGGTGGAAGAAGTCGCGGACGTGATCGAGCGCCATGATCACCATGACCAGGCCGCGCACAAAATCGATCGAGTCGAGCCGTGGACGTGCGCTCGGAACGGGGGCCGAGAGCGCCGCGGGTGCCGTCTGATGCATTGGTGTCGCGATCGCCATTATGCCCCGGGAGTTACGTCGATCGACCCGCCTTCGGCCGGGCCAGCAGCGCCTGCGCGTGCCGACGAGCTTCCCGGCCGTCGGCGTCGCCGAGCATGCGGGCCAGCTCGCCCACGCGGTCCTCGCCGTGGATCTGCGCTACGTCGCTCGTCGCCATGCCGGCGCGGGTGGCCTTGGTGACGACGAGGTGCCGGTCGGCCCGCGCGGCGATCTGCGGCAGGTGGGTGATCACCAGCACCTGCCGCCGCGTCGCGACGTCGGCGAGCGCGCCCCCGACTTGCGTGCCGACCTCTCCGCCGATCCCCTGATCCACTTCGTCGAACACCATCGTCGGCACGGCGTCGTGACGGGCGAGCACCGTCTTGAGCGCCAGCATCAGGCGGGACAGCTCGCCCCCCGACACGACTTTCGCCAGCGGCTTCGCATCGAGCCCGACGTTGAGCCGGACGGTGAACGCAATGCTCTCGCGACCATGACTCCCCGCCTCGTCCAGCGGGTTGAGCTCCACGCTCAACCGCCCGCCGGGCAACCCCAGGTCGGGGAGGAGGCGACTCACCGTGCGCGCCAGACGTTCGGCGCCCTCGCGTCGCTTGGCCGTAAGGGCGTCGGCCGCCGCCTGGAGGCCCGCCTCGGCTGACGTTCGGCGGGCCGCGAGCGCCCGCAAGTCCGTGTCGGCGGTGTCGAGCAGGTCCAGCTCTTCCCCAGCCTGCTTCCGGGTCTCCAGCACTACGGCGAGGGAGCCGCCGTGTTTCTGCGTGAGGCGGAAGATGGTGTCGCGCCGCTGCTCGACCTCCGCCAGCCGGGTCGGGTCTTCCTGCATGCCGTCGGCGTACTCCGAGGCCAGCCGGGCCAGCTCGCTGAGATTGGCGTACGCGCTGTCGAGCAGCTCGCGCCACGCGGCCACCGAGGGATCGCCCTTTTCCAGCGCACCGAGGGCCCTGTCGGCCAGCGCCGCCGCCTGCAACGCGCTGCCCTCCTCGCCGTCCGTCAGCTCGGCGATGCGACGGGCCTGGTCGCCGAGCGCGCCGGCCTGGCTCAGGCGGCGGGCCTCGAGCGCGAGCGCAGCGTCCTCTCCCGGCTTGAGCCGCGCCCGGTCGATCTCGTCGACCACGTGGCGCAGATAGTCCGCCCGACGACGGACCTCGTCCCGCCGGGCTGCGAGAGCAGCTTCCCGCTCCCTGAGCCCGGCGAGCGTGGCGTGGGCGTCCGCGACCGCCGCCGCCTCGGCCTCCGCGTTGGCGAAGGCGTCCAGGATGTCGCGCTGGGCCTCGGCGTGGAGCAACGACTGCGTCTGGTGCTGCCCGTGGAGGTCCACCAGGAGAGCGCCGAGGCGCTCGAGCACCCCCACGGTCGTGGGGCTGCCGTTGACCCAGGCGCGGGAGCGGCCTTCGCCGGAGATCTCCCGGCGCACGATGAGCCGCCCGTCGTCCAGGTCGAGACCGAGCGCGTCGATCGCGCGCCGAGTGCGCGCGTCGAGCCCCTCGAACGCGCCTTCGACGACCGTCTTGCCAGCGCCGGGGCGCACGCTCGAGCTGTCCGCCCGTTCCCCCAGCAGCAGCGCCAGCGCGTCCACCAGCATGGACTTGCCCGCGCCGGTCTCGCCGGTGAGCACATTGAGGCCGGGGCCGAGGGGCAGGCTCACGTCGGCGATGGTGGCAAGGTCGCGGACGCGGAGCTCGGTGATCATCGCGTGCGCTCCCGCTGGGAGAGGTCGCCCCAATGGAGCTTCTCCCGCATGCGGGAGAAGAACCGGTCGTGGCTCAACCGCACGAGACACACGGGCGTGTCGGCCCGCCGAACCTTGACCCGCTCGCCGGCGGCCAGGGTGGTGCCGGTCTGCCCGTCGAACGACACGAGGAGATCTTCGGCCCAGCCTTCCATCGGCTCGATGACGATCGTGAACGAGGCCGGCACTACCAACGGCCGCACGGCGAGGGTGTGCGCGCAGATCGGCGTCACGACCATTGCCTCGACGCCTGGGACCACAATCGGACCGCCGGCGCTCAGGCTGTAGGCGGTCGAGCCGGTGGGCGTCGCGACGATGATGCCGTCGGCGCTGTAGGGACCGACGCTGTCGCCGTCGATGAGCACATCGACCCGGATCACGCGGGCGACGCCGCCCTTGTGGATCGCCACATCGTTGAGCGCGGTCTGACTGTGGCGGACCTCGCCCTTGCTGCCGCAGATCTCCGCGATCAGCGCCGTGCGCCGTTCGACCGTGTAGTCACCCGCCACCAGTGCGTCCAGCGCGGGGCCCAGGGTCGCCAGCGTCGCGGTGGTGAGGAAGCCTACGCGGCCGAGATTGACGCCGAGGATACAGGTCTGGCGGTCGGCGAGCAGGCGGGCACCGCGAAGCAGTGTCCCGTCACCGCCGAACGTGAGCAGCGCGTCCAGGCGCGCGGCGTCGAGGTGGGGGATGGGGCCGGGCCAGAAGGCGTCGAGCCGCGGCTCGGTGAAGAGCGCAATGCCCCGCGCCGGCGCCTCGCCCACGAGGCGTTCCAGCACGGCGGCGAGATCGGCATAGCGCGGATTGCCGACGACGCCCAGTTTCATTGCGCCTCGAAGCTTTCCTCGCGCCGAAGCGCCACGATCCGGCGGGCGATGCCGTCCGGGGTGAGCCCGAACGTGTCGAGCTGCTCGGCCCTCGGCGCCTGCTCGATGAGCCGATCGGGAACGCCCAGCGCCACGACCCGCACTTCCGGGTGCGTGGTCTGCAGCGTTTCGGCCAGGTAGGCGCCGAAGCCGTTCACGACGGTCCCCTCCTCGACCGTGACGAGCACACGGTGCCGCTGCACGAGCGCCGCCAGCATTCCCTCATCCATCGGCTTCAAGAACCGGCAGTTGATGACCGAGCAGTCCACGCCCTCAGTGGCGAGCAGGTCGGCGGCCGCGAGCGCTGGGCGGACCATCGTACCGACGGCGAGGATGGCGACGTCCTGCCCCTCGCGGAGCCGCTCCCAGGTGGCGTAGGGCACGCTCGGGACGTCGGCGGCGGGGCGCACGTCGGACGGGGCCTTGTCCCGCGGGTAGCGAGTACAGAACGGACCGCTCCGGTGCGCAAGCGCGCACTTCAGCAGCCCGATCAGCTCGTCGCCGTCCTTGGGCGCCGTGACGGTCATGCCCGGCACGGCCAGCATATACGCGATGTCGTAGAGACCCATGTGGGTCTGGCCGTCCTCGCCGACGAGCCCAGCGCGGTCCATGCAGAAGACCACGGGCAGCTGCTGAACCGCGATATCGTGGATGACGTTGTCATACGCACGCTGGAGAAACGTGCTGTAGATGGCGACGACCGGCCGGACACCCTGCGTGGCGAGTCCGCCGGCGAACGTCACCGCGTGTCCCTCCGCGATGCCGACGTCGAAGAACCGCTCGGGCCACTTGCGCTGGAAGACGTTGGTCCCGGTGCCCGACGGCATCGCGGCCGTGATCGCCACCAGCTCGGGGTGCGCGGCCGCGAGGCCCGTGATCGCGTCGCCAAACACCTGGGTCCAGGTCGGGGGTCCACTGGTCTTCTTTCTCGGCTCACCGGTTTCCGGATCGTAGGCCGCGAGCCCGTGCCACTTTTCCCGGTTCTCCTCGGCGAAGGCGAACCCCTTCCCCTTCTCGGTGAGGACGTGCACGATGCGGGGCCCGCTCAGGCCGCGGACGAACGCCAGCGTCTCGCACAGCTTCTGCACGTCGTGGCCGTCGATCGGGCCGAAGTAGCGAAGCCCCAGCTCCTCGAACAGCATGCCGTGGGAGAAGAGGTTCTTGGCGCTCTCTTCCAGGTTCCGGGCAAAGTCCACGACGCCGTCGCCGAACACGCCGCCCAGCTTGAAGGTGAGGTGCTTCACCTGCTCGCGCAGGGCGTTGGTGCGGGGGTTCGCGACCACGCTGCCCAGCATCCGTGCGATGCCGCCGACGTTGGGCGAGATGGACATCCCGTTGTCGTTCAGGATGATGATGATGTCGCGGTCGGAGTGGCCCGCGTTGTTCATCCCCTCGTACGACAGGCCGCAGGTGAGCGCGCCGTCGCCCACGACGGCGACGACCTTGTGCTTCTCGCCCTTGAGGTCCCGGGCGGTGGCCATCCCCAGCGCCGCCGAGACCCCGGTGCCGGCGTGCCCGGCGCCGAACTGATCGTGCTCGCTCTCGCTGCGCTTGAGGAACCCGGAGACGCCGCCGGACTGACGCAGGGTGGGAAAGACGTCGTTCCGTCCGGTGAGGAGCTTCCACGCGTAGGCCTGGTGGCCGACGTCCCAGACCACCTTGTCGCTGGGGGAGTCGAACTCGTAGAGCAGCGCGAGCGCCAGCTCCACGACGCCGAGGCTGGCGCCGATGTGCCCGCCCGTGACGGAGCAGCACTCGATCAGACGCTCGCGGATCTCCGCGGCGAGGAGCGGGAGCTGATCACGTCGCAGACGCTTCAGGTCCGCGGGGGACTGGATACCGGCCAACAGGGACATCACGACCTCACGCGCCGAGCGCTACGAGTTTCTCGTCACAATATACTGTGCCAGGGTCCCCAGGGACCCCGACGGGACGCCGCCCGCCTCGAGGTGCGCCACGGCCCGGCCCGCGAGCCGCTCCGCCTCGCTGCGCGCGCCCGCGACCCCCAGCACCCGCACGTACGTGGACTTGGCCAGGACCTGATCCCGGCCGGCGGTCTTCCCGAGCTGATCACTCGTCGCGGTGGCGTCGAGCACGTCGTCGGCGATCTGAAACGCCAAGCCGATTTCGCGGCCATAGGCGGACAGTGCGCTGACGGCGCGTTCGCCCGCGCCGGCGGCGAGCCCGCCGAGGATGCACGCCGCGCGAATCAGCTCGCCGGTCTTGCCCCGATGCACGGCCGTGAGCTCGGCCAGGTCGAGCAGCCGGCCCTCGGCCTCGAGATCGAGCCACTGCCCCCCGACCATCCCCTCGACGCCGCCGGCCTCGAACAGGGTGGCCGCCATCCGGCCGAGTCCGCGTGGGCCGACGCCGAGCCCGGCGGCTGCGTCGGCGAGCACCTGCGCGGCAACCGGCACCAGCAGGTATCCGGCCCGGGTCGCCACCGGGACGCCGAACCGACGATGGGTCGTCGGGCGCCCGCGGCGCAGGTCGTCGTCGTCCATGCAGGGGAGGTCGTCGTGCACCAGCGAGTAGGTGTGCACCGTCTCGACCGCGGCGGCGACACCGACGATCGCCGGCGCGGCTCCCCCGAGCGATCGATACCCGGCCATGACGAGCGCCGCGCGCACCCGCTTGCCCGGGCTCCGGAGCGCGTAGCCCAGCGCCGGTCCGTCGGGGGCGGGGACCTCGGCCTCGAGCCTGGCCGCCCAGCGCTCGAGCAGCGCGTCGGTGGCGTCGCGGGCTTCGGTGAGCAGCTCCTCCGCCGAGTCCGAGACCGCCTCAGCCATCGATCTCGCCGAGGCGGAGCGTTCCGTTCGCGTCCTCGAGCACGGTGCGGACCCGCGCTTCGGCCGCGGCGAGCCGCTCTCTCGCGGAGCGGAGGCAGGCGACGCCCTGCTCGAACAGCGCCAGCGCCGTGTCGAGGTCGAGATCCTCGCCCTCGAGACGGCGCACGATCTCCTCCAGACGGGCCAGCTCGTCGGCGAGGGGCGCCGGCTTTCCAGACGGCGAATTGGTCATGCGGTCAGTCGGCGTGGGCGGGGACGTCGCCGTCGGCCACGCGAAGGGAGAAAGGCGTACCGTGGGGGAAGTCGGCGAGCCGGCGGAGCACGCGACCGTCGGTGCCGCGCGGGACCGCGTAGCCGCGGTCGAGCACCCGGAGCGGGCTCAGTGCGTCGAGCTGCGCGGCCAGGCGGTCGGCCAGGTGGCGGCGGCGGAGCAGTCCGTCGTTGAGCGCGACCTCCAGCCGATCGCCGGTGCGCTCCAACCGCTCGGCTGCGAGGCG
>CAZFKN010000034.1:0-1857 GCA_964519805.1 uncultured Gemmatimonadaceae bacterium
CGGGGTAGAGCAGCGCGGCCATCGACAGCGATGCGGGCACGGCGCCGGTTGTGCGCGTAGCGGTCATTCGGGCTCCTCCTGCGTCAGTCGGAGTAGCGATCGTGGTGCCGCACCCACAGCTGCGGCCCGTCGTCCTCGTCCCGCCCCTTCGGAGTCAGATCCAGATATTGATACGTCGTATTGAGCATGTCGATCCCGCGAGCGTAACATGAGTACGTGTGGAACACGCCGCCAGAGTTCCGATAGAATACGCTGACGCCCTCGCGATCGCTGAACCCCTCGTCGGTCTCACGATAGTTGTACACCACCGCCCCGCTCCGCAGCGCTTCCGGCGTGAACGACACCTGATAGTCGTAATTGAAGTCGTTGTTCGCGGACGATACCCACTTGAATTTCCAGCCCATCCGCTGCTTGAAGCGCTCGATCTTGGCGAGCGGCGCCCGGGACACGACCACCATGCTCGTGTCCCGGTGCTTCAGGTGGATCCCCATGGCGTCGAAGTGATCGGCCCAGAAGGAGCAGTGCGGGCAGCCCTCCGTCGACTCGGGCGCGAACATGAAGTGATAGACGATGAGCTGGCTGCGGGGGCCAAAGAGCTGCGCCAGCGTTTCCCGGCCGTCGGGCCCCTCGAACAGGTAGGGGGTCTCCACCCGCTCCCACGGCAGCGCCCGCCGGTCCCGGCTCAGCCGGTCCCGGAGGCGCGTGAACTCCTTCTCCTGGGCGAGCAGCTTGACCCGCGCGGCCAGCCATTGCTCGCGGGACGCTACCGGGTGGTCCTTGATGGCGGTGCTTCCGTCGCTTACCATGGGTACCTCTTCGGCAGATGGGGTGGACCTTGCTTGCGATCGTCTGCCGGTACAATATCCTACCATTTGGTTGAACGTCAAGTATGGTCACTCTCGCGGACTCTCGGCTGGACCAGGTCTACGGCGCCATCGCGGATCCCACGCGGCGTGCGATCCTCACCGTGCTCGCGCGGGGCGACGTCAACGTGGGGAGCCTCGCCGAGCGATTCCCCATCTCGTTCAACGGCGTGTCCAAGCACGTCAAGGTGCTCGAGCGCGCGGGCCTGGTCGAGCGGCGAGTCCGGGGCCGAGAACACTGGCTCCGGCTTCAGGCGCGGCCGCTGCGCGACGCGGCCAAGTGGCTGGCGCACTACCGGGCGTTCTGGGACACCCGGCTCGATGCGCTGGAGGCGTTGCTGCTGCGGCAGCAGCGCCAGGCCGCCGGGAAGAAGCGGCGGGGCGGAGCGTCCGACCGATGACGGCGCGGGAGGAGCCGGCGGAGGCCCTGGTCGTGCGCCGGCTGCTGCCGGCCACGCGCGAGCAGGTGTTCGCCGCGTGGCTCGACCCCGAGAGCCTGGCGCAGTGGATGTGCCCCGGGGACATCACCAGTGCGAGGGTGGAAATCGACCCGCGCGTGGGCGGCAAGCTGCGGATCGTGATGATGCGGGGGCAGGAGGGCGTCGAGCATTGGGGCGAATATCTGGCCATCGAGCCGCCCGTCCGATTGTCGTTCAGCTGGATCTCCAACTACACCGACCTCAGGCCTACGATCGTGACCGTCGAGCTGCTCGACCGGGGCCCCCGCACCGAGCTGGTCCTCACCCACCGGCGCCTGCCGGACGGGAGGGTGGAGGGGCATCGCCAGGGCTGGACCGACATCGTCCGGAAGCTCGAGGCGGCGCTCCTCACGCGCCCGCCCGAGCGACCACCAGCAGATGCGCACTGACACCGAGGACTGAAGGCTCCGATTCGAGCAGCCGAGCCACCTGGAGCAGATCGGCGCGGCGGCGCGGATCCGCCAGTCGCTCCGTCACATCCGAGAGGAGCCACCCCGGGCCCTCCAACCCGTACA
>CAZFKN010000034.1:1957-27886 GCA_964519805.1 uncultured Gemmatimonadaceae bacterium
CGGATCCTCAAGAAGGCTCCGGGAGAGACCGTCCAGCGCGGAGGCCCAGCGCGAGATGGCGGCGGCGAAGAGCTGTCCACCTGGCTTCAGCACGCGTCGCGCCTCGCTCAGGGCGTGAGCATCACCGACTCGACACGAGGCGAGCGACCGGGATCGGGCCGCCTTCCCTCACGACGCGAGCGGCGTCTGGAGCAGCTCGATGGTTCTGAGCCACACCGTGCCCGGGCCCTCGACCGCGAGGTTGAGCTTTATGAGGTCCGGCTTCTGGCCCCGCTTCAGGTAGAAGGGGATCTCGTAGCGAGCCCAATTGACGGTGCCCGATATTGCCTGCTGAGAGCCCTTGGAGAAGAACTCGCCTCGACCGGGCAGGCGACACCACATTTCGAGAAAGGCCCTGCCCTTGAGGCCTTCAGCCTTGAGTTCCGCTCGATAGGTGAGCAGACACTGCTCCACGCCGGGATCATCCACCTCGAAGAGTCGTATCGTCTGCTCCGCGGTGGCGTCGATCCGCCAAGCGCCTTGCTCGGCGCGGATGCTATCCTGCGTAATCGTGGGCTGGTTGGCCGCGAAGGCTCGCAGCACCTGCGGGGGCCCCGCCGGCTTGGGCCCGGAGACCAGCGCCTTGAGCCAGTTCAGCATGGCCTTCCCTCCGTCATCGTGGTTGCCGCCTGATGCCCGCGCCCGACGCCTGGATGCGCGAGTTAGGCCGCCCTCGGCGCCGAAACGGGGGCTCCTCCCGCAGCTTCCCGACCGACCCTTCGAGCGAGCGGGGCCAGCACCGCCGCCGTGATGACGAGGCCGGCCACGTCGCCCCACAAGTGGCCCATTTGGCCCGGATCGGTAACCGAATGGACGGCCATTACGGCCGCGTGAGCCAGACTGGACCACACGGTGAACCATATCAGGCTCAGGTGTTGAGCCGGGTTGCGAGCGGCAAGGAGGAGAAATACCCCGAGGGTCACGTAAATGCTGAGGATCATCTGCAAATAGGCAGGCTGCTCCGGCTGCCAGGCCCAGCCGCTGGGCCACAGGCGATTCAAGACCGGGATCCCGATGACGAAGACGAGGCCGAAAAGGGTAAGGGCGCGGCTCAGGAGGCGGGACGCTGGCGAGGGGGACATGGACCCTCCGTTGGAGGCTTACGGGATTGACAGCCAAACGCATCAGCAAACCGAAGCGAGTGCCTCACGAAGATGCGCGACGCCCCGGCACCCGTCGAGACCCGCCCGCCGCACCCCCGACTGGCCCCCAGCCCGGCCCCACCGTAGGTTTCCATCGCCTTTCCTGCCACTGGGAGCTTCACGATCGACCTCCAAGCGCGCCTCCAGCGCGTAGTTGGCGACACCTACCGGATCCAGCGCGAGCTGGGCGGCGGGGGGATGAGTCATGTCTTCCTGGCCGAGGAAGCCCGGCTCGGCCGGCAGGTGGTCATCAAGGTCCTGCCCCCCGAAATGGGTGCCGGGGTGAACGCGGACCGTTTCGAGCGTGAGATCCAGCTCGCCGCGAAGCTCCAGCACCCGCATATCGTTCCGCTCCTCACCGCCGGTGCCTCGGGCGACCTCCTCTACTACGTCATGCCGTTCATCCAGGGCGAGTCGCTCCGGGTGAAGCTCGCGCGCGAGGGGGAGCTGCCGGTGACCGAGGCCATGCGCATCCTCCGGGACGTGGTGGATGCGCTTGCGTACGCGCACCGGAACGGGGTGGTGCATCGCGACATCAAGCCCGACAACGTCCTGCTGTCGGAAGGGCACGCGGTGGTCACCGACTTCGGTGTCGCGAAAGCCGTGAGCGCATCCAGCGGCAGCGCCGCCGGCTCGCTCACGAGCCTCGGCGTCGCCCTGGGGACGCCGGCCTACATGGCCCCGGAGCAGGCCGCGGCCGATCCGCACGTGGACCATCGGGCCGACATCTACGCCGTCGGCGCCCTCGCGTACGAGATGCTCTGTGGCCGGCCGCCGTTCACGGCCCCCACCCCGCAGGCTCTTCTCGCCGCCCACATCACCCAGCAGCCCGACCCGGTCACCCGCTACCGGCCCACTGTGTCCGCCCAGCTCAACGGCCTGGTCATGCGCTGCCTGGAGAAGCGCGCCGCCGACCGGTGGCAGTCGGCGGCGGAGCTGGTGCCGCAGCTCGACGCGATGACGACGCCGAGCGGCGGGACGGCGCCTACCGGTCCGCAGACCATCATCTCATCCGGCACGGAGGCCGCTATCCGGCGGACGCATCCGGGGCGGGTGGCGCTCCTGTTCGGCGTTGCCGCGGTTCTGGTGCTCGCGCTGGTGTGGGTGCTGGAGCGGAAGCTCGGACTGCCGGACTGGGTGTTCTACGGGGCGATCGTGCTGCTCGCGATCGGGCTGCCGATCATGCTGCTCACCAGCTACCACGAGCGGCAGCGCGCCATCGCCCGCACGACCGCCGTGTATACGGCGCCGTCGGCCGGGGTGGCGCAGTGGCTCACGTGGCGCAAGGCGATCATGGGGGGCGGGCTCGCGTTCCTGGCCCTCGCCATCCTCACCGGCGTGTATACGGCCATGCGGGTCATGGGCATCGGTCCGGTCGGGACGCTGGTTGCCTCCGGCGTGCTCAAGAACCGCGAGCCGCTGCTCCTGGCCGATTTCGAGAACCGCACGGCCGACACCACACTGGGCCCGTCGCTGACCGAGGCGATGCGGGTCGACCTGTCGCAGTCGCCGACGGTCCGTTTGATCGACCAGCAAGTCGTGCGGGAAGCGCTCACGCGCATGGAGCGGCAGAACGCCGGCGCCCTGACCCCGTCGCTCGCCCGCGAGGTGGCCGAGCGCCAGGGGATCAAGGCGGTGGTGACGGGGCAGATAGACCCAGTCGGAACCGGCTACGTGCTCTCGGCGAACCTCGTCTCGGCCGCCGATGGGCAGGTGCTCACAGCGGTGCGCGAGACCGCGACGGATCCCGGCGCGTTGCTCGGAGCGATCGATCGGCTGTCGAGCAAGCTGCGCGAGCGGATCGGCGAGTCCCTGGTGACGATTCGGGAGAAGCCGCCGCTGGAGCAGGTGACGACGGCTTCGCTCCCCGCCCTGCGTAAGTACACGGAGGCATTGCGGCTCGAACAGGATGACCGGCTGGACGAGGCGATCCCGATGATCCGCGAGGCAGTGGCGCTCGACACCGGGTTCGCCATGGCCTGGCGCAAGCTGGCGGTGTTCCTGGGCAACACGGGGCAGTCGTACTCGGAGCAAACCGCCGCGGCGACGAGAGCCTACGCGATGCGGGACCGGCTGCCGGAGCTGGAGCGTTCGCTGGCAACCGGCTTCTACTTCACCTTCGTCGAGTACGATCCCGCCAAGGTGGCCGCCTCGTACCGCGCGGCGCTCGCCGTCGACCCGGACAATCTCGTCTCGCTCAACAACCTGTCCGGCTTGTTGATGCGGCAGCGCCGGTGGCCGGAGGCGGAAAGCCTGGCCGTGCGAGCCACCCGAAGCGGGCGGGGGACGGCATTCTTCCGAAACGCCGTCTCGGCTCAGGTGGCCCAGGGCCACTTCACTGAGGCACGAGCGACAGTCGACCGTGCGAAGCAGCGCATGCCGGACAACGCCGGCGTCGCCGTGCTGGCGGCAGAGCTGTCCGCCGCCCAGGGCGATGTCGTCGGCGCCGACAGTCAGATCGTCACGCTCAAGCGGCAGCAGCAGGCTAGCCAGCTTTTCCAGTCCTACGCCGACATCGCCCTCGCCACGCTCCGCGGAACGCGCGGCAAACTGGCCGATACGGAACACTACCTCAACGAGCTGATCGCCTCGGGCGAGGCGCGCCGCGCGCCGCAGGACGTCTACAACGCGACCGCCGGCCTCGCCGAGATCAACATCCGCTACCGCAACCGAACGGCGGATGGACTCGCCGCGCTGGCCGCGGTCCAGGGCAAGCATCCGCTCGATTCGATAGCGGCACTTGACCGCCCGTACGTCGATCTCGCCCGCCTGTACGCGTTGGCCGGCAAGCCCGACCAGGCCAAGCGCTATCTGAAGGAATACGAGTCCGCCGTGCCGGCCCAGCTGCGGACCGGCGATTTCAATATCGATCTCGCGTCCGGGTACCTGGCGGAAGCGGAGGGACGGCATCGCGACGCCCTCGTGGCGTACCGCAAGTACTACGATGAGAACGGCGGCTGCAACAACTGTGGTCTGTACGAGATTGGGACTGTCTACGACCGAATGGGGCAGGCGGACTCGGCCCGGGCCGCTTACGAGCAGTTCGTGACCACGCCGAGCCTCAATCTGTACGGTGCCGGGTTTGCGCTCGCTCCTAGCTACAAGCGTCTGGGCGAGCTGTACGAAGCCAAGGGCGACCGCAAGCGGGCCGCGGAGTATTACGAGAAATTCGTGGAGCTCTGGAAAGACGCCGATGCGGAGCTGCAGCCCGGCGTGAAGGAAGTGCGCGGCCGGATCACGCGGCTGGCGCAGGAGCCGGGGACCTGAGATGACCGAAACCCGCCGAGCCGATCTCGCTTCGCGTCTCGCCGCGGCTCTGGCCGACCGCTACCGCATCGAGCGGGAGCTGGGTCAGGGCGGCATGGCCACCGTCTACCTGGCCGAAGACCTGAAGCACCGGCGGCGCGTGGCGGTGAAGGTGCTCAGGCCGGAGCTGGCCGAGTCCATCGGGGGCGCGCGCTTCCTCAGGGAAATCGAGATCGCGGCCCAGCTCACCCACCCGCACATCCTGCCCCTGCACGATTCCGGCGAGGCCGGTGGCTTCCTCTACTACGTGATGCCGTACGTGGACGGCGAGACGCTCCGCGCCAAGCTCCTGCGCGACGGCGCCCTGCCCGCCTCCGACGCCGCCCGCTACATGCGCGAGGTCGCGGACGCGCTGGCGTACGCCCACGCCCAGGGGCTCGTGCACCGGGACATCAAGCCCGAGAACGTCATGCTCTCCGGCCGGCACGCGATGGTCATGGACTTCGGCGTGGCGAAGGCGGTGAGCGACGCGGCTGATCGCGAGGGCCTCACCACCGTCGGCATGACGCTGGGCACACCGGCCTACATGGCGCCCGAGCAGGCGGTGGCCGATCCCAAGATTGATCATCGCGCGGACATCTACGCCCTCGGCATCATGGGCTACGAGATGCTGTCCGGGCGCACGCCGTTCGACGGCCGCTCGCCGCAGCAGGTGCTGGCGGCGCACATCACGCAGGCACCCGACCCGCTGCTCAGCCGAGCGCCCGGCTGCCCGCCCGCGCTCGCGAGCCTGGTGATGCGCTGCCTGGAGAAGCGCCCGGAGGCGCGGCCGCAGAACGCCGGGGATCTCGTGGCCCCGCTCGAGGGCACGACCACGCCGAGCGGCGAGCAGGCCCCGACGCAGGTTCAGCCGGTCATCTCCGGGGCCACGGAGGCCGCCATACGGCGCGCGCACCCCGTTCGGGTCACCGCGGCGTTCGCGATCGCGGCCGCCCTGGTACTCGCCGTCGTGTCTTTCCTTGTGTATCGGCTGGGCCTGCCGGATTGGGTGTTGTGGGGTGCCGGTCTGCTCTTGGCGATCGGCCTCCCGATCATGCTGTTCACGGGGCTCCAGGAGCGGCGCCGAGCCGTGGCGCGTACCTCCTCGATGCTGGCAGCGGTGCCGGAGACCGGCGTCGCCCGGCTGCTCACCTGGCGCAAGGCAATGCTTGGCGGCGCGCTCGCGTTCGGCGGCCTCACCGTCGTCGCGGGCGCCTATACCGCGATGCGCCTGCTGGGAATCGGTCCGGTGGGAACGCTGGTGGCTTCGGGAGTGCTCAAGAACCGGGACCGCCTGATCCTCGCCGACTTCGAGAACCGCGCCGCGGACTCGACGCTCGGCCCGTCGGTCACCGAAGCGTTCCGGGTGGATCTGCAGCAATCCCAGTCGGTGAGGCTGGTGGACGGCACCGAGATTGCCGACGCGCTTCGCCGCATGGAGCGGCCGGCCGGCGGCGCTCTTTCGCCCGCGCTCGCGCGGGAGGTGGCCGAGCGGGCGGGGATCAAGGCGGTGGTGACCGGGCAGATCGACCCGGTCGGGACCAGCTACGTGCTTTCCGCGAACCTGCTCGATGCTGCTGACGGCCGGGTGCTCACCGCGGTCCGGGAAACAGCCGACGGGCCAGGTGGGCTGCTCAAGGCGATCGACCGTCTGTCGGCCAAGATCCGGGAGCGCATCGGCGAGTCCCTCGTGACCATCCGCGAGAGCGTTCCGCTCGAGCGGGTCTCGACGGCGTCGTTGCCGGCGCTCCGGAAGTACACCGAAGCAGTGCGCTACGAAAACAACGAGCGCTGGGACGAAGCGATTCCGCTGCTCGAGGAGGCGATCGCGCTCGACACCGGGTTCGCGATGGCGTACCGGAAGCTGGCCGTGACCCTCGACAACGCCGGACTCTCGTCCGCGCGGTCGATCGAGGCCACGCGACACGCGTACGCCCACCGGGATCGCCTGCCGGATATCGAGCGCGACCTTGCCGACGCGTACTATCACACGAACGCCGACTACGACGAGCCCAAGATCGTCTCCGCGTATCGCTCCGTGCTGAGCCTCGATCCGGACAATGACGTCGCGTTGAACAACCTAGCCATTGTCTACATGAAGGAGCGGCATTACGCGGAAGCGGAAAGCCTGGCGACGCGGGCCATGCAGCTCGGCAGCTCCGCCACGTTCTTCCAGAACGCGGCGCTCGCCCAGGTGGCTCAGGGTCGGGTGGCCGCGGCCGAGTCCACGCTTGCGAAGTTCAAGAAGGCCGCGCCGGTCAGTCCCGGCCCCGTGGACCTGGAGGCCAACATCGCCCTCGCCCGGCGTGACTACGCCGCGGCCGACAGCGCGCTCCGACGACTGCGGGAGGCCGCTCGCACGAACCCGGTGTGGCTCGCCACCAGCAGCGATCTGCTGGCCATATCAGCCGAGGCGCAGGGCAAGCTCGCCGAGGCAGCCCAGAGCTACCGAGACTTCATGGCCACCGGCGAGGCCCGCGGGCTCCCGCGCGACTATATCATCGGCGCGGTCAACCAGGCCTTGCTCGACATCCGCTATCGCAACCGCCCGGCGGATGCGCTGGCCGCGGTGTCGGCGGCGCTGACCAAGCACCCGCTGGACTCGATGCCGCCCGCGGATCGCCCCTATCTCCCGCTTGCCCAGGTGTACGCCAAGGCCGGCAAGGCCGAACAAGCGCGGCGGTATCTCAAGGATTACGAAGCCGCGGTGCCCGAGCCGATTCGCAAGACGATCGCCTGGCGGGGGCTCATCTACGGCTCGGTGGCGGAGGCGGAGGGACGCCCGCAGGAAGCGATCAGCGACTATCGCGACGCTTACGAGCAGTCCGGGGCGTGCGCGGTCTGCGGGCTGCCGCAGATGGCGGCGATCTACGACCGGCAGGGACAGAGCGACTCGGCGCGCGCGCTCTACCAGCGCTACGTGGACACGCGTGGGGTATTCAACTACAGGGTGGACCATCAAGAGCTTGCGCCAACCTACAAGCGGCTGGGCGAGCTGTACGAAGCGCGGAACGACCGCAAGCGGGCGGCCCAATACTACGAGAAGTTCGTGGACCTTTGGAAGCAGGCGGACCCGGAGCTCCAGCCGGGCGTGCGCGAGGTGCGGAGCCGGCTGGCGCGGCTGGCGCAGGAGCCGGGGACCTGAGCCCTCAAGTTCCCGGCGTGGCGACCTTGGGTGTGTTGAGTCGGTTCCGAAGGGTGCGCTCGCTGATGCCGAGCAGCTTGGCGGCCCGCGTGCGGTTGCCGCCGGTGGCCGCGAGCGCGCGGTCGATCGCCCGCCGCTCGATCTCGTCGAGGTTGAACACGGGCGCGTCGGGCACAGGCACCGCCGGGACGGCCGGCATCGCGCCGGGCCCATCGGCTTCACCCACCAGCGTCCGCGTGGCGCGGAGCTTCCGAATCTCGGTCCGGAACGACTCGTTCTCCCGGCGCAGTCGGATGACCTCCAGCGCTTTGCTCACGGCGATCTCGAGCGTCTCCGCCCGGATTGGCTTCACCACGTAGTCGATGGCACCTCTCTTGATCGAGAGGACCGCGTTCTCGACGCTCGAGTAGCCGGTCATGATGATGACCGGAATCCGATGCCCCTCCTTCTCCAGCAGCTTCAGGAGATCGATGCCGTTGAGCCGCTGCATCACGTCGCCGGCGATGATCAGGTCGACCGGGGAGCGCCCAACCGTCTTGAGGGCCTCCTCGACACTCGAAACCAGGAGAGGCCGGTGGCCGATCGTAGAGAGGGCGTGCTCAAGGACGACGCGTACGGACGGGTCGTCGTCTACGCAGAGAATGGTCGCCATCGTCGGTCGCTTGGAGGCCCGCCAGGGGGTGGACACCGGTCCGGTCTAACGTTGCCGGTCCGCTACCCATCCCGGCAAATATTGCACCAGCGATCCACCAAGCGGAAGGCACCGCCAGCGCGTTTGATGCGCGGCCTGCTGCTCCTTTTTGCCCTGGCTCTCGTCGGTTGCAAGAGCACCGTGACCGCCGGTACCGGTCGTACCGAGCGGGAACGCGACAGCATCATCGGTCGGTCCAAGGTGCCAGGGGCCGGCGTGGTACACAAGGCCCTCGACGTGAGCGACTCCGCCCAGCGTCGCGGTGCCCAGCTCGACTCAGCCGCCGCCCAGCCCTGACAGGCGTAGCCCCCAACCCCGGACGCTCATGTCTTCCCTTCGCGCCACTCTCGCCCGCCACTCCGAGCAGTTCTACGCTCTCGCGCGCATCGTGGTGCCGTTCGTGTACGTCTGCCACGGAGCCCAGAAGCTCTTCGGGGTGCTGGGCGGCCACCTGGTGTGGGGCGGTCCGCCGATCTTCATCGCCGCCGGCTTCATCGAGATCATCTGCGGGCCCCTCATGATCCTGGGCCTCTTCACGCCGCTCGCTGCGCTCATCGCGAGCGGCGAGATGGCGGTGGCCTTCTTCTACATCCATGTGCCGAGTGGTGGCTTCATGCCCATTCTGAACCACGGCGAGCTGCCTGTCGTATTTTCCTTCATCTTCCTCTATATCGCGTCACGCGGTGCCGGGATCTGGAGCCTCGACCGCTTGCGGGGTGCCGACGGGTCCGTTTGACGCTCCCCGAGGTGGTCTCCGAGTGCCCGCCCCGGCGGACTGGCCGGAGTCCGCCGGCGTATGTCCGCAGGTCGAGCACCTCGACCTCGAGGGCTACCGCCCCACGACCAGGAGCGTGAAGGAATTGGGCAGTATCGGTGGCCGGCGGCGGACGTTCCCCGACGCTGCGGAGTCGGGGAGAGGGCCAAACTTCGCTCCAACCAGGTACAGCAAGTGCGTCGCGGGGTCCAGCGCCATCGTCCGGGCACCGGTCATCGTCGGAACCGTCTCGGCGACGCTGAACTTTCCCGGCGCCTCCTCCCGGACCACCGTCAGGGTACCCTCTCCGTTGGAGCTGAAGGCCAAACCGGTGCCCTGATCATAGGCGTTCGCGTCGACGCCGGCACCGATCGGCAGCGTCGCGAGGAGCCGTCCCTGGCGGGCATCCGAGATCGCCATGAGTCGGTTGCGACAACCGCTGAAGAGCCGGTGGTGCTGACGGTCGATGGCGAGACCCGTCGGCGAGGTGCAGGGTGCCATCGGCCATTCCCGCACGACTTTCAGTGCTTTCGCGTCGATCTCGACGATGTCCGCCTTGTCCTCGAGGTTCGCGTACAGCATCCCGTCGCCCGCAGACACCGCGAACTCCGGCTGCCCGCCCAGTGGAATCGTGCCGACGACCTTGCCCGCCGCCGGGTCGATGACCGTGGAGGTGCCGGCGTCGCCGTTCATGGTGTAGATCCGCTTCGTGGCCGGGTCGTAGAGGATCCCGTCCGCGTCTTCGTCCGCCTTCAGTCTGGCGAGCACGGCGTAGGTCCCCAGATCGAACATCGTTACCGTGCTGTCCCGCCCGGACGTCGCGAAGCCGCGATTCACGTCGTACGCAAACGCGGTCCCGTGGGCGCCGTTGAGGCCGCCGACTTCGCCCAGGAGTCTTCCGGAGGTCGGATCCAGGACCATCACGCGCGTCTGGCGCGCGACGAACAGGCGGTGGTGCACCGAGTCCAGCGCCACATAGTCCCAAGCGTCCGTGCCTCCGAGCACGTAGCGTTTGACGACGTGATAGCTCGGTCCCGTGTCGGCGGTCGCGAGAGTGGTCAGCAGTAGAGCCAGCGCGGTCAACCCCAGTTTCGTCGTCATACAACCGTCGCTCCTATCGGCAATCCACAGTGAGATCGGCTGCCCGCCAAGCCGCGGCCTCCGGTAACGATAGGGGGTCGGGCGCGAATGCGTAACAATCCGTTAACGGCTCGACCCGACCCCTTGCCCCGCGCGCCGCCCGCAGGAGACCCTTCGGGCGATGCCGGCCTCCGTCCGCAGCATCTTCCTGTCCGATCTCCACCTTGGCCTGACGGGGTGCCGGGCCGAGGCGGCCCTGGCATTCCTCAAGGCAACCCCGAGCGAGCGGCTCTATCTCGTCGGCGACATCATCGACCTCTGGATGATGCGGCGCCGGGTGCGCTGGGAGCCGGTCTACAACAAGCTCGTGCGCCACGTGCTGAAGCGGGCGCAGCGTGGCCAGCTGATCGTCTACCTCCCTGGCAATCACGACGACGACATCGCGGCGCTGAGCGGGCTGGTGAATATCCAGGTTGCCCGCCAGGTGCTCTACCAGGCGCTCGACGGCCGCCGCTTTCTGGTTACGCACGGCGACGAGGCGGACGCCGTGGTCCAGGCCCACCCGCTGCTCGCCCGCCTCGGCGCGCACGCCTACGACGGGCTCATCTGGCTCAATGCGATCGGCAACCACGCGCGCAGCCTGGTCGGGCTCGAGCCCTGGAGCTTCTCCCGCGCGATCAAGGCGAGCGTCAAGCGAGCCACCGTCTACATCGGCAACTTCGAGCGGGTTCTGGCCGAGCGGGCCCGATCGGTCGGCGCTCAAGGGGTGATCTGCGGACACATCCATCAGCCGGTCATCCGGGAGCTGGAAGGGCTCAGCTACATGAACTGCGGCGACTGGATCGAGCACTGCACCGCCCTGGTCGAGCGCTGGGACGGCGGCTTCGAGCTGGTCACGTGGACCGACACCGAGTCTGTCGCCGAGGACGAGGAGACCGCTCTGCCCGCGTCGTTGCACAGCCTTTACCCCGCCGTGGCACCGTTGTAGACGGCTCCGGCAAGCCTTCGGCGTGCGGATCACGCTCGCCACCGACACGTATCTCCCTGAAGTCAACGGGGTCACGACCGTTCTCGCGACGATGCGCCGAGGCCTCCACCAGCGCGGCCACGCGGTGCAGGTCCTCGCCCCTACCTACCCCCACCTGAGCGACGACGAGCCGGACATCCATCGGTCGCCGTCGATCGCCTGTCCGCCGTACCCCGCCGTTCGGCTGTCCTGGCCGTGGGGCCGCGGGCTGGCCGGCGTGATCCGGCAGTTCGATCCCGACCTCGTGCACGCGGTCACCGAAGGGCCGCTCGGCGGGTTCGGGCGGGCCTGGGCGCTGCGGCGGGACACTCCACTCGTCACCTCGTTCCACACCGACTTCCCCCGCTACGCCGGACGGTATCTCGGCGGCTGGGCCGTAGGACTGACGCGCCGCTACCTCCGCTGGTTCCACCACCCGGCCCGCGCCACCCAAACACCGAGCGACGTGACGCGCGAGGAGCTGCGGGCGCTCGGCCTCCCACGGGCCGTCACCTGGGGACGCGGGGTCGACTGCCGGCTCTTTACGCCGACGCGCCGGAACGAGCGCCGCCGATTGGCCCTGGGAGCCGCGGGCAAGACGCTCATTCTCTATGTCGGGCGGCTGGCCGTCGAGAAGGGGATGGATACGCTCGTCGGTGCATTCCGCGCCGTCCACGCCGCGATGGGCGAGCGCAACGTCTTCTGCATCGCCGGCGACGGGCCGGAATCGGATCGCGTGGCTCGCGAGCTGCCTTTCGTGCACCGCCTCGGCTTCCTCGACCGCGTCACCCTCGCCGACCTCTACGCGGACGCTGACCTGTTCGTCTTCCCCTCGGCGACGGAGACGTGCGGACTGGTGGCGCTGGAAGCGATGGCCTCGGGGCTGCCCGTGATCGGCGTCGACGCCGGCGGTATGCGGGACAACGTCCGCGAGGGCCTGACCGGACGGCTGGTGCCCCCGGGGGACGCCGACCAATTCGCCGAGGCGATTCTGGCCGTGCTGCGCGACGAGGTCTCGAGAGACGCCATGGCGCAGGCCGCGCGTGCCTTCGCCGTCGGGCGCGACTGGGAGCGCGAGCTGGATCTGCTGGTCGAGCAGTACGAGAGCATCCTGGGAGGAAAAAACGACGAGGGCGGGAACCTTCTCCCGCCCTCGCCCTATGCTTGGGACCGGCCCTTACGTTACGGGCAGACGCCGATGCCTTCCTGGGTGGCCACGGCGGGGGTGCCGGAGGCCGAGAAGGTCGAGCCGACGAAGATGCCGCACGAGCCCGGCGAGTAACCCGGGTTGGAGATCGTCGCCGCCCACCCGCTCGCGTTCGAGGCGGTGTTGATCACCAGGGTGTTCCGCTGGCTGGGCGCGAAGTTCACCTGACCGGTGGCGATGGTGGTGCCGTAGGTCGTGGCATACTTCGAGGAGTCGGCGTAGAAGGCTTCCTGCGCCGTCGCCAGGTTGCGCAGATCCGAGATCATGCTCGACTTGACGGCCTTCTGCTTGGTGTTGGCGAACTTCGGAATCGCGATCGCGGCCAAGATGCCGATGATCACGACCACGATCAGAAGCTCGATCAGCGTGAAGCCCTTGCGGTTCGACATACTGCCTCCGAAGAAAGTGGATGCTGCACGAGGAGCCGGGAGTGCTTCACGTCTCCGAGCGCCGAAAAGGCAACAGACGTGCCACCTGTCGGCGTCGCACCATAAGTCTCTATGTCTGAGTGATTTAGACGCCACAAACCAACAATTGCGCAGCCCTGACAAACGGGGTGTCTCCGAATCCTGCAAGCCTCTTCGACCAGATCCTGGCCTTTCACCCTTCGCAACGCCGCGGTACCTTCGCACCGGCAGATCCTGAGTCTCCCCTGTGACGGAGCGCACCCATGAGCATCTTCCACGTTCTCTGGTCGATCATCGTCGGTTTCGTCGTCGGGTTGGTTGCCAGGGCCCTCCTCCCCGGAGCGGACCACATCGGTCTTCCGCTGACGATCGTCGTCGGCATCGCCGGTTCCTGGCTCGGAGGTTTTCTCGGATCGCTCATTTCCAAGCCACCCGAGGGCGCCAAGTTCCACCCGGCAGGATTCCTGATGTCTATCGTCGGAGCGATCGTGCTCCTGTTCCTGCTCCGCTTCGTCCCCGGCATCAGTCATTGAGCGAGGATATTTCCATGCACAAGAATCTCTGGAGTGTCGCGGTCGCAACGATGGTCGGCCTGGGCGCCGCCTCGGTGCTGGCGGCGCAGGCGCCGGCTGGCGCCACCGCCAAGTGTAAAGACGACACCTATTCGACTAGCACGTCTCACCGCGGGGCGTGCAAGAGCCATGGCGGCGTTGCGGAGTGGCTCTCCGCCGCCAAGTCCGACAGCAAGACGACCAGCAAGACGGCGGGACCGACCGAGACGGCTTCCACGGGACCCGCCCCCGCCGATGCGACCGCCAAGTGCAAGGACGGGAGCTATTCGACCAGCACCTCGCACCGCGGTGCCTGCAAAGGGCATGGCGGCGTGAGCGATTGGCTGGCCGAGAGCAAGACCAAGGCCGCGGCACCGTCGGGCAAGACCGCCGCCGCGCCGACCACTATGCCCCCGGCTGCCGCCACCACCGCACCGGCCCCAACCCCGCCGGCGGCCGCATCGAAGACCAGCGTGGCCACTGCTACTCCCCCGGCCGGCGCACCGGCCGATGCGAGCGCGCAGTGCAAGGACGGATCCTACTCCCACGCCAAGCATCACCGCGGTGCGTGCTCCAAGCACGGGGGTGTACAGCAGTGGTTGAAGGACATCCCCGAGTGACGCGCTCTCGAACTTCGAACGCTGTTTTTGATTGGAGATAGGCAATGAGCTTGCTCGATCAGTTGTCGTCGCAGCTCTCGACCGCGCTCGGAGGCGCGACCGGGCAGCACCCCGGACTCCTGGGCCACGTCGTGGATCTGGTGAACAACCCGGCCACGGGCGGTTTACCCGGCCTGGTGCAGGCGTTCGAGAATCACGGGCTCGGATCGGTTGTGTCGTCGTGGATCAGCACGGGCGCCAACCAGCCCATCAGCGCGGATCAGATCACCAAGGTGCTGGGTCCGGAGAAGATTCAGCTGATCGCGGGCAAGCTGGGCGTCGCGCCGGAGACGGTCACGACCCAGCTCGCCACGGCGCTCCCCGCGCTGATCAATCACCTCACGCCGAACGGCACGGTGCCGAGCGGCAGTGCACTCCAGCAGGCGCTGGACGCACTCAAGCCGAAGCCGGCTCCGGCCTGAGCGCGGGAGGGGCTACGGGTTCGCCTCCATGAGGACGGCGAACCCGAACCCCCCCGGACATGTTCGCTCACACCTCAGGCCGGGGCTCTTCCCTTTTCGGCCGGGCTCCGCTTTCCTGCTGCCATGCCGGTCCGACTCACCACCGTAGACGCCTTTACCGCCACGCCGTTCGCCGGGAACCCGGCGGCGGTCTGCCTGCTCCCCTCTCCGCGTGACGACGCCTGGATGCAGGCGGTCGCGCGGGAGATGAACCTGGCCGAGACCGCGTTTCTCCTGCGCGAGGGCGACGAGTTCGGGCTGCGCTGGTTCACGCCCGCCGTCGAAGTCGATCTTTGTGGACACGCGACGCTCGCGAGCGCGCACGTGCTGTGGGAGGACGGCCACCTCCCGCAAGGCGCGGAGGCGCGGTTCCACACCCGAAGCGGGCTGCTCCGGGCCGCACGGCAGGACGACTGGATCACGCTCGACTTCCCCGCGACCCCACCCGTCCCCTGCGATCCCGTCCCCGAGGTCGTCCAGGCGATCGGGGCGCCTGTCCGCCTCCACGCGCGCAGCAAGTTCGACTATCTGGTCGAGCTGGAGTCCGAGGCTGCTGTCCGCGCGCTCACTCCCGACTTGGCGCTGCTCGCGCGGCTCGGCGGCACCCGCGGCGTCATCGCCACCAGCCGGTCCACGAGCCCGGGCATCGACTTCGTCTCCCGGTTCTTCGCCCCGGCCGCCGGGATCCCCGAAGACCCCGTCACCGGCTCGGCCCACTGTGCGCTTGGCCCGCTCTGGGCCGAGCGGCTGGGGAAGACGTCGCTGGTGGGCTACCAGGCATCGCCGCGAGGGGGGATGGTGCGGGTCACGCTCAAGGGCGACCGAGTGCTCCTGGGGGGCCAGGCGGTGACGGTGCTGCGCGCGGAGCTGGCCTAATGAGCGAGGGAGCGGGCAGCGTGGGCGAGGGAGCGGGAGCCCCTCCCGCGACCGACACCGTTGCGGCATTCCAGACGCTCGACATGAGGGTGGGACGGGTGCTGCGGGTCGAGCTGAACGAGAAGGCCCGGAAGCCAGCCTACAGGCTATGGATCGATTTCGGGCCGCTGGGCGAGAAACGCTCGAGTGCGCAGCTGGTGGATCTCTACGGGCCCGAGGAGCTGGTCGGCCGGCTCGTGGTCGCCGCCGTGAACCTCGGCACGCGGGTCATCGCGGGATTCTCGTCGGAAGTGCTGGTGCTGGGGCTGCCGGACGAGCAAGGGAGGGTGGTGCTGCTCGGGGCGGAGAGGGAGGTGCCGTTGGGGGGACGGGTGTACTGACGGCGGTGAACGGTGAACAGTGAACGGTGAATGGTGAACGGGGCCCCTCCCCGCCACCCCCGTTCACTGTTCACTGTTTACCGCTGTCCGCCGCAACCCCCGTCTCCGTGCTCGCCGGCCGCACCACCAGGCCGGTGACCGCGCCGTCCTTGGTCAGGGTCCACTCGATGACCATGGGCATGTGGGCCGCGGTGAAGGCCGAGGTGCGACTGTAGACCTGGTCGGGCTGGAGATCGGCCACGCGCTCGTCCACCGTTCGCGCCTCCCGGCCCAGCTGCGTGACCGCCTTCCCGGCGAAGGCGCCCAGCTCCGCGGCGCTGCCGAAGACGCGCTGCAGCTCGGGAGTGAACCGACCCCACAGCTTGTTGTACTCGGCCTTGTACAGCCAGTTGGTGTAGATCCGCCCCTGCTCCATCGTCCTGCCGCTGGCGTAGCCGCCTCCCTGGGCGCAGGCGGCCAGCAGGAGCGCCCCGGGCATCAATCTGAAAACTCGTCGAGGAATCGTCATGCGGGTCTACATCTCGGTTGACATGGAAGGCGTCGCGGGGATCGTCCACGAGGACCAGACCAACCCGGTCGAGCAACGCTGCGCCCATGAATATGCACGCGGACGCAAGCTCATGACAGGTGAGGCCAATGCGGCCGTGGAGGGAGCCCTCGCGGCGGGCGCCGATTACGTGCTGGCCAATGATAGTCACTGGGACATGAGAAATCTGCTGGCGGAGGACCTGCACCCGGCCGCCGAGCTGCTGAGCGGGGGTCCGAAGCGCCTGTCGATGCTCGAGGGGATCGAGGCGGGGTTCGATGCCTCGCTGTTCATCGGGTATCACGCGAAGGCCGGCACCGCGCGAGCACTGCTCGACCACACCATGACCGACATCGTGCGCGACGCCCGGCTGAACGGTCGTTCGATGGGCGAGCTGGGGCTCAACGCCGCGCTCGCCGGGGCCTATGGCGTGCCGGTGGCACTCGTGAGCGGCGACCGCGCGACGGCCGATGAGGCCCGCGACGTCCTGGGCGCCGGCGTCGGGGTCGTGGTGGTCAAGGACGCCGTGAGCCGCCACGCTGCCAGAAGCGTGGCGCCCGAGGTGGCGCGGAAGCGGATCCGGGAGGGGGTCACCGAGGCCCTCCGGCGCCCGCACCGCCCATTCGTCCCACCGAGCCCGAGCACGATCGAAGTGGATTTCCAGTTCACCTACCAGGCGGACTACGCGGAGCTGGTGCCGGGATCGGAGCGCCGGGGTCCGGTCACGGTGGCGTACACGCATGCGGACTACAGGGAGCTGTTCCGGGGGTGGCGGGCGTTCTACAACCTCGGGAAGAGCGAATAGCGCTCGCTCCTCAACCGGAAGATCGCCACCTCCGGCGGACAGAAGAACCGCGCCCGGATGTCCGCCGTCCCGATCCCCCGCGACACGTAGAGTCTTCCCCAGGCGGCCTGGTACCACCCGGCGAGGAACCGCCCCGACCCGATCGGGGTGCGGGCGGGGAGGCCGGGAAAGCGGATCTGCCCCCCATGCGTGTGGCCCGTCAAGCTGAGGATGGGCGACGGCACGCCCGCGGGCAGCGGGTCGTCTGCGGGCCCGGGCTCGTGCGCCAGCAGGATCACCGGCGCATCAACCGGCACGCCGGCGCAGGCCGCGGCGAGATCGGGCTTCCCGCCGAGAAGATCGTCGAGCCCGACGAACGCCAGTGAGGCCCCACCCCGCTGGATGATCACGTGCCGGTTGACCAGCAGGATCGCCCCCGCCGCTTCGTACGCCAGCGCCGCCAGGTCGCCCACGGACGTCCCCCGATAGTCCCAGTTGCCGAGCACCGCGAGCGTGGCGACCGCGCCGCGCGCCTCGCCCACGAACGCCGACACCTCGGCGATCCCGTCCGCCGTCTCGCACTGGTCGCCGGTGAGGACGACGATGTCCGGCCGCTCCGCCTTGATGATCGCGATCGCGCGGTCGGCGGCGGCGCGATTGGCGGGGAGATGGAGGTCGGAGAGCTGCGCGATACGGATCCCGTCGAGGCCCCGCGGGAGCCCGGGCACGGCGACCTCGTGCCGGCTCAAGCGTACCCAGCGGGGCTCGACCCCGAACGCGTCGCCCGCAGCACCGGCCGCCAACACGCCGGCGCCGGCGAGGAAGCGCCGGCGCGAGATCGTACGGGGTGCGGTCATCCGCGGGAAAACCGGGCGGGGGAGATCAGCTCGCCGCCGCGTCCGGGAGCGCGCCGAAGCGGCGCTCGCGCCGGTGGAAGTCGGCCACCGCATCGCGCAGATGGTCCGGCCCGAAGTCCGGCCACATTGTGGGCACGAAGCACAGCTCGGCGTAAGCGCACTCCCAGAGAAGGAAGTCGCTCAGGCGCCGCTCGCCGCCGGTCCGGATCAGGAGATCGACCGGCCCCGCCGACGGCGTGCAGTGATCGACGATCGCGAGGAGCCGGCCGAAGGATTCGCGGGACGGAACCGTGCCCGGGGTGACGCACTGTGCCGCGCGCAGGATCGCGTCGCGCGCGGAGTAGTCGATCGCGAGCCGGAGCAGGAGCCTGGTGCCGGCCGCGGTCGCCGACTCGACGTGGTCGATCGTATCCAGCAGCGTGCGCGACAGGCGGTCCCGCCGGCCGAGCACGGTGAGTCGCACCCCTTCGTCGGCGCACGGCGCCGCCTCGGCGCGCAGGTACTCGCTGAAGAGGCGCATCAGCCATTTCACCTCGCGCGCGGGCCGCCGCCAGTTGTCGGCCGAGAACGCGAAGAGCGTCAGCGTCCCGATCCCCATGTCCGGCGCCACCTCGACCAGCCGACGAACGACGTTGGCCCCTTCGCGATGGCCCGCCGCGCGCGAGCGTCCCTGGCGGGTCGCCCACCGGCCGTTGCCGTCCATGATGATCCCAACGTGTAGGCCGGCGGGCGGCGCGAAGGCGGGCTGGCTCGGTTTCATGAGTTGAGGGGCTCGGGAGACGCGGCGATCGCTCAGCGATCCCGCATGGTTCGGATGAGAGCTTCCATGTGGTCGAGGTACCGCTCCAGCGCCTGCCGCCCGGCCGGGCTCAGCCGGTACTCGGTGCGCGGAAGCCGGCCCTCGAAGGTCTTGGTGCAGGTGATGTAGCGGGCCGCCTCGAGCTTGCGGGCGTGCACGCTCAGGTTCCCGTCGGTCGTCTCCAGCAACCGCTTCAGCTCGTTGAACGTGAGCGAGTCGTTCACTGCGAGCGCGCTCACGATCGCCAGGCGCATCCGCTCGTGGATCAGGCGGTCGAGCCCCAGCGTCTCCTGCCGCACGGTCTCTCCCGGGCTCAGGCCGCGCTGGTACGGACCCGCATGCGGCTCAGCCACCGTGCCTCCACGCGATCACCAGGCCGAACGCGATGTGCAGCCCGCCGAACCCCAGGGCCATCAACCAGGTCCCCCAGGCCGGCGGCGCGAACAGGGCGAACGCACCCACCGCCATGAAGCAGAGTCCCATGAGCGGGACCGCGCGCACCGAGTAGGCGCCGCCGGTCACCACGCCGGTCCCGTACAGGAGCAGCCAGGTGCCGGGCAGCGCGGCCGTGAGCCCGTGCCGCACGAGCACGACCGTGAGCAGCACGCCCACCAGCAGCGGCGGCACGTAGCTCAGCACGAACCGGCGGCCGGAATACGAGAAGACGGACGTGCCGGCGCGCCGGGCCTTGGCGCTCATGGTGACGATGCCGATCACCATCGCCACCGTCGCCGCGGCGAACCAGATGGCGAGCCACACCGGCGTGCTCGGGCTCCCGAGTGCAAACGCCGCGCCCGCGAGGGCGACGACCCCCATCGCGACCCCGCCCCAACCGGGCACGGCCGTGAACGAGGTCGCGCGCTCCATGGTCCGGCGGATGAACGAAAGATTGTCCATCGCCCGAGCCTGCAGGGTGGGCGGCCGCGGGGGCGGAGGTGGGGGTGGATTCACGGGTCGGACGCTGGCCATGGCTACACAATACCCAAAGGGCTCACCACCAGCAAGTGCTTTACATTGCAGAGCGTGGCTGAAGGAAACCCGGGGACGCGTTTCCCGACCCCGGGTCAGGTCCCGCCTAGACGCCGGAAGTGCAATGCGGACAACGACTCGCCTGGATCGGGATCGCCATAGCGCAGGCAGGGCAGGCCTTGGTCGTGGGGGGCGCGGCAGGGTCGGGCTTCTGGAGCCGGGCTACGGCCCGGACCAGCAGAAACACCACGAACGCTACGATCAGGAAGCTGACCACGGAGTTCACGAACACCCCGTAGTTGAGCGTCACGGCGCCGGCCGCCTTGGCGTCGGCCAGCGAGCTGTAGGGCGGCGCGGCCTTCCCGCCCGGGGCAAGCAGGACGTAGAGGTTCGAGAAATCCACCTTCCCGAGCGCCAGACCGATCGGCGGCATGATCACGTCGTTGACGAGCGAGGTGACGATCGTTCCGAACGCCGCGCCCATGATGAACGCCACCGCGAGGTCGATGACGTTTCCCCGCATGACGAAGGCCTTGAAGTCCTTCAGCATCCCGAACTCCAGATGAAGAGAGTTGCAGGAACATGCAGTCAAAAGTGAGAGGTGAGAAGTGAGAGGTAAGAGGGAGAGATGAGGGGGGTGGCGGGGTTCTTGCCCCCCTGTGCCGGAGAGCGCGAGATGCCCTGCTGACGCTTGGCGGAACCCCCGCCCCGCTGCAGAGCGCAAGAGCGCCAAACGGACACCCCACATCGCCACCAACGTGCAACTTCCTGCTCTCCTCCGATCGCGACCGGTGCGTCTGGCCGCGCTGGCCGCCGCGCTCGGCTGTACCTCCCTTTTCCTCCGCGAAGCAGAGGTGGCGGGCGCCGATCCGGCGTTCGTTGCCCGGTTCCATCACGTGCCGGCCGCCGTGACCGCCCCGGCTCCGACGGTCGAGCCGAAGAACCCGCGGCGCATCCGGAGCAAGACTCCGGGAGCGACCTCGCTGCCGGCGTCGGGCGCGCCAGCGACCGACTCCGCCGCAACGCCGGCCGAGAATCGCCCCCGCGGCCACACGCCGGTCAGCTGGCCGGTGGGACCGGCGCCGCTGCCCGGCGCGCTCTTACCCGCGTCGCGCATCGTTGCCTTCTACGGCAACCCCTATTCCAAGCGTATGGGCATCCTGGGCGAGCTGCCGCCCGACTCCATGATGGCGCAGCTCCGGGAGACGGCCGCCGAGTGGGCCGCGGCCGACTCGTCGGTCGAGGTGAGGCCCGCGCTCCATCTGATTGCGACCGTCGCACAGGGCAAGCCCGGTCGTGACGGCATGCACCGTCTCCGGATGCCCGACAGTCTGATCGAGCAGGTCGCGGGATGGGCCGAGGCGAACGGCTGGCTCCTGTTCCTCGACATCCAGGTGGGCCAGAGCACGGTGCAGCGCGAGCTGCCCCGCCTCCTGCCCTATCTCGCCCGGCCCTATGTGCACCTGGCGCTGGATCCCGAATTTTCGATGAAGGACGCCTCGGCGCCGGGCACGCGCATCGGGACGCTGGACGCGGAGGACGTGAACTACGCCATCCGCCAGCTCCAGACGCTGGTGGACAGCCTCAAGCTCCCGCCCAAGGTGCTCGTGGTACACCGCTTCACCCAGCGGATGGTGACGAACTACGATCGGATCACGGTGGACCAGCGGGTGCAGGTGGTGATGGACATGGACGGCTTCGGCGACCGTCCGCTCAAGCGCAGCGTGTACCGCGACTTCATCGTGAAGGAGCCGGTGCAGTACACCGGGTTCAAGCTCTTCTACAAGAACGACAGGCCGATGATGACGCCGAGCGAGGTGCTGTCGCTGTCGCCGGTGCCGGTGTACATACAGTACCAGTAGCCGTTAGGCTGCTTACCTTCCCTGCGTGGCCGTTCCCGCGCCCGCTGCCCCGCCCCGTTCATCCGTAACACCAGACCCCGCCGCGACCGCCGTCGCCCGGGTGTCCCGCAGGCTGCTCCCCTTTCTCTTCCTTCTCTACATCCTGTCGTTTCTGGACCGCGTGAACGTGGGGTTCGCTGCGCTGGAGATGAACCGGGACCTGAGCTTCGGGCCCACGGTCTACGGCTGGGGCGCGGGCATCTTTTTCCTCGGCTACGGGCTGTTCGAGGTGCCCAGCAACCTGGTGCTGTACCGGACCGGGGCGCGGATCTGGATCGCGCGGATCATGGTGACCTGGGGGCTCGCGGCCTGCGCGATGATGCTGGTGCGGACGCCGTTCAGCTTCTATCTGCTCCGGTTTCTGCTGGGCGTGGCGGAAGCCGGGTTCTTTCCGGGGATCATCTTCTATCTGACGCACTGGTATCCCGCGCGCGAGCGCGCGCGGGCGTATGCCTGGTTTCTCGCGGCGATCCCGGTTTCCGGCATCATCGGCGGGCCGCTGTCCGGCTCGCTGCTCGGCTTGGACGGCCTGCTCGGGCTTCGGGGGTGGCAGTGGCTGTTCCTGATGGAGGGGCTGCCGACGGTGGTGGTGGGGTTCCTGGTGCTCTTCCTCCTGCCCGACCGGCCCAAGGACGCGCGCTGGCTGGCGCCGGCGGAGAAGGCGTGGCTCGAGGGGGCGCTGGAGGCGGAGCGCGGGGCGATGGCGGAGCATGGGGCCAGTCTGGGCCGAGCGCTTACGAACCTCAGGGTTTGGCTGGTAGCGCTGGTCTATTTCCTCGGCATTGTTGGGCTGTACACCGTGACGCTCTGGATGCCGCAGGTGCTCAAGGGGACGGGGCGGTTCACCAATTTCGAGACCGGCCTCGTCACCGTCATTCCGTATCTGGTGGCGGTTATCGGCATGGTGCTCGTGGGGGCCAGCTCGGATCGCACGGGCGAGCGGTACTTCCATATCATCGTGCCCTTGCTGGTGGCGGCGGCCGGCCTTGCGGCAGTGGGGTTCGTGGGGGCACCGGTGCCGCTCGTGGCGGCCCTGTCGGTCGCGGCATTCGGGGTGCTCGCGTGGACTCCGCCGTGCTGGGCGCTGCCGACGGCGTTTCTGAAGGGCGAGGCGGGAGCGGGCGGGATCGCGTTGATCAACTCGTGCGGCGCGTTGGGCGGGTTCGTGGGGCCATTGATTCTGGGGGTCGTGAAGGACCGGACGGGGAGCTTCACGTGGGGACTTCTGATCGTGGCGGGGGCGTGTGTGGCGGCGGCGGGGGTGGTGGAGGGGTTGAGGCGGGGGGATGGGAGGCGGCCGAGGTAGCGCGATGGTTACCGCACCGCCCGCTCAACCTCGCTCACCCGCAGCGGGATCTCCTCAACGGACAACCTTGGCGCTTTCACAAGTCGATCACCACGTCCCGACTCGGCTGGGAGCAGCACACCAGCACGTTCCCCTCGGCCGGCTGGTCCAGCGGCTCCGGCGCGTACACCACCGCCCCCGATACCAACCCACTTTCACAGTTGTGACACACCCCGGTCCGACACGACCACCGGACCGGCACATCGCACGCTTCGGCCAGCTCCAGGATGCTCTGATAGCCTGACGCCTTCCAATGTGCCGCAACGCCACTCCGCGCGAACGACACCAGCGGACCGGTGCGGGCGTCGTCCGCGGGCACATGCGGAGCGCGCGTCGCCACGCCGACGACACCCGGTGTGATCGATTCGCCGCCGTTGAAGATCTCGACATGAATGCCCGCCGGCGCCACGCCCAAGCCCGCCAGCGCCTCCTTCATCTCCGTCATGAAGCGAGCCGGTCCGCAGAGATACACATCCGCGTCTCGTGGGACGCCCACCTCCTCGAGCACCGACCGCGACAGATGACCGCCGGCGTCGAAATCCTTACCCACCTTGTCCTCCGGGCTCGGCCTGCTGTAGTAGACACAGCTGCGGCCGTGCTCGAGTCCGAGCATCAGACGGCGGACTTCGGCGGCGAACGGATGATGCTGCCCGTCCCGAGCCCCGTGGAGCCACCAGACCTGGCGCAGCGACCGGGCCGTGGCCAGCGTATACAGCATCGCCAGCACCGGCGTGGCCCCGATGCCCGCGCTGATCAGCACAACCGGCGCCTCGCCGGACTGGAGGACGAAGCTGCCGCGCGGCGCGCTGACGTCGAGCGCATCGCCCACCCGGACGTGCTCGCGCAGGTAGGCTCCAGCCACCCCGTTGGGCTCGAGCTTCACGCTGATGCGATAGCGCTCCGTCGAGAGCGGACCCGAGAGCGAGTAGCTGCGAAAGAGAGGCGGCACGCCGGCGGCCTGTTGAAGATGCAGGACCACGTACTGGCCCGGCAGCGCGGCCGGCAGCGCCTGACCGTCCGCGGCCTGTAGGGTCAGCGAGAGGACGTCCGCGCTCTCCTGATCGATCGTCATCACCCTGAGCGGCCGAAATCCGGGTGCAACCGGATGCGCCGCCGCCGCCGGCGCGAGCCCGGCGTTGCCGCTCGCCCCGCCGGCGGCCTGGCTCTGCAGCAACGCTTCGAACGACGCGCGCCAACCAGGCGAAAGCGCACCGATCCGCAAGGCGCGCTCCAGTCCCTCGCGCGTGTGATGGGGCAAATAGAGGAGCGCGTTGATCTCCGCGACGGTCATCCGCTCCTTCGCCTCGCCCACCTTCACGATTTCGTCACCGGCTCCCACCTCGCCTTCTCGGAGGACGCGGAAGTAGAACCCCGGCCGGCTGCTGGATGTGAGCAGCGCCGGCATCCGAGGCTCGTTCATCCGGATGCCGACGCGATAGCAGGTAACGCGGGGCTGAGTGACCTCGAACAGGGCACTGCCGATCTGATAGCGGTCGCCGATGCACACCGCGTCGTCGGGCAGCGCCTCGATGGTGAAGTTCTCGCCGAACTGTCCGTGGACGAAGTCGGTCCGCTTCAACTGCTCCTGCCAATAGCGGTACGACTCGATCTGATAGACGAACACGGCGCGCTGCTCGCCGCCGTGGCCGGCCACGTCGCCTTGCCCGTCGCCGTCCAGATTCAACCGGCCGACCCGACAGCGGCCCGGCACCGGATTCTTCCAGATCCCCGTGCGCACGGTACGACCCTTCCACACGATGTCACGCGGAAGTCCGACGTTCACCGACAGCAGTCGAGCCATGTCGCTCCCGCTACCGCGATCCCGCCTTCGGGATTGCTCCGGTCGAGAGCGGACCTTGTTGCCAGGATAGTCCCATTGCTCTCCCCTCCGATTGGTGTAACACGCCCGTTGGCGTGACACGCGCGAATAACAGGCGCTGCGACGGCGAAGCTAGGAACGCCGCGCCAAGGCGTCCGTGGCGTCGCTCACATTGCGTCTCGACGTCCGCGTAGTCCACCCACGCTGGCGCCAACCCGCCGCCGAGAACAAATTCGACGCAACTTTCCCCCTGAGAATCGAGCTACCCGTGGCCGACATCCCTGCCCAGCTCGCCGAAGCTCTTCGCGACCGCTACCTGTTCGAGCGCGAGCTCGGCCGCGGTGGCATGGCCACGGTCTATCTGGCCCAGGACCTCGAGCACGGCCGTCAGGTCGCGCTCAAGGTGCTGTTGCCGGAGCTGCTCCCCGATACGGGGTCGGTGGAGCGGCTGCGGCGCGAGGCCGTCATCGCCATGCGGCTCGACCACCCGAACGTCTGCCCGATCCTCGGCGTAGGCGAGACCCCCGAGCGAAGCATCTACCTGGTGATGCCGTACCTCCCGGGTGAGTCGCTGACCCACCACGAGACTCGCAAGGGTCCGCTGCCGGTCGCTGAGGGTATCCCGCTGCTGGTTCAGATCTGCCGCGGCTTGGAGCACGCCCACGGCCTCCAAATCCTCCACCGCGATCTCAAGCCCGAAAACGTCATGCTGGTGCCCGACACCAGCGTCGCGGGAGGCATCCGGGCCGTGGTCCTGGATTTCGGCTTTGCAAAGGTGCTGCGCGAGGAGGCGGAGCTGGTCAAGCTCACGCGCACCGGCCTCGTCCTCGGCACGGCGGAGTTCATGAGCCCGGAGCAGATCCGCGGCAGGCCGCTCGATGGGCGCAGCGACGTGTACGCCCTCGGCGTGCTCGCGTTCGAGATGTTCACCGGCCGCCTCCCGTTCGAGGGCAAGAGCCCGCAGGAAATGATGCTCGCCCGGTTCAAGACCGAGCCGCTAAAGCTCCGGGCCCTGCGCCCCGAGCTGCCTGCGAAGCTGGAGGCAGTGATCGGCCGGGCGTTGGCGATTGACCCGGCGGATCGCTTCCAGTCCATGAAAGAGCTGGGCGCGGCCTTCGCGTCGGTGACCGCGAAGGCGGGGCTGTTCAGACGACTGCTCGGGAAGGCGTGACGAGTGAATCGCGCCTTCTACACCTCCACATCGGGCACGAAGTTCTGGGTCAACTCTCGCGGAACGCAAGCGCCC
>CAZFKN010000035.1:0-24038 GCA_964519805.1 uncultured Gemmatimonadaceae bacterium
GGCGGCGACGATGTGAACACTCCGGGGACCAAGCATACGGGGGTGTTCTTCTATTAGACGTCGACTCGCTCCGCGAGGTCGACATGGAAGTCAGGTTGGTGGGCGGGATCGCGCTCCTACTCGGGTTGAGCGCCGCCGCCCCTGCAGGCGCAGACCGTCGAGGCCGGCGTCGTCGTGGACGGGGCCCGCGAGCGCCACGCGGGTGCCCCTTGCTGCGATCAGTCGCTGTCCGGTGGGTTGACCGCTGGCATCGCCAGGATCTCCTGCACCGGTACGCTCCGCGCCTGGCAGCTACAAGCGCGGGATAGGCCGCACGTGGTGGGTACTGCCACACTCACCGGGGGAGCATCGCCGATTCGAGCTCCCGCAGCATCCAGTCGTCAATTGCACGCCGCACCGAGTCTCCGACCTTCGTCGACGGATCTCCAGAACGCGGTGTGGGTGAAAAGTCGAGCGAAAAATGGGGTAGTGCGTAGGCACTACTGAAAATCGAGGCGCCCCCCCGAATACACGACCGGTCGGTCCTGTACTCGCGGGTTCGCTCGGACCTTCCGGTCGAGGTGTCACGCCGGAACCGAGTAGGGACTGCGGATCCGCCCAACCCTGTGCTCGGGTGCGTCGCGAGGCGACGCATCGTCACCGACGCGGTCAGCTCGGACCTGCCTTGACGGCTCCTGTACCGGGCGGCAGGTTAGACGCCCTTAACACGTCATCCGATGGACAAGGGCATACCCGGCGAAAGCCGGTGGCGCGAAGCGACGAGTCCTCGCCTCCTGCGCGACGCCGAATCCCAGACGCCACGAAGGACCCAGGATCGCCGAGCTGCCGAAATGGTAGGTCGGCGTCTGCTTTGACGCCCACTGCGGGAGACGACGGCCACGACGAGCGGTTCTCCGGGAAGCGCGACGGGGAAAGCGAGGTTCCTCAGAGGGTCTCCGTGCAATCGGAGCGCCGATCGAGGAGGAAGGAGGTCATCATGGCGTGGAGCATCAAGGGACAATGGATCGAGTCCTGTAGTTGCAATATGCTGTGCCCCTGCTGGTTCGGCGTGAAAGAGTTGGCGGTGCAGGATCAGGGGTGGTGTGCAACCGCCGACATCTTTCGGATCCAGCAGGGCAGGTCTGATGGCGTGGATCTGGGTGGGCGCACCGTCGCTTCTACCTGGTATTTCCCGGGGCCGACATTTCTGGACGGGAACGGCACCGGGCGGCTCTACATTGACGAGGCGGCAACCCCGGACCAGCGCCGCAACCTGGAAGCGATCTTCCAGGGGAAGAAGGGTGGCCCGTTGGAGCCATTAAGCACGCTAATCACAACGTGGCTGCCAACGCAGACGGCCAGAATCGAGATCCACGAAGAGGGTGACGCCCTGACGGCCACCGTTATCGGCGGCGGCGAGCTGAAATCGCAGCGGCTGAAAAACGAGGCGGGGCGACCGACGACGATGCAGAACGCCGGGTTTGCGTCGGTGATGCAGATCGAGACCATCGAGATGGCTCCCGCTAACGGGACGAGATGGTCCGACCCGGACCTGCCCCGCCGTTTCGAGGCGAAATCCGGCATTGTGGCGAAACTCAACTGGAACGTGAGCTAGTCGTCCATTGTGCTCGCCCGAACTCGCGTTCGAGCGTGTAACGGTCGCCCAGGCCAGCCGCCAGTGCGGCCCGGCGCGCCCGGCACGGATCCGTCGCGCGCCAGTTCAAACCAGCTCCCAAGACAGCCTGGGGCGCACACAAACGCACGTATTGGTCTTCGGGGGGAATCAGGCCGTAAGCAGGGCGGTATAGCCGCCCCGAAGCGCAAATCTCCTCGGGAAAATACCCGTGGGCGCCCCCGGGCGAAACCGCTCCGACCGTCAGTGCGAAGCCTCGCCGGCCTTCAAGACCCAGTCGCCCGGATCGAGCACGACGTCGGTCGCCTGACGCCCGCCCCCAATGTCCCACTGTTGGACCGGCAGGCTGTCCCAGACGACGACCGTGGTATCGCCACCGACACGAGCGATCCGCACATCGAGCGGCATGGTGAACGCCCCGCGAGCGGACGCCTGCGCGATCGTCACCCGCGTCATCCCCCGCCCCTCACCTGCGGACTCCCACTTGAGCTCGTACCTCGGCTGACCCGTGCCGTAGACCCACTCCTGGAAGAACCAGCCGAGCGGCCGGCCGTACGCGTGCTCGCAGGCCCGCTCGAAATCATCCGTGACGACGGTCTTGTAACTGAAATCCCGTACGTAGGCACGGAGGGCCGGGAAGAAGGTCGAGTCCCCCATGACGTGGCGGAGCATGTGGAGGACCCAGGCCCCCTTCGAGAAGGTCGTCGATCCGAAGAAGTGGGGTATGTCCATCGAGTCCGCGACGTAGAGCGACCCCTCGAAGCTCGGCTCGTACAGGCCCCGCATTGCCGCGGTGTAGGCCGAGTCACCGCCGCGGCGTTCGCGCCATAGCGCAAAGGCATAGGTGGCGAAGCCTTCGTTGAGCCAGATGTGAGACCAGTTCGCCACGGTCAGCAGATTGCCGAACCACTGGTGGGCCAGCTCGTGCGCGAGGATCCAATCATTCTGACGGTCACCCGTGAGCAGAGGCGCGCCGTAGCTCGGGAGCGTCTGGTGCTCGCGAAAGCTCTTGATCGGAAATTCGGCTATGCCGTACTTCTCGCGGCGGAAGGGGTAGGGTCCAAAGCTGGCGACGTGACTCTCCAGCATGTCGACGAGCCCGGCGTAGTCACGTTCCGCCTTGGCCCGGTCCTCGGGGTAGACGTAGAACGTGACCGGCATCGAGTCGGCTTGCGCGTCATGATAGTACCGCCTCACCACCTCGTAGTTCGCCACCGCGATCGAAATAGCATCGGGATAAATCGGGTACGACTCCCTCCACACGTACAGCTCCGTGCCATCTGCGTTCATCACACGTCGGGCCAGGAGCCCGTTGGAAGCCACAACGAGGCCTCGCGGCACCGTGATCGCCACCTCCGCCCCCTCCTGGGCCTTGTCGGCGGGGCTGTCCTTGCAGGGCCACCACCGGCGGGCACTGTACGGAAGACCGTACGAGGCGACGGCGGGAAGCCCCGCATGGGCCAGAAAGAGGAGGCCCCCCGTGGGCTGGCCGCCGTACCAGACCGTGATCTCCAGCCGCTCGCCCGCAGCCCAGCCTTGCCGCCGAGCCACGGCGAGCCGGTCGCCGGGGTGGTCGAAGTCGAGTCGGCGAACGGCATCGGTCACTGAGTCGACCGTCAGGGTGTGATCGAGGTCGAGCAGCAATCGGGCGAGACGCTGCGGCCCGATGCGCCCGCGAATGGTGACCGATCCACGGACGGTCTTGGCCACCGGATCGACCGCGAGGTGCAGCGCGTAGTGGCGCGCGGCCCAGTCATTGGAATCCGAAGCGGCCGGTGGTGCTGCCACGGCGACTGCCAGAAGCAGGGTTATCACGGGTGTGACCATCCGGGGCACCGTGGCGCCGCCAGGGGCCCCTCTTGCGCGCGTACGGGACCACCATTCATCCTACGGTTCCTTCCACCGACGAAGCGTTGATGCCGAACCCACACAGTAGCGTCCGCGGGTCACTGACCACTGCCGTCGTGTGCGCGGGCCTGGCCCTGCTCACCGGCGTCGCGCCCCTCCGCGCCCAGCGCTCGGATACTACCGCCAACAGCCCAGTCTACTTCAAGGAAACCCACGCCGCCCCGCACGATACGATCTCGGCGGCCGCGTATCAGGGGTGGAAGCAGTTCGAGCTCAATTGCTCCCGCTGCCACGGCGAGTACGGCGTCGGCACCTCGTTCGCGCCGGCGCTGGTGGTGTCGCTCAAGGATGGCGGGACCATTCCAGACGAGCAGACCTTCATCCAAACGGTCTGCGCGGGCCGGCCAACCAAGGGCATGCCGTCCTGGTGCGCCCTCGGGCTGGAAATCCCGAAGATGCAGATGATCTACGCCTACCTCAAAGGTCGTGCGGACGGGAAGATCGGCATCGGCCGCCCGGCCCTGCGGCCCGACTCCGTCGCAGGCAAGACCTGACGCCGGGCTACTTCGCGCGCTCGAGGCGCCGGATGGTGCTCTTCACCTGCTCCTCCACTTCGGGGCAGCTCATAGCGCCTGGTTTGTGCTGCGTGGCGTAGGAGCGGTCGTGCGACTGGGACACCAAGCGCACGAGCCGCTTCCGATCCGCACCCTGGATGTTCTTCCGGTCCATGAGATCGCGGAATGCGTGAAGCACGGGCCGGGTTGGAAGCTGGCACGCCGCCGCCATTCCGGTCGTGAGACCCGTGAGCTGGGCCGCGGCGCGCAGCGACTGGCCCTGCCGAGCCCCGGCCGGTGCGGACGCGGCCACCGCCAGGCAGAGAACGAGCGATCGCAGCATGGCGCCTCCTCGGCTCAGTCCGCCCATGGCCGGGGCACGAGCATCATCATCAGCTCCGCCTCGAACGAGCCCGGCGCGAACGTAGGCGCGTATTCCCAGCTCGCCAGCGGCGGGAGGCTCATCAGCACGCTGTCCGCCCGCGCACCGGTCTGCAACCCGAACACCGTGCCGCGGTCGTACAGCAGATTGAATTCCACGTAGCGGCCGCGCCGGAACAGTTGGAGCCGACGCTCCCGCTCTCCGAACGGCAACCCACGGCGCCGTTCCACGATCGGCCCGTACGCCTCGGGGAGTACCCGTCCGACATCCGCCGCGAATGCGAAGAGCCGGTCGAGCTCGAGCCCCCAGTCGCCTTCCCGCACGTTGTCGAAGAATATGCCGCCGACCCCGCGTCGCTCGTTCCCCCGATGCGTGATAACAAAGTAATCGTCGCACCACTGCTTGAACTTCGGGTAGAGCCCGGGGTGATGGCGGTCGCAGCGCGCCCGCAGGCTCCGGTGGAAATGCACCGCGTCCTCGGGGAACGGGTAGGTCGGCGTCAGATCGGTTCCGCCGCCCAACCACGCATCCACCACCTCGCCGCCGGCACCGGTCAGCTCGAAGTACCGGACGTTGAGGTGGACGATCGGGACCATCGGGCTTCTCGGGTGGACCACGAGACTCACACCCGCCGCCAGAAACCGTCGCAGTCGCTCGGCGGGGACCGCGGCGCCAAGCCGCTGCGCCATGCCGGGCGGCAGCTCGCCGTCCACAACTGAACGGTTGATGCCGGCCTTCTCGAACGTCCGGCCCTCGGTCAGCACCCGCGCCACGCCGCCGCCCCCGCCGGTACGCTCCCAGCGGTCCTCTCGAAACCGTCCGCCGCCGTCCAGTCCCGTGAAAAACGCGGTGATCTCGTCGTGGAGCGACTCCACCCACACGGTTGCATCCGCCCGGCGCGAGATCACGCGCGCCACGCCCTGACCGCGTCGACGAAGGCCCGGGCGTGCTCGACCGGGACGTCGGGGAGAATGCCGTGGCCCAGATTGGCGATGTGCCCGCGACCGCCGAAGGCGCGGAGCATGGCGCCGGCGCGCTCCCGGATCACGGGCGGCGGCGCGTACAGCCAGCATGGATCGAGATTGCCTTGCAGGGCGACCGGAAAGGGGGCGGCTCGGCGATTCGCGTCGGCCGCCTCCGTTTGCCAGTCGACGCCGAGCACGTCGGCACCCGTGACGCGGGCGATTTCCTCCAACGCCCAGCCCGCGCCCGGGGCGAACGCGATGACGGGCGCGCCCGCTGCCTTGGCGATGTGCACCGCCTCGGCGAGGTACGGGAGGGCGAACGTCCGGAAGTCCTCGGGGCCGAGCGCGCCGGCCCAGGAGTCGAACACCTGGACCACCTGCGCTCCCGCGGCCACCTGAGCCTTCAGGAAGGCCCCGACGATCTTCGCAAGCCGGCCGAGCAGGGTGTGCGCCCGCGCCGGATCCTCGACCAGCATTCGTTTCGCCAGGGCGAAGCTGCGCGACGACCCGCCCTCGATCATGTAGCTCGCGAGCGTCCACGGCGCCCCGGCGAATCCGATGAGCGGCACCCGTCCATCGAGCGCACGGCGTGCAAGGCGGATCGCCTCGAGCACGTACCCCAGCCCGTCTTCCGGCGTCACGTCGCGCAAGCGATCGAACTGGGCGCCAGCGCGCAGCGGCTCCGGGAATCGGGGGCCCACGCCCTCGTCCACCGTGAGCTCCATCCCCATCGCCTGGGGAATCACCAGGATGTCGCTGAAGATGATCGCCGCGTCGACCTCCAGAATGTCGACGGGTTGAAGGGTCAGCTCGACGGCCAGCTCGGGCGTCCGCACCATCGTGAGGAAGTCCGCCCGCTCCCGCACCTTTCGATACTCCGGCAGATAGCGGCCGGCCTGGCGCATCAGCCACACCGGCGGCCGCTCGACCGTCTCGCGGCGGCATGCCCGGAGGAGGAGATCGTTCATGGGACTGCCGATTCAGTGGGGTTTCGTGAGGGCTCGGATCCGCTCCGCTACGGCGTCCACGGTGGGCCTCTTGGCGACGCCGGCCGGTGCCCAGCCCGCCGCCCGTGCCGCGGCCGCGGTCGTGGGTCCGATGGCGACCAGCGCCGGGCGCTCGTCGCGCGGACTCACCTTGGCCGCCAGCGTCGCGACGCGAGGACTGGCCACCAGCAGCACGTCCGCGCCGAGGAGCGCGCGCCGCGCCTCATCATCGGGCGCCAGCAGGGAGCGATAGCAGACGACCTCTTCTACGACTACGCCTCCGGCCCGAAGCACGGCCGACAGCTCGTCCCGTCGGGTGTCCCCGCACGGAAACAGGACCGGTGATCCCACGTGCGCCGCGAGCATGGCGCTCCCGAGGATCGATCCCGCGCCGGCGTCCAGCGTCACCAGGCTGGATGGGAGGCGCACGGGGTCGAAGAGATCGCGCAACGGCTCCGCCGTCGTCGCGCCCGGCGCCCAGGCCTCCTGTCCGGGCGGCGGATTCACCCGGTGCCCTGCCACGCGCGCGGTGAAGGCCTGCGCCGCCCGGGGCGAGGTGACGGCGACCGCCTTGAACTCAGAAAGCCGGAAGATCGCGCGGTCGACGGGTGCCCAGTCCTCGGGAGGACCGAACGAGAGCAGCGGCGCCTCGCGCACCGTCAGGCCCTCGCCGCGCAGTCGATCGGCAAGCCCGGAGAGGGAGCCGGGCGCGATCGAGAGCACTACGGTCGGCGCGCGCGCCATCAGGGTTCCGAGACCACTGCGGCGGGTGTCGCCCGCACCGAGCGGAGAATCGCGTCCGCCCCTCGGCCCAGGAGATCCTCGGCCAACGCCTCACCGAGCGCCTCCGAGTCACGCGAGGTGGCAGCCGATCCGGAACGCTCTCCGTCCACACTCGCATCGCCGGCAAGCGAGACGACCCGGCCTCGCAGGTGCACCACCACGCCTTCCCTTTCGCGCGTCACCTCGGCGAAGGCCGCCACGGGCACCTGGCACCCCCCCTCGAGGCGGCGGAGGAAGGCACGCTCCGCCGCAACCGCCAGCTCGGCGTCCGCGTCGTGCAGCGCGCGCCGCACCGCCTCGGCGGCTACGGCGTCCGCCGACCGGACTGTCGCCGCGAGGGCACCCTGGCCCGGCGCCGGCAGCATCACTTCGAGGGGGAGGCGCTCGCTGATCCGCGCCGCGAGGCCGAGCCGTATGAGGCCGGCCGCGGCCAGCAGCACGGCGGCCCATTCCGAATTCCGCTCCAGCTTGGCCAGCCGGGTATCCACGTTGCCGCGAACGTCGACCACCCGGAGATCGGAACGCGCGCGGAGCAGCTGTGCCCGGCGCCGCAGGCTGCTGGTTGCGACGATGCCGCCGCGCGGGAGCGTGGCCCAGGTGTGATCGGCGCGTGTCACGAGGGCGTCGCGTGCATCTTCCCGCAGCCCCACGGCGGCGAGCGCGATCCCGTCCGGGAGCACGGTCGGCAGGTCTTTGAGCGAATGCACCGCGAGATCGATGCGGTTCTCGAGCAGCGCATCGTCGAGCTGCTTGGTGAAAAGCGCTCGTCCGCCGATCCGGGACAGTGGGACGTCCTGGACGACGTCACCGGTGGTGCGGATCTCGATCCTTTCGGTGGCGTAACCCTGCTCCGTCAGGCGCGCGCGAACCCGTTCGGTCTGCCAGAGGGCCAGCGCACTGGCACGGGTTCCGAGACGGAGGCGACGCGCAGTCACCGCCCGTCGCGGGGTGCCGCTCGTCGGCGCGGCGGCGCAACGGTCGCCTGGGCCGGCGGGAGGATGTGCTCCTCGATCCACCGCAGCAACTCCCGATCGATCTCGCCCGGCTCCTGCCCCACAACCTGCTCCATCACGGGGCGCCGTTTCCCCGCGTTCATCAGGTACCACATGGGAGGGATCGCGTCCTCGCCGCGGCGCTCATTGGCGACCCGGGCCTCGTAGGACACGAAGTGAAATTCGCGGCCGCGGTGCACTAGACGCCGCTGCTCGACCTTGTAGGTGCTCATTATTAACTCGGGATGGGGTGGCGTGCCTGACGACGCGCACGCCACGGAGGCCGGCGGGTCGCGCTCCCCGAAATCTAACCCGTTCCCTGCTCCGTCTCGACCCGCGACGCCGCCTCGAGCCCTGATCGGAGCGCGTCGCCCAGACCCACGCCGCCGCGGTACGACCCGGCGAGGAACAGGCCGCGATTGGTGCCCTCGATCTCGCTCATCAGACCGAGCCACCGATCATAGCCAACAACGTACTGGGGAATGGCATAAGGCCAGCGGACCACGTGCCGGAAGGTGGGCTCTCCGTGGGCGCCGAGGAGCCTGGCAAGCTCCTCCTGCACGAGGGCGACGAGCGCACCGGCCCCGAGCGCGGCCAGCTCCGGCTGGCGCGCGCCCCCGACGAACGTGGTGAGCGTCACATGGTCGGGAGGCGCACGCCCGGGGAACAGGGTCGACGTGAACAGCGTGCCCAGCACCCGGCATCGCTCCACGGCGGGAACGAGGACGCCCAAGCCATCCAGCGCGTGGGTCACGTCGCCACGGGGGAAGCCGAGCGTCACGACCGCAACCGGCGCGTGGGGAATTGCAGCCAGTTCAGCCATGCGGGCACCGGACGATCCCCCCATCTGGAGAGCGGCGAACGCATGTGCCGGCACGGCGAGAATGACGTCGTCATGCCGGGTCTCTTCGTCCACGCAGCGCACCACCCAGCCGCTCCCCGCGGGCTCGATCGCCTCCACCGGCGCACCGGTTCGGATCCGATCGCCCAGACGCGAAGCCAGCGCCAGCGGCACTTCGCCCAGGCCGTCAGGAAACGAAAACGGGCGCGGCGGCTTCCGGCCGCGCGCGAGCGCGCCCCGCACCAGCGATCTGTGCGCCTGCTCCAGCGCGTGGAGTCGGGGCATGGCGTGGCGTAGCGAGAGGGCCCATGGATCACCCGCGTAGATCCCGGCGACGAACGGATCAGCGACGTAGTCGAGCACCTCGCCGCCCAACCGGCGGCGAACGAAGGTCGCGACGGTCTCGTCGCTCTCTCGAGTGCGTCGGGGGACAAGCGCCTCGCCCAGGATGGTCAGCTTCGCGCGAAGGGAGAGGGCGCGAGTGGTGAGCAGCTCGCGCGGCGAGGAGGGCAGCGCAACCGGCCGGCCACCCCGGACGATGTAGCGGGTGCGGGCGGCCGGGGCAGCCTCGAGCCGGCGGGCGGCCAGCCCCACTTCCTCCAGCAGCTCGAGCACCGCCGGGTCGGGCTCGGTCAGGGTATTCGGGCCGGCCTCGGCGAGATATCCCTCACGCCGCTCGGTGCGAACGACCCCCCCCACGCGTGGCGCGGCCTCGTAGACGGTGACCAGGTGCCCGCGACTGTGGAGCCGGTAGGCCGCCGCCAGCCCCGTCGCACCGCTCCCGACGACCGCGACCGACATGGCCTACCGCAGCGCCCGCGCGAGCCCCTCCTCGAGCACGGCGAGCTCGGCGTCTCCGTGAGACGCGGAGGTGAACGCCGCCTCGAACGCGGAGGGCGGGAGATAAACCCCCGCATCGAGCATGGCGTGGAAGAAGCGGCTGTAGGCCGCGCGGTCAGTGGCCTTGGCAGCCGCGAAGTCGTGGACGGGGCGGTCGGTGAAGAACGGCGTGAGCATCGTCCCGACTCGCTGGACCGTGATGGGCACACCCGCAGTCGCCCCGGCTCGGCTGATCGCGTCGGCCGCCCGGGCCGCCCAGTGGTCGGCTCGGTCCCAGACACCGGGGCCGGCCAGCAGATCGAGCGTCGCCATCCCGGCAGCCATGGCGACCGGGTTGCCGGAGAGCGTGCCCGCCTGATAGACCGGTCCGGCCGGCGCGACTTGAAGCATGAGATCGCGACGGCCACCATAGGCGGCTGCTGGCAGCCCGCCACCCAACACTTTGCCCAGGCAGGTGAGATCCGGCGCGACGCCGAAGAGGGCCTGCGCTCCCCCCGGGTGAACCCGCCAGCCGGTCATGACTTCGTCGAACACGAGGAGCGCGCCGTGCTGCGCGGTGATCTCCCGAAGGCCTTGCAGAAACCCCGGCTTGGGCGGCACGACCCCCATGTTCCCCACCACAGGCTCCACCAGCACAGCTGCGACTCCGTCCGTGCGGGCCGCGAAGACGCGCTCCACCGCGTCCAGGTCGTTATAGGGCGCGAGCAGCGTGTCGGCGACCGCTGCCGGCGGCACTCCTGCGGAGTCGGGGAGACCGAGCGTGGCCACGCCGGAGCCGGCCGCCGCCAGCAGCGCGTCTGCGTGGCCGTGGTAGCAGCCCTCGAACTTGAGGATCGCGCGGCGGCCCGTGGCCGCGCGGGCCAGGCGCACCGCGCTCATCGCCGCTTCGGTACCGGAGCTCACGAACCGGAGCATCTCGATCGACGGGAACGCCGCGACGACGCGCTCCGCGAGTCGCAGCTCCAACTCGCTGGGCGCCCCATAGGTGGTGCCGAGCGCGGCGGCTGCGCCGATCGCCGCGACCACGCCGGGATGGGCATGCCCCAGCACGAGCGGCCCCCAGGAGAGCACCAGGTCGACGTACCGGTTTCCGTCCGCATCCTCGACCCAGGCACCCTCACCGCGCGCGATGAACCGCGGCGTGCCGCCGACGCTGCGGAACGCCCGGACCGGGCTGCTCACTCCGCCGGGCATCAGGCGTTCCGCCTCGGAGAACAGGAGAGCCGACCGCTCCGTCGAGGCAGGCCTCGCGTGGGGCCGCATCACGGGAGCACTTCCGACCCGCGGAGCCACTCGGCTACCTCCTTGGCGTGATAGCTGATGATGGCATCCGCACCGGCCCGCCGCATGCCGGTCAGCGCCTCCAGCACGGCACGACGCTCATCGATCCAACCGCGCTCAGCCGCGGCCTTCACCATTGCGTACTCGCCGCTCACGTTGAACGTGACCAGCGGAAGCTGGGACCGCTCCCGGACCGCGCGAATGACGTCGAGGTAGGCCAGTGCCGGCTTCACCATCAGGAAGTCTGCACCTTCGGCCTCGTCGAGCGCCGCCTCGAGCACGGCCTCCCGCAGGTTTGCCGGGTCCATCTGATACTGCCTCCGGTCGCCGAACGCGGGCGCGCTGTCCGCCGCCTCGCGGAACGGGCCGTAGAACGCGCTTGCGTACTTGACCGCATAGCTCAGGATTGCGCAGTCCTGGTGCCCGGCACCGTCGAGGGCGGTCCGGATCGCCCGCACCATGCCGTCCATCATCCCGCTCGGCGCCACGACGTCCGCCCCCGCCGCCGCGTGGCTCACGGCCACGCGGGCCAGGATCTCGAGCGTAGCGTCGTTGTCCACCGCGCCATTCTTCACGATGCCGCAATGCCCATGACTCGTGTATTCGCAGCAACACACGTCGGTCAGCAGGAGCAGGTCGGGATGCCGGGCCCGCAGACGGCGCAGCGCCCGCTGCACGATGCCGTCCGCGGCATAGTTCTCCGAGCCCACGTCGTCCTTGGCCGCCGGCAGCCCGAAGAGGATCACCGCCGGGATGCCGAGACCACGGAGCTCATCGGCTTCCCGATCGAGGACCTCGTCCACCGAGAGCTGGAAGACGCCCGGCATGGAGGAGACCTCGCGGGCGACGCCCGTCCCGTGCACCACGAAGACCGGGGCGATCAGATCCTGGGGGGCGAGGCGCGTCTCGCGCGAGAGCCGGCGAAGGGCCGCCGTGCGGCGCCGACGGCGGGGCCGGGCAAACGGGAAAGGACTCACGGGCGCAAGGGGTTACGGATGCAGGGGGCGATGGGAAGCGACAAGGGCGGAAAGCTACGGACGGTCCGGGTCTCTCACAAGCGAGCTCGGCCGATCAGTCCACTGAGTGTGCATTTCGGCTTCGCAGCGTCGGCCGCACGCGTATAGTCTTTGCAGTGTCTTCGGGAAACCCGGCATAGCCCGGAATCGTTCAAGCAACATACGCTCTGGTCTCGCGCTCTGCGCGAAACCCCGTTTCGGCACCCTGCGCGGCAGGTAGCAATGGGCCCTCGGTCGCTCATCGTCCCCGCACTTGCCGCGCTTGCCGCGGGGGCGTGCGGTGCGCCGATTCCCCACGCCGCCTCAGTCGGACCGATCGACCCCCCCACCGCTATCGTGGACGCCACACTCTGGGACGGCACCGGCCGCGCACCCGTCCCTCATGCCGTGACCCTGGTGCGGGGCAGTCGGATTCTTTGCGCCGGCGGCGTGGGCGAATGCCAGGTCCCCCGGGACGCCAAGGTCATCGACGCGCGCGGCGCCTGGCTCATTCCCGGCTTGATCGACAGCCACGTCCACCTTCTGTTTCTCCTCCGCGGCAGCGCGAGCGAGGACCTGGGTAACGACCTCAAGGATCTCCTGGCCCAAGGCGTCACCACCGTCCGCGACATGGGCACAAACCCGGTCGAGCTGCTCGCTCGCACCCGCGCGCTGGGTGCCACCCCGCGGGTGTACGCCATGCAGCTGGTCGCCGGATTCCGGTTCTTCTACGGACGGGAGCAGGTGATGACCACCGACGGCAGCGTGGCATACCGGCTGCCCCAGGCGCAGATCATGGAGATGCGCGGATGGACGCCGATGATGTTCACCCGCGACGACGATGCGGATTCGCTGGTCGCGGAGGCAAAGAAGACCGGTGCGATCGGCCTCAAGCTCTACGGCTACCTCGACTCGATGCAGGTCCGGAAGCTCACCGAGGCGGCCCACCATGCCGGCATGACCACCTGGGGCCACGCGTGGGTCCAGCCGGCCAATCCCAGGGACCAGGTGCTCGCGGGCGAAGATGGGGTGGTGCACGCCTCCCTCTTCGTCGGCGATCTCTTTTCGTCCATGGCCCGGGACAGCCTGCTCGCCAGCACCGCCATTCTCTGGGCCGGCGCGCACGAGGCCACGCCGGCATCAGCGCTCGATCCCCATATCGGGGAGACCCTCGACAGCATGGCCCGGCGGGGCACCTTCCTCGAGCCGACCCTCGACGTGACCATCCGCAGCGTCGCGCACTACGACGCTGAGCATGCAGACCAACCGTCCTTGCCCGAGCAATACGCCCGGGCGGCTGTCGGATTCAGCATGGCCGTGACCCGCGAGGCAGCGAAGCGCGGCGTCCGGCTCACCGCCGGAACCGACCATGTGGCCTACGGGCCAGTCCGTGACCGAGCCTCGCTCGCCGGGGAGCTTCGGCTACTGGTGGATTCGATCGGCCTCTCACCCGAGGCCGCCTTGCTGGCCGCCACGCGCGACGCGGCGGTCGCGATCGGAGGCGAAGCCGCCCGCTCGGTCGGCACGATCGAAGCCGGACGGTACGCCGACCTGCTGCTGCTCGACAAGAGCCCGCTCGACGACATCCGCAACATCGACGGCATTCAGTGGGTCATGCAGGACGGCCGCTTGTGGCGGCCGTGGCAGTTGCGGAGCGGCATCGCCATGGGCGACCGGGGTGCCGACTCTCCCTGGGCCGCTCCGTCCGACGAGCCCGCCCTGGCGCATCCAGGCGACTAGCGCGGCCCGCCGGCTCGGCTTCTCGCCCCGCCGCCGGTCTCCACGGGCAGCTCCTCCCGCTCGGACCATTCCGTCCACGACCCGGTGTAGATCCGCACGTCCGGATAGCCCAGCAGATACTTGAGGGCAAAGAAGACGTGGCTCGCCTCGGTGGTGCTGTTGCAGTAGAGAATCAGGCGACGGTCCGGCGTGATTCCCTGAGCTCGGTAGACGGCGCGGAGCGAGTCCGCCGGCCGCCAGACCCGGCCGAATCCTTCCTGAAGCAAGTCGTCCTGCCAATAGTGATTCACGGCGCCGGGGATGTGCCCGTGCCGGATCTGCGCGCCGGCCTCGCCGGCGAACTGGTCTGGCGGCCGGGCGTCCACCAGCAGCGCGTCGCGTCGATCCAGGGCGTGCCGGACGTCGTCGAGCGACGCGATGTCCGGGCGGAACGGCCCGGACGCCGGCGACGCGGCCGCCAGCTTCGGATAGTGCTGGTCGATGGGACGCTGCTCCAGCTGCCACTTGAAGAAGCCGCCGTCGAGCAGATAGACCCGGGGGTGGCCGAGGCTCGCCAGCAGCCACACCGCAAAGGTCGCGTCGATGTTGTGCGTCTCACCCGCACTGTAGACCACCACCGGCCGGTCCCAGCGCACCCCGAGCCTCGCGAAGATCCGCGCGTACCAGTCGCCGGGAAGGACTTGCATGGGCGTTCCGCCCTCGGCCGCCCGGAGCGTTTCCGTGTTGAGATAGGTGGCGCCCGGAAGGTGACCCTTGAGGTACGTGAACGGGTCGGTGCGCACGTCGAGGAGGCCGAACGGCTCCCCTCGCCGCTGCCACTCGGCTACCTGGTCAGTGCTCAGCAGCATTGGGCGCGCTACGGTGCGAGGTGCGGGCGGCCCCGCATCGACCCCGGCGTGCTGACTGCAGCCGAGCACCGCCCACAGCAGGACGGCCCCACCCCGTCTCACCGCGCCGAATCTCCCGTCAGTCCCATAACGGACTTCTCCTCCTCGACGTAGACCCGGACTGCGTTTCGCCGGCGGCGGGAGTTGAGCGACACCGGGCGGTTTTCGTCAGCCGGCGGCAGCGGATCGAGCGCGCGCTTCATCGGGACGCCTCGCTCCACCGCGGCACGCATCTGGGCGCGGAGCCCGGTCACGTACTCGCGAGTCCGCGCCACGAGGGCAGTCGGATCGGCGGGTATCGTGCCGTGACCCGGTACCGCGACTCGCGGAGCCAGGGAATCGATCGCGGCCAGCGCGGCGAGCAACGCCGGCGCGCTCCCGTCGACAATCATCGTAACGCCGTCCTCGATCAGGATGTCCCCGGCGAAGAGTACGCGCTCGGTCGGCAGCCAGACCATCAGGTCCCCGGCCGTGTGCGCGGGTCCCGGAGAGCGTACGACGATTACCCGCCCGCCGATTCGAAGCGTGTCGCTCCCCGTGACCGGTCGGTCCGGCGTGTCCGCGTACTCAAAGCCGCGCATCGCGTCCAGGCCGACCACCCGGATCCAGTTGATCACTTGCTCGTCGGGTCCGCCTTCCGAAGAGAGCGTGCGCGTATCCGGATGGGCGATCACCTTGGCCCCGGCCCGCCGGAAGACGATGGCGCCGAAATGGTGATCCGGGTGGTGGTGAGTGAGCACGAGCCAGCGAATCGGCTGCTTCGTCACGGAGCGGATGGTCCGCAGCAGGGTTTCCCCGGCGGCCGGGCTCGCCTCAGCATCGACGACCACGACACCATCACGCGTCACGATGAATCCCGCATTGGCGCGCCCCTCCGATCCACGGCCGGTATCTCCCAGAACGGCGTACACCCCCGGTGCGACCAACCGGACGGGGAAGACCGATGCCGTCGAGTCTGGTTGAGAAACCGAAACGCCCCATGCGGGAGAGAACGCATGGAGCGCGAGGAACGTGATGGAGAGCAGAGCCCGGCTCAGGCGGCGGTGAACGTGACGTTGGCCGACTGACTGTAGACCCCGCCCTTGTTGTCCTTCCACGTGATCGCCAACGGCGCCTCGCGGTCGGCCCGGAGCGTGAAGCTCACGACCGGATCCCGGCTGATGCCGGAGGTCCATTCGAACCGGGCGACCTCGTCCCCGCCGTAGGTAATCACGACTTCGCTGATGAAATACGCCGGAATCGGATCGCCATCCTTCGTCCGGAAGAACCCGGTATCCATCGGGTGGGAAACGATCGAGTTGACCGTGATGATGTCCCCCCGGGCGATGCGGTCGGGGAGGCGGATCCGGGCGTCGCCGATGCCGAGCATCATCCGCATCCGTTCAGCGTCACGAGGACTTTGGCGTAGTCCGCCCACAGCTCACCAGTGTTGGTTTCCAGAATCGCCCGAACCCAGGTGGACCGCTTCATCTTGATCCGGGTAGAGATCGATACCTGTCCCACGGCCGGGGTCAGATAGAAGCCAGCCAGATGGGCGTCCGGGTTGTGATCGACGATCAGGTGGATGCCTTTCACGTAGTGCTCGGCCGTCATCGGGAGGTCGCTCTCGATGATGACCGGCACGACTCGCCCGTCCTCGGCCACCGCCGGCATGTCGAGCTGGACGTGTGCGTGGGTAATCGTCCGGCCACCGAACCGCTCCCGGTAGATCCGCGCGACCTCCTCGTTCGGGATCTCGGGATCGTCCGGCCCCCCGGGGCGGACCAGGCCGAACAGGCGCCCGGACCTCGCCGCCGCGGCGGTGCCCATGAGGCCTGCCGAGGCCAAGGCCAGCGTCTGCAGAAATGATCGTCGGGGAAGCTCAGGCGTACCGGGCACACACCCTCCACCGGTGGTGAATCGCTGCTCCGGTATGCGTATCGATCGGGTGGGCGAAAAGCAAGGCGTGGCGCCAGGTCTTGCGCGCGTGCCGCCAACTGTCGCAATCCTTGGCCCCCGGAGCGGCCCGACCCTTGCTATCCCCTTGTGCGATTTGGGCCTCCACCATCGGATGCCCGCTTGCACCACCGACTTGTGCACCTATCCTGGACGGCATACTTTAAGTCGTTTCTGGACAAGGAATTTCGGGGCTCTGATCCCCCCTTTTCGAGCCGAGGCACTGTGGATACCCAGACCCTCCAGCAGGTCGCGCTACTCGAGAAGTGCCGCCAGTTCACGAAAGCGCGCGAGGTGCAGGCGGCCGGCCTCTATCCGTACTTCAAGCCGATTTCCGAGTCCGAGGACACGGTTGTCGTCATTGAAGGTCAGAAACGGATCATGCTGGGGTCCAACAACTACCTCGGGCTGACCCATCATCCGAAGGTCCTGGAGGCGGCTTCGCGGGCGCTGTCGGCCTACGGATCAGGCTGCACGGGCAGCCGGTTCTTGAACGGCACGCTCGACCTCCACGAGCAGTTGGAGCACGCCCTCGCCGAGTTCATGGGCAAGGAGGCGTGCCTCGTCTTCTCCACCGGCTATCAGGCCAATCTGGGGCTCATCTCAGGGTTGGTTGGCCGGGGCGAAGTCGTCTACCTCGACAAGTTGGACCATGCCTCGATCGTCGACGGGGCGAAGATGTCCTACGGCGACACCGAGCGCTTCAACCACGGCGACTTGGCGGGCCTAGAGCGCAAGATGGAGCGCGACCGGGCCAGCCGCGGCTCGATGATCGTGGTGGATGGGGTGTACTCGATGGAGGGCGACATCGCCGACCTGCCCGGCCTGCTCCGGGTCGCCCGGAAGTACGGGGCGGTGCTCGCGGTGGACGATGCTCATTCCGTGGGCGTGCTGGGCCCCAACGGCGACGGCACGGCGGCCCATTTTGGCCTGACGGACGAGGTGGACGTCATCGCAGGGACGTTCTCGAAGTCGCTCGCGTCGATTGGCGGTTTCGTGGCCGCGCCCGAAAGCGTGATCCACTATCTCCGGCACCACAGCCGACCCCTCATGTTCACCGCTTCATTGCCTCCGGCCAACACGGCCGGCGTGCTGGCGGCGCTCGAGGTGCTCCAGCGGGAGCCGGCGCGGCGGGACCAGCTCTGGGCCAACACCCGACGCCTCCAGGACGGGTTCCGGAGCTTGGGCTTCGATATCGGGCCCACCGAGACCCCGATCGTCCCGGTGCTCATCGGCCCGATGGAAAAGACCTTCCTGATGTGGCGCAAGCTGTTCGACGCGGGCGTGTTCACCAATCCGGTAGCCCCGCCGGCCGTGGCACCGTCCCAGTGCCGGTTGCGCACCAGCCTCATGGCGACGCACACGTTCGAGCAGATCGACTACGCGCTCGACGCCTTCGCCCGCATCGGCCGGGAGTTGGGGGTCATCTGACCGTTCCCGCGCGCGTCCGACCGGCGCGCAGCTCGAAGGACCTGAAGCGCTTCATCGACCTTCCCTACCGACTCCACGCGCGGGACCCGCTCTGGGTCCCGCCGTTGCGTCGGGACGTAGCGACGCTCCTCTCCCGCGAGAAGAACCCCTTCTTCGAGCACGCCGAGGCCGAGTATTTGCTGGCCGAGCGTGACGGCGAGGTCGTCGGCCGCATCGCCGCCATCCACAACCGCCTCCACAACGAGACTCACGGCGACCGCGTAGGTTTCTTCGGCTTCTTCGAATGCGTAGACGACCAGGCCGTCGCCGACGCGCTCTTTGGCGCGGCCGCCGATTGGATTCGCCCGCGTGGCCTCGATACGCTGCGGGGACCGGCTTCGTTTTCCGTCAACGACGAGTGCGGCCTTCTGGTCGAGGGCTTCGAGACCCCGCCCACGCTCATGATGCCGCATAACCCGCGCTACTACCCGACGCTGCACGAGCGGGCCGGCTTTGCCAAGGCCAAGGACCTTTGGTGCTTCGAAGGAACCGATCCCAGCGGCGACTTCGGGGCGCGGCTCGTTCGGGCGACCGATCTTGTGCGACGGCGCTTCGGCGTGACGGTGCGCCCGCTCAGGATGGCCGATTTCGACGCGGAGGTCGCTCGCATCAAGGAGCTGTACAACGCCGGGTGGGAGAAGAACTGGGGCTTCGTGCCCATGACCGAGCGGGAGATCGACCATCTGGCAGAACAGTTCAAGCCGGTCGTCGTTCCCGAGCTCGTGCTATTCGCAGAGAAGGACGGCAAGTTCATCGGCTTTGCCATCTGTATGCCCGACCTGAACGCGGCGTTCCAGGGCAACCGCTCCGGCGCCTTCCTGCCCGGACTGGTCCGCGTCCTCTGGATGCTCAAGACCCACCGAATCGGGCGGCTTCGCGTGCTGCTGCTGGGCATCTTGCCGGAGTACCGCGGCAAGGGCGTCGATGCGGTACTGTACGCCAACATCTGGCGGAACGGGAATGCCAACCGGATTCACTGGGGAGAGGCCGGCTGGATCCTCGAGGACAACGCCGCGATGATCGCCGGCATGGTGAAGATCGGCTGGAAGCACTACAAGACCTACCGACTCTACGACCGCGCTACATGAAGGTGCTGGTGACGGGCGCGACCGGGTTCGTGGGAAGCCACCTGGTCGAGGCGCTCCGCCGCCGCGACGCCGAGGTGACCGCCCTGGTGCGTTCGCCGGGCAAAGCCACCGGGCTGGGCGGCCAAGGTGTGCGCCTGGTAGCCGGCGACCTCCACGACCGCGCCGCGCTGAAAGACGCTGCCAGCGGCCAGGCGATCGTGATCCATGTCGCGGGCCTCGTCGCGGCGCGGGGCGAAGGCGAGTTTCTCCGGGCCAACCGCGACGGAACCGCGAACTTGCTCGAAGCCGCAAGCCTCGCGGGCGTCGGCCGATTCGTGCTCGTATCGTCCATGGCCGCGGGCGGCCCCTCCGCGCTCGGCCGGCCCCTCACCGGCACCGAGCCTCCCCGACCCGTTACCGCTTATGGCCGCAGCAAGCTGGCGGCGGAAGAGATCGTGCGGGCAGGCCGGGTCCCGTGGACCATTCTCCGGCCGCCCATGGTGTACGGTCCTCGCGACCGCGAGGTCCTCAAAGTCTTCCGGCTGGCCCGGCTCGGCCTCGGTCCCGTGTTCGGCACCGGCACACAGGAGCTGTCCGCGGTACATGGCGCGGACCTCGCCAGCGCGCTGGTCGCGAGTGCCGTGTGCCCGCAGGCTGCCGGACGCCTTTACTATGCCTGTCACCCCGAGATGTTTACGAGCGCCGCGTTCGTCCGCGCGGTCGGTGACTCTGTGGGACGGCGGGTAGCGATCGTCCGGATTCCGGCTCGAATCGGCGCGGCCGCGCTCGCGGGGACGGGCGCAGTGGCCGGTCTCACCGGACGTGCCACGATTCTCACCGCCGACAAGGCCAACGAGTTCTTCCAGCCCGCTTGGACCGGCGACCCGGGCTCTCTCATGGCCGAGACCGGGTGGACCCCCGCGTTCGACCTCGCGCGCGGACTCGCGGACACCTACCGGTGGTATCGGTCGGCCGGATGGCTGTGAGGGCGGCCGAGGAGTCGCTGCCGGTGCTCGTCGCGGACCACCGGCTCCGGACGGTCGACCGCCTGTTGCTGGGGTATCTCGGCCTGGTGTCCGTGGTGGCCGCCGCACGGTTGAGTGCCATCCCGCAGTGTGGCTGGCTCCTGGCCGCGAACGGGCTGATGGCGACCCTCGTGGCGCTGGTCACCCGCGACGACCTGGGGCGGTTCGGGCGCCTGATGCGCGACGTTTACCCCCTCGTGCTCCTGCTTGCCCTGTATGCCTCGCTGGATGTCCTGACCGGTGGCGGGCGGGTGGCCGTCCACGATCAGACCGTTCAGCAATGGGAAGCCGCGCTGTTCGGCGGTCAGCCGAGCCGCGACTGGTGGCAACGCGCGCCGAGTCGCTTCTGGTCCACCCTGCTACACGGGACCTACTGCGGCTACTACGCCATCATCGTCGTGCCCGCTCTTGTGCTGTTGCGTCGCCCCGATCGCGAGCCGTTGAGGCGATTCGTCCTCGCCGTGATGGCGACCTTCATTGCGTGCTACGTCGTCTTTGTGCTCTTCCCCGTGGCCGGGCCGTACTACGCGTTTCCCCGCCCGACCGGGAGCTTCGTGGACAACCCGGCGGCTCGGCTGGTCTACGCCATGCTCGCGGGCGGCAGCTCATACGGTGCTGCATTTCCCTCCTCCCACGTGGCCGCAAGCGTCGCCGCGACGGTGGCGAGCTGGCGGGCCTCGCGCGCCCTCGGCGCCGCCCTCGTGATCCCGACCGCTTTACTCACGATCGGCGTGGTCTACTGCCAGATGCACTACGCGGTGGACGCGCTGGCGGGACTGGTGGTTGGGGCGGTGGTGGGAGGGTGGGCAGTGAGACGGTGAACGTGGTGAACAGTGAACCGTGAACAGTAACCCGGGGGCTACTTCGTAATCGGAGCCCCCGGCTCACTGTTCACCGTGCACTCTTCACTGCTTACTGTACCGTTACCTCGCCGACCATCCCGAGCGCATGGTGCGGGGCGCAGAAGAACTTGTAGACGCCCGCCGGCGCTCCGGCGAACGATAGGTCGAAGCTCTCCCCTTCGGTCTTCATGGACTCGCTGGAAATGCTCCCGCCCTTCTCCGGCGGGGCGATGGCGAGTGCCTTGATGGCCGCCGGCACGTTGGCAGGGATGCTGTCCGGATAGAACTGCACGTTGTGAGCGCCGCCGCTCACCACGGTGAACTTGATGACGTCGCCCGACTTGATGGTCAGCTTGGCGGGATCGTACTTGTAGGTAGTCCCGTCCAGTAGCATCTTCACTTCGTGAGTGGTTCCCCCGGCCGCCGGAGCCGCCGCCGGCGCCGCGGGTTGAGCGGCAGGCGGGGTCGCCGTGGTGGTCTGCTCCTCCGCCTTCTTCTCACCGCCGCAGGCTACTGCCAGAAGGGCCAGCCCTGTTGCCAAGGAAGTGATGCGCATCGCTTTTCGTGCCTCCAGGAACGGTGGACGTTGCTCGCCTCACGGACGCCCACCCGTTGCGTGGGGGCGCGTGCTTGTGAACCATTTCACAAGGCTCTAATCGCAGGCGACAATTTGCCATCGCCGTCAGCCCGAATCAAGACCCGCTCCGCCCCGCCCGCCTGCCCCCGGTTGGGTCCCCAGTGCCTGAGCCTCCGCGTGCTCCTGCGGATCGGCGAGCTGGGCGAGGGCAGAACCTCGCTGGATCACGAGGCGACGTGGCTCCTCGGCCATACCGAGCACATCACCTTCGAGGGCCTCCGGGCCAGCGAGGGCGACCTGTACGCCGACGCGGTGCTTCACGTTCCCTGCCGGTATCTCGAGCGCTCCAACGGCCGGGCACAGTGTACCGCGCACGGCTTCCAGGGACGCGCGCCAAGGGGCGCGACGAGGGCTCCGCAGCCCCGGCAGCTCGGTGGAGACCGTTTTCGGGTGGTGGACGACCTCCGGCTCGCCGCACGACTCCTGCCACCCTCGGCCCGCGGGCTGCCGATCCTGGCGACGGGGAACCCCTGCGCGGGAGCGCCCTGCCGAACTGCGGACAGGGTCCGGGGCGCGGCCTGCTGCCGGGACCTCCAGATCGAGATCATGTGCACCCGGAGGGAGCGGAGGCTGGAGGCTCTGGTGCGGGCGCGCAAACCACCGTATTTGTGTAAGGTGACGCGCCCCGGGGAGTTCTCGCTGGAGGCGGAAATCGTGTCCGCCTGCGGCTACCTCGGCTCCGATCGCATCAGCTGCATGCTCCACGGGCGGGAGCGGAGCGACGGCCGGCCGGCCAAGCCGGATCTCTGTACCGACTGGCCCCACAAGGAGAAGGGGCTGCATCCGGGCTGCGTCTTCGGGCCCGCCGGACGGGGGCAGTCCGTTGACCGGGCATCACTTGTGCAAGGGTAACGGGGCGGCGCGTCCTCAGAGCGACACCCATGCAGCCATACGTTGGCGGGACACCCGCCTCGGGGGGCGAGAGGCCGCAGTGAACGACGAGTTCGAAATCCTGTACGAGTCCACATATACCGCGGTCGTCCGCTTCCTCTATCGCAAGGTCTGGGACGCGGAACGGGCCGAAGATCTGGCGCAGGAAGTATTCATGCGGGCGCTGGCGCACCGCCCGGAAAAGCCCCGCGCGTGGCTTTTCGCTGTCGCCGCGAACTTGGCGCGTGATGAGGCCCGGGCCGCCGTCCGCCGGAAACGGCACCTGACGCTTCTCAAGGGCGATCCGATCGCCCAGCCGACCTTCGAACCCTCCGCCGAGGACCAGGTGGAGCGTGACGAAGAAATTGCGTCGGTACACGACGCGCTGAGCGCGCTCACGCCGCGGGATCGGGAAATCCTGCTCCTGTGGGATGCCGGACTCAGCTACCCGGAGATCGCGGCGCAAACCGGACTCGCGGTCGGCGCGGTCGGGACGACGTTGGCGCGGGCGCGGAAACGACTGGTTGCCGCCCATGAGCGGCAGCAGACGCCGCAGACAGGGGATCATGCCGCACATTCGTGAAGAGGAGTTGCACGCCTACCTCGATCAGGCGCTGGCGCGACTGCGCTGCGTGGAGATCGAGAGCCACCTGGCCGAGTGTACACCGTGTCGGACGGCCCGTGACGAGATCGCCGCGTTGCGGGACCGCACCACGGCCATGCTCGCGCGGTTGGCCCCTCGGCACACGCTGCCGCCGCCTCTGGTGGAGCTGCGCCGGCGGGCGGCCCAGCGGGCCTCCCTCCAGGAGCAGCGGCGGCAACGGGCGGCATGGGCGGCGAGCGTGATCCTGGCCCTGGGCGTCGGCTGGGGCGCAAGCTATCTCGTGCACCCGCCGGCAGCGCGGACGCTCGCGGGCAGGTCGCCGGGCACCGTGGTGCCGAGCCCGATCCCGGCCCCGCCGGCGGATAGCGTGACCGTCGCTCCCGCCGTGGACGAGCCGCCAGCTATCGAAGCGTCGGCGCCGGCGCCGGAGCCCGAGAAGCTTCAAGTTACCCAGCCGGCTAAGCGGGCCATTGCCCGGCGGCCCGCACCCGCCCGTGGGGTGGACCGTACGCCGTCGGCCCACCTCGCGAACGTGGGCGGCATCGCGAAGGACGGTCAGCTCGAGCTGGGCGGCGTCTGGCGCAACCTCTCGTGGGACGGGGCGAAGGAACAGGCCGGCGACACGCCGGCGCGCATCGACGGGCTCCCGGTGACGGAGGTCCAGACGCAGTCCGGCGACAGCGGCCGGCGGCCGCTCATGGTGGTGGCGCAGCAGCTGGCGTCGGGGGAAGTCATCCGCACGATCGAAGGTCCGGTGAGCGACGTCTCGGCGCTGCTCGGCACGCGTCCCGGCGAGGAGAGCGAGCCGGCGGGCAAGCCCGGCCTCGGCAGCACCCTCTCCTTCCGCCACGGCGACCGCATGTTCGCCGTCACCGGCAGCCT